>JAGGYI010000080.1 GCA_021162655.1 Anaerolineae bacterium
CCCCGAGCATGCCCCAAATAGGGGTAAAGATAGCGAACGCAAAAGCTCCAATGGCTTGATAAGTACCTGTCCAGGTACCCACTTTTTGTGGGTCAGTGAGTCCCATTGTTTGGACATAGTAGGGCATAAAGACAAAGGCGCCCTGAAAAGCAATGAAAAGGAGCAACTCTGCCCACACGACGGCCCAGAGGTTACGTTCCCAAGGGCTAAGGCGGAGCAGGGAAATTTTCCTCAATGTTTGAGCTCCTTTCACATGGTCAATGACGATGATTATAGAGAGGTGATGGGACTCGTCAAAGCAGAGTGTTTGCAATAAAAATTGCAGATATAACTCTTTTCTGATATCCATAGTTCAAGTATTTGGCTTTTACTCTCCATAACGCAATAAATAGTGTGTCAATATACTTATACCATACTAGAAGTAGTAGTTAAACTGCTAGGGGAAATTCCAAGGGAATTTGCGCAAAAAGTCTTGCAAAAATGCGTGAAGGGGGCTATAATATACAGTGCATGAGGGAGGATTTCTCTTGAAAGCTTGGAGGCAGAGGAATAATGGTCGAGTGTAGAGTAAAGTTGGTCCGCAAGCGTGATGGACGCTTGGTGCCTTTTGATCAGGAAAAGATTACGAATGCGATCTTTAAGGCTGCCCAGGCTGTAGGAGGTGACGACCGCGAGCGAGCAGTGTTTGTTTCTAATTCCGTCGTCGAGATGATCGATGAACGTTATGGAGATTGGGCGATTCCTTCCGTCGAGGACATTCAGGACCTAGTCGAAAGGGCGCTCATCAAGCATGGTCATGCCAAGACGGCCAAAGCCTATATCCTTTACCGTGATTTGCATAATAAGCTGAGAGACATTCGGGCTTTGGTGGATGCGAATGAGCTGGTTGAGGGATATCTGGAGCATTTGGACTGGCGAGTGAATGAAAATAGCAATATGAGTTTTTCACTCCAGGGCTTGAACAACCACATTTTCTCGGCTGTGAACAGTGCTTATTGGTTGAATCGCCTCTACCCTAAGGAAATTCGGGACGCTCATCTACATGGGGATATTCACATTCACGATCTTTATATTCTGGCTGTATATTGTTGCGGGTGGGATTTGCGTGACCTCTTGATTCGGGGATTTGGAGGTGTGCCTGGTAAGATCGAGTGCAAACCTCCTAAACATTTCCGCTCCGCTTTGGGGCAAATTGTCAACTTTTTCTATACCATCCAGGGAGAGTCTGCCGGAGCAGTAGCTTTTTCTAATTTTGATACTTACCTAGCCCCCTTTATTCGGTATGATGGGCTGGACGAGAAGGAGGTGCGCCAGGCCCTACAGGAATTTATCTTTAATTTGAACGTACCTACACGGGTAGGTTTTCAAACTCCTTTTACGAATCTGACGATGGATCTGGTGGTGCCTTCCTCTTTGGCTGATGATTATGTGATCATCGGTGGAGAGCCTCAGGAGGCGCAGTATAAAGAGTTCCAGCCCGAGATGGATCTCTTGAACCGGGTTTTTGCCGAACTCATGCTTGAAGGCGATGCCAAGGGACGGGTCTTTACCTTCCCCATCCCTACGTACAATATCACGGCGGATTTCGATTGGGATAATCCGAACCTCGATCCCCTTTGGGAGATGACTGCCAAGTATGGCATTCCCTACTTTGCCAATTTTGTTAATTCAGATTTGGATCCCGAAGATGTTCGTTCGATGTGCTGCCGTTTGCGACTTTCAAACAAAGAGCTTCGCAAGCGGGGAGGAGGGCTTTTTGGAGCTAACCCTCTCACTGGCAGTATAGGCGTTGTGACTTTGAATATGCCGAGGATCGGGTACTTGGCCAAAAGTGAGGAGGACTTTTTCCGGCGGGTTGCCGAGTTAATGGATATTGCCAAAGAGAGTCTGCTCATTAAACGACGGGTAATTGAACGCTTTACGGAGGGAGGGCTCTATCCTTACTCTCGTCATTACTTGGATGGGATCAAGGCACGCTTTGGCAGCTATTGGGCAAACCACTTTAATACGATCGGGCTTAATGGGATGAATGAGGCCCTTTTGAACTTTATGGGCGTGGATCTGACGGACGAACGAGGCCGCGAGTTTGCGGCTCGGGTATTGGACTTTATGCGGGATCGACTGCAAAAGTATCAGGAAGAGACAGGGCAGCTCTTTAACCTTGAGGCGACTCCCGCTGAAGGGACGAGCTATCGCTTTGCTCTGTTGGATAGAGATCGTTATCCGGACATCATTACAGCAAATAGTGACGTGCCCGATGCGGAGCCTTTCTATACTAACTCTACCCAGCTACCGGTGGATGCGACGGATGACCTCTTCCAGGCTTTGGATTGGCAGGATGAACTTCAGACTAAATACACTGGGGGCACGGTGATGCATGTTTATCTGGGGGAGCGGCTGCCCTCGATCCGAACGACAAAAGAGTTGGTGCGCCGCATTGCTGAGCGATATCGTCTGCCTTACTTTACTTTGACTCCCACGTTTAGCATTTGTCCAGTGCATGGGTACCTTTCAGGTGAGCACTTTGAATGCCCCAAATGTGGACGTACATGCGAAGTATATTCGCGCGTTGTAGGGTACCTTCGTCCGATCCAACAATGGAATAAAGGTAAGCGGGCCGAATACTCGCGGCGCAAAGTTTTTGCGCCGAGCTTTGCTGGAGAACCGGTGGATGTAGCGGCATCATGAAGATTGCAGGTTTGCAACGGGTCACTTTGCTTGATTATCCGGAACACATTGCGGCTTCAGTTTTCTTGGCAGGCTGCAATTTGAATTGTGGGTTTTGCCATAACCGTTGGATGATTCGCGAGTCGGAAGTTCAAGAGGCTCTTTCCATCGAGGAGTTCTTTGACTGGCTGGAAACCCGGGAGGGTCTCTTGGATGGAGTTTGTGTCAGTGGGGGAGAACCAACGATCCACCCTGAACTCCCTGATTTCGTGCGACGGATCAAGTCGCTGGGGTTTGACCTCAAGTTGGATACCAACGGTACTTTGCCGGAGCGGCTGAAGGTTCTTCTGGATGAAGGCTTGGTGGACTATGTAGCGATGGATATCAAGGCTCCCCTTGATTCCCGATATAACGACGTGGCGGGGGTCCGAGTAAACTTGGAAGCGATTCGCCAGAGTATGCAGCTTATTCGCACCAAAGCCCCTGCTTATGAGTTTCGGACGACGGTGGGGCCGCTCTTGGATGCAGAAGCTTTGGAAGAGATAGCGCACGAGATTGGCGAGTTCGACCGTTGGTATCTTCAACCCTTTGAACGAGTGCCAACCGTCGATCCTGTCGTGGCCGAAGCTGACGCTTTGGAGGCTCAGGAGCTGGAAGAGCTGATAGAGCGCCTGGCAAAGATCGCACCAGGGGTTCAATTACGCGCAACATGAGAAGGCGATTCTCTATTCTCTAAAGGTGGCCTAGGCTTTTCCTGGGCCACCTTTTTTCAGTTGCGCTTAATCGGAACGTTTTCAGGAGCTTGGGCGTCTAAAAGGCAGAGCGAGATCTTTAAAAGAGGGGGAGAAATGCTGCTTTGGCAAAGAGCTCTGGTGTTCGTACTTGCACTCTCTTTAATTGGGTGTAGCGTTCAACCTACAGCTACGCCTCTTCCCACGTTGGAGCATCCGCAGCCCACGTATACCTTTGTACAAACGGCCACTCCTGATATAATGATGAGTATCCCTCGAGTAAAGGGTGAGGGTTTTGCTCAAATGGTGGAGGAAGAGGTACAGGTGGTTCCTCAAGTGCCTGAATATTCTTTCGATCCTCACGAGACGCTAAATGCGGAGCTTGCGCGGCGATTTTCTCCGGCGCAGTTGGCATTTCTAAAGGAGAATGGTTTTGTAATTGTACCGGAGGGGCCGGCTCAGATATACGATATTTATAAGCGGGCCAAAGAAGTAGGGATCCCTCCCTTTGTCACCACAGATGCTTTTTTACATGCTTATCACATCCTCTATGACTACACCCTACGGGATGTTGAATACGAGTTCTTGGTACATGATTTGGAACTTCTTCTCACAGGGTTGTTAGAAGCTACAAAAAAACAAGTTGAGGTTCTTTCTGCGTGGCCTTCGTTGCAAGAGGCCGCTCGGAAGAATTTGGCTTTTTTAGCCGTGGCGCGTTGTCTCCTTGTTCCGGAAAGCTCTGTGCCAGACGAAGTAGCTGACCTTGTAGAAAAAGAACTGGCATTGATCTCTGCTCATAAGGGCTTTGCTCGGTCACCTATCTTCCAGTACATCGAAGACTATTCTCAATATGTTCCTCGCGGACACTACACGCGTAATGAGACCTTTGAGCGTTACTTTCGCTCGATGATGTGGCTGGGGAGGATGAGTTTTCGCTTGCGTCCTGGTAAGAACCAGAAGGCGATTGAGATGGGACGCCGTGAGACTCGCCAGGCATTGCTTTTGGTGATGCTTTTGGCGAACGAAGAAATAGATGGCCAGTCTGCTCTAGAGCTTTGGGAAAGAATATATGAACCGACAGTCTTTTTTGTAGGCAAGACGGATGATCTAAATGTTTATGATTATCTACAGGTGGTAGAGAACCTTTATGGCTCAAAGTTCAAGCTTTCCTTGCTAGCCGATGATTCTCAGATTGATAATTTTATTGAAAAAGCCCTACAGTTGCGTCCTCCAAAGATCGTTTCGGGTTATGTCACCGATCAAGAGGATGCTTCCCAGGTGACAAAAGGGTTTCGGTTCATGGGGCAACGCTTTGTTCCTGATTCGTATATTTTCCAACAGCTTGTTTATGGTCAGGTAGGGCGCTATCGAGGCAAAGATAAACCGTTTACGATGGAACTTTCTGATGGGGGGGCAATCCGTGCTTTTCCTCGAGGGCTAGATGTGGCAGCTGTGCTTGGTTCGGATCGCGCATTGGAGATATTGCGCGAGGAAGGCGACACTGACTATGAAAACTATGATGAGCAGATGGCCAAGTTGCGGAAAGAATTTGCATCTTTGCCCGCTTCCCAATGGCACGAGAACCTTTATTGGGGATGGTTGCACGTGCTACGTCCCCTTCTAGAAGAGAAGGAGGATGGGTACCCGGCTTTTATGCGGCGGACAGCTTGGTTGGACAAAGGATTGCTCACTTTCCTTGGGTCTTGGGCCGAGTTGCGCCATGATACGATTCTCTATGTGAAACAGAGTTATACGCTGCGCGCGACGGGTTTATTGCCGCATCCGAAGAGGCTCGGTGGGTATGTGGAACCCGACTTGAAGGTTTGGCAGCGATTGCTTTCTTTAGTACGACAAACGAAAGAAGGTCTGGCGAGTAGGGGAATACTTGGGGAGGAGTTTTCACGCAAATTTGAACTGATGGAGAAACTTGTCTCCCAAGTTATCGAAATCTCTCGCAAAGAGCTAGAAAATAAGCCTCTAAATGAGACAGACGTCAGTTTTTTGGAAAATATTGGAGCTGCCCTGGAGGAGGTGACCACTTTTTCGGAGGAACTCGAGGGAAAGTTGACTTCCAAAGCCGATGAACGAATGGCCATAGTAGCCGATGTACATACTGATACAAATAGTGGACGTGTGTTAGAAGAGGGTGTTGGAGATCCCTTTACTATTTACGTGATTGTTCCCCAGCAGGGTGAGACGCTCATTTCAGTAGGAGGAGTATTTTCTTACTATGAGTTTAAGCAGCCAATGGATCAACGTCTGACGGATGAAGAATGGCAGGCAATGGATCCCAAGCCGCCATTAGCACCTTGGTTGGCGAGTTTGGTCCAAGAATAGCGGGCCAAAGTAGCAAGCAAAAGGCTGGCAAATTTTGCCAGCCTTTTGCTTTTTCTTTGCAGATGGATAGGATGGGGGGTGAAACTTTTGATGGATGAGGGAGAGTGATGAAGATCGTTCATCTCTCAGATCTGCATTTTCGATTTCATCTGCCGGGGACTTCTCCTATCCCTCGGCGGAAAAGCCGTCAGGTGAGAGATTTATTGCCTCGGATGCTGGCTCAAGCCGCTTCTTTTTCACCAGATCTAGGGGTGCTTACGGGGGATTTGCTAGACTTTCCGACGATCCCCTCGTATTCACGGCAGGGAAGCCCGCTAAAGGAATTGGCACATCAGGATTTAAATTGGTTGGCCCAGGTACTTGGAGAGAGTGGCTATCCCTGGATAGTGATCCCAGGGAATCACGATCCCCAGGATCTAGTGGAATCTATTTGGGGTAAGCGTGGGGAATGCGTCCTTGGGGGCTATCGCTTTGTTTGTTTCTATGACAGGGAAGGGGAGGGGCATGTTCCCCACCGTTGTGGAGCCGAGTGGGTCAAATTCCGCCAAGCCCTTGAGAAAAAGGACTTGCCTCAGGTTCACTTACAGCATTTTCTTATATGCCCTGAGAAAAATGAGGGATATCCTCATACCTATGCTGAGGCTTTGGACCTTCTAAGGTGCATTGAGGAAAAGGGCAATCTTGTTCGGCTGGTACTCTGCGGGCACTACCACCCGGGAGTAAAGCCTTTCTGGAAAGGCCGAACCCTTTTTTCTGTGGTACCTGCTTTTTGTGAGGAGCCGCATCGCTATCGGACTTATCTTCTTGAAGAGGATCGGGTAGTTTGGCGAGAGGAAGAAGTAATTCTTCTTTGAATGAGCATTGACGAACGGGGAGGTTAAGAGATGCCAAAGTATAATCCTGCAGATGTTGAACTGGCTTTACGAAAGGCCAACAGTAGAGCTCCTTTCCCCTCAGCCGCAGATCGAGGGGCTTGGGAAAAAGTTCGAGAGAAAATGGGTAAAGAGTTGGTAAAGGAGCTTGTCGCTTATGCCCAAGATTTGCTTCAGGAGTCGATACCTTTTCTTCCGGCCTCTTTGTATTTGGAATGTCAACGTACGGGCCAGCGCGAAGGTTATGAGCGACCCTGGCGAAAGCGACGAGAGATGCTTGCCGTGTGGGCCTTGGCGGAATGCTTGGAGTATCAAGGTAGGTTTCTCGACCCGCTTTTGAATGTTATCTGGGCAATCTGCGAAGAAAGCTCTTGGGTCTACCCTGCGCATCATCCTTCTTTACCCGATGTGAATGTGCCGTGTATCGATCTGGGAGTTGCGAGGACAGCTCTTGATTTAGCAGAGGTCAGTGTTCTCCTTGGTAGAGAGTTGGGTTCTGTAGTGGAGCGGCGGATCCGTTGGGAGCTCAGTCGTCGTTGCTTTGATCCATATCTAAGCCGCCATGATTATTGGTGGCTCTACAATACGCGAGAGAGAAGGGTGAATAACTGGAATGCCGTTTGCAACGCAGGCATCCTAGGAGCAGGGCTCTACCTCGACGAAGATCAAGCGCATTTGGCCGAGATAGTAGCTAGAGGGATATCTTCTTTGCAGGACTATTTAGCTACTTTTGATGTTGATGGAGGCTCTAGCGAAGGACCTGGGTATTGGGCTTATGGCTTTGGATATTACGTGGTAGTGGCACATTTGATCGAACACTATACAGCCGGCCAAGTCAAGATGTTGGCCGGGAAGCGTATCTCGGAAATCGCTCGTTTCCCCTTGCGGACGGTATTGAGTCCTGGTTATTACGTGAATTTTTCCGACTGTGATCCTCAACTTGTCTTTCCCCCCGCTTTGCTTTCTTTCTTGGCCAAGCGGCTACAAATTCCCGATTTGCTTGCACTGGCTTTAATGCAGCTTGTGGACATCGAGCCTACGGAAAGGCTTAACTATTGGAATTTGGCCTCTTTGACTTGGGGTTTGAGGAGTCTTTTCTGGTGCCCAAGCATGTCAGTGGAAAAGGAAACGTCATTTACACCTGCTCCACATGATTGGTTCCGCGGGATGCAGTGGATGATCGCCCGTTATGATCCTCAAGACCCAGAAGGCCTTGTATTGGCAGCGAAAGGGGGGCACAACGATGAGATGCACAACCAGAACGATGTGGGCAATATCATTGTACATCTGCGCCGTGAGTCTGTGATCGCGGATATTGGTCGTGGGAGATACACGCTGGATTATTTTGGGCCGCAGCGGTACAAACATCTGGCCAACTCCTCTCTTGGCCATTCGGTACCTGTGGTCAACGGCTTCGAACAGCTCCCAGGACGAGAATATCGTGCTCGGCTGCTGGACCATGTGGCGACTGATAGAGTTGATATTCTCTCCCTGGAGCTCAAGGAAGCATACCCTCGAGAGGCTGGAGTGCAGACGTTGCAAAGGACAGTTTCCTTGCATCGCGAGCCGCCTCATGGTTGGGTTGAGTTGGTAGATAAGGTGGCCTTTTCCCAAGCGCCTGGGGACCTTCAGAGTGTATTGACGACCTTTGGCCAAGTGGAAATGGATTCGAACTATCTGCTCATACGGGGGCAGCGAGCGACTCTCCGAGTGCGTTTTGATCCCAAGATAGTAAAGCCTCGTGTGGAGGTAGTCAGGAATGTGGATTTGGCGATAGGTCCCCGAGATGTACGCCGCGTTATCTTTCCTTTTAAGGTTCCAAGGAAGGAGGGGCAGATTCGCCTACTTATTGAACCTGTGGGGGAGGGTTAGGAAATGATCCAGAGGGAAAGGACCTAGTGAGGGCAACCCAGAGGATGGCACACCTTATTATCCGTTCGGACTACTTGCCATGCATGGGTGTACCAGGGTGATGCTTTAGGAGAGGGTGGCTATGTAAGCCACGGGGAAACTTGTTTGCATCCCAAAGATATCCTTTGGTGGTCCAAAGGAGGAGTATTGCATGGGCAAAGCCCTGCGCGAATTGCCTTTTTGCGGCAGGTCCTAGAAGAGAGCCCTCCAGAAGGTTTGGAGCCAGTGCAGGGAATTGTCCAAGGAGGATTCCCTTGCGCTGGCAAAGGGGGAGGTTTCTATCTGATCTATTGCGGCCTTTATCAGCCTGGAGAGTTGTTCCTTCATCTGCCCGAGGGGCAGTGGATTATTGATGTTCTTGATACCTGGGAGACGGATGTAGAAACTCTGCCAGGAATCTATACAGGAGACGTTCAAGTACCTCTACCTGGGAAGCCTTACATGGCGCTTCGCCTGCGGCGAAGTTGATAAATTGTGTGTAGGTTGACGCTTGTTTGTGACAATGTGATGAGCTCGTTCGTTATACTGGATGAGAGGCCTCTGAAAATTCCCATGGGTAGCCGTCCAAATGGCATCTGAGCGAAAGGCCGAAAGAGACGCTGCCTTTGAGCAACTCTTTCGAGCGTATCAACGCCCTATCCTCAATTATCTCTACCGGTTGTTGGGAGATGTATCCCAAGCGGAAGAGCTAGCCCAGGATGTCTTTTTGCGAGCATATCGGGCTCTTGGGCGACTGTCGCCAGAGGCTAATCGACGGGCTTGGTTATATAGAATCGCAACAAATGCAGCATATGACCACCTACGGCGACGCAAGTTAATACAGTGGTTACCTCTTTTAGGGAAAGAGGAACAAGAGTTGCAAGCGGAGGGGGATCCTGAAGGGACAGTGGTGGAAAGAGAGGCAGTGCAAAGAGCATTGGCTCAAATTCCCCTCAAATATCGTGTCCCTTTGGTCCTTTTTAGTGTACAGGGCTATTCAACGAAGGAAATCGGGGAGATTCTGGGTATTTCAGAGGGGGCGGTAAAGACGCGGCTTTACCGTGCTCGCGAAAAGTTCCGCGAGGTATACGGGGGGAGCATCTAGGATGCATTGCCGAGAGGTCCGCCAGCTGCTTGTTCACTATCGCGAGCTCGAAGGGGAACTGAAAAAGGAAGTAGATCAGCACTTGCGACTTTGCCCTACTTGTATGGCTGCTTTTGAGGCCTATTCGCGCCAGGATCGTTTGCTTGCTACTTTGCCAACCATAGAGCCCTCCCTTGAGTGGCGGGAGGCTGTTATGGCTCGGACGGTTCGTCGGGCGCAGCCTCGCCAGCTTCGCGTGAGGGCCCTGGCGGTAGCTATCGTGGTTTTGTTGGCTTTCACCCTTGCTGTGGGGCAGGTGGTCCAAGCTGCTGAAGGCGCCCTCCCGGGAGATGTGCTTTATCCCGTGAAGAGAGTCGCAGAGAATGTTCGCCTGGGTCTGACGCTGGATCCCCGTGCCCGAGCTGTGTATAAAGAGGAGCTAGCTCAAAAGAGACGGGAAGAGGTTCGACAAGTACTTGAACTTGCCCGCCAGGTAAAAGTGAGCTTTGAGGGGGAGTTGAAAGAGGTTTCAGGTTCACTTTGGCGGGTTGATGGTCTTCAAGTAATTGTAAAAGAGGGAGTCTGGGTAGGGCAGCCTCCCCTTGGTAGTACAGTAGGGGTGAAAGCGCAGACGGCTGGAGGTGCTTTGTGGGCTCAAAGGGTTTGGTTGGTACGAGGTCCCCAGCCGACGCTTACTGCTACTGTGGTTGCAACGCTTAGAGGTGTTCCAGCAGCAGAACAAAAGACTGTGACAAAGGTGCCTCCAGCTCGTACGAAAAAGCCCTCTTCGGAGGTGATCTCTCCGACAAGGACTCCGAGTATTACTAAAAGGCCGAGCATAGAGAAAACTAAAGGGCAGGAGAGGCCTACGCCTACAGGGGTAGAGGGACATGCAACCCCTAAAAAGGAGCTCCGTACACGGACAATGGTGCCTACTCAACCTGTGGTAGCCACCCCCGCAAGCAAACCCTCTCCCACCAAAGCAGCAGGGAAGGAAGCAAAAACAAGAGAACCCACCAAGAGAGCTTCTCCTTCACGGCGCCCGACTGAGAAATTCCCCTCAAGAACTCCTTCTCTGCGGCCTACAAAGCATGTAAGCAAGAGTCCAACTCGGCCAACAACGAAGATACCACAAAAGACCAAATATCCGGCTACTCCCTCTGTGCCGACCTTGCGGCCAACGTGTAGACCACTATATCCGAAACCCACGGAGCTTCCTCAGATGAAAACTCCAACGCCATCGCCATGGTGGCCTACGGAGATACCTGCGGTGACTCCATGGCTTTGGCCCACTTCTACGAGGCGGTGGCCTACACCTCCCGCTTTTGCTACTCCAAGACCGACAGAAACTCCGCACCCCAGGCCTACTGATGGGCATCGTCCGGGGAGTACGCCCCAGCCACCACCCACTGCATGGCGGACAGTTATTCCCCCAATGGTGAAAACAAGGCCTTGGCACCATTGATAGGGGAATGAACTGTCCGATTTTTGAGGTTTTGAGGTCAGTTGTGACGAGCCGGAACACCGCAATCTAAAGCGGCCTGGGTGAGAGTGTCCATTTTTTCTTTGCTTGGTGGTCGAAGATTTTGAGCTTTGTAATTCAAGTCCAGGCTTTGATATTTACTTTTTGCCATGGGGTGGAAAGGAAGAAGTTCATAGTAGAGAAGATTGGGAAAACTTGAAATGAAATGGGCAATCGCCTTTACTTCAGCCGGGCTGTCATTAACGCCTGGAATGATTGGTGTGCGAATAATCAGGGGCTGAGGTTGCTCACTGAGGCGCTGTGCGTTGGCTAGAATACGCTCATTGGGTACCCCGGTGTATTCTTGGTGCTTTGCCGAATCCATGATTTTGATATCCATCATCACCAGGTCGACGAAGGGAAGAATGGCGGCAAGGCGGTCCCAAGAAACGTTGGCTGCTGTCTCGATGGCGGTGTGGATGCCTTCCTCTTGGCAGCGTTGGAGAATAGCTCGAGAGAATTCCAACTGTAGTAGCGGCTCACCTCCCGAAAGAGTAACTCCGCCCTTCGAATTCTCGTAGAATGGTCGATCTTGGAGAATCTCGTCCATCACTTCTTGGACAGTCTTTTTTTCTCCAACGAGGACTAGAGCTTGCGCGAAGCAGTTTTCTGCGCAGAGCCCACACCCTACGCAGCGTTCCCGTCGTAGGATGTGTTTGCCGTTGACCAACTGATGAACCTCGTTTGGGCAGATTTTTAAACATTCTCCGCAGCCTAGGCAGCGGTCGGGGTACAGTTCAATTTCTGGTTGAGGGCGCCACGTTTCCGGGTTATGACACCAAAAACAACGCAGGTTGCATCCTTTGAGAAAGATGGTGGTACGTATCCCGGGCCCGTCATGAATTGAAAAACGTTGAACGTTCGTAACAACACCGCTGATCTCGAGAGAGTTCTTTTGTTTGTGCGGAAAAAGCTGTGTGCTTGACATGGGTTTATGACCTCAGCAGAAAGATTCAGATTTGCCATCCCTGATAGGGAGGACGTTTGATTACAGAAATTTTCCCTGTGGCGACATAATAGCCGGCAGCTTCCCCTAGTTCCATCATCGTACGTTGAAGCCGGCATGCCGAAGCCGCCAAGCTAGAAAAGCTAGCTCCCCTGGAAGCAATAAGCAAGTTCTCTACGTGGAGAGGTTGCAAACAGCGGAAAGGAACGCCAAATGGGCCATTCGGCAATTCTTTGCATCCCTCACCGGGCAAGTGGCTATCCATTGCATGGTCACAGAAGGCGATGCAGTCGCTATGATGCCGACCAAAGCCGCCTTTTAGGAGGTCGTTCTCGGTAAGGACATAGCATCCAACGAGGCGTGGTCCCTCGCGGACCCCTATCCGAGGGGCAAAGCGATAAATTCCATAGCCTTCTAGCCCATAAGCTTCGCGGACACGTGGCCAACGTTTAAAAATGTTTCCCACAAGGTATTCCCTTGCTTGTTCCTTTCCCATCGATTGACCAACTTCGCCCGCAAGTTGGAAACATAGATTTACATAATAACTGCCATCAGGAAGCTCTCCAATGTGAGCCCAATCGCTTTCTGGCCCGGGGCCTGGCTCTCCTGTGAACTGATCTTGCCCTGGACGGATGAGGAAACAGAGTGTCCAGCCATTTAGACGAAATTCTTTTCGGGGTGGGGCAGAGGGCTCTTCATATTCTTCCTGACTTTCGCGTCCAATCGTCCACAGACATCCAGCGCTTCTTGCTAAAGCAATATCAGCTGTCGCATCGATGAACCAGCGTGCTTGGATTCGCTCCTTTCCTCTGAGAGTTTGAATCTCGATCGCTTGGATAAAATGCTTCCCTCTGTTTTTTTCAACGATGGCGTGGAGGAAGACAGCGTTTCGCCAAAGCTGAATATGTCCTACCTCTTTGCTCAAATCTGTTATAACAGCATCAAAAGCATGCGGAAGGTAAGCAAAAACGGGAGGTTGAAGGCGCTTTTGGGGGTCTATCCAGCGACGCAAGGTTTCAGAGTAAGAAGCTGAGTCAGTGTGGCGAAAGATTGGCCTCCCCGTAGAGGTCTTTTCCTGGGCGATAAAATGTCCCCCTTGGTTCTCCAATAAGCGTTGGCTAATCGTAGGGGCTAAGCGACTGGCTGAATATGCTGGCTGCCAGGAAGTGACGTAGGCGTGGACTCCAGTGCCTCCAAGGAGGGCTTCCTTTTCAATCCAGAGGACATTCATCCCCTCTTTTGCGGCGGTGAGGGCTGCCCCAATACCTCCTGATCCTGCGCCTACGACGATTAGATCGTAGAACATGTTTGAGACCGTCCAAGTTGGATTTTAGCTAAGCCACTCATCGAGGTGCTCGGCGACAAAGTCGTCGTCGGTAAGATGAGGGTAAGATGCATAGACTCGGTCAATTTCTTCCTTTTGTCCTGGGGAGAGATCTTCTTGCGGGTCAAGGCACCAACGGCCAGTCATTAGGCCCTGACGTGCAAGCACCTCGTGAATACCTGCGATACAGCCTGCAAATTGATGCGCGACGTCGAAGAGCGCGGCGTTACAGTCAGTAACTTGTGCCGCAATGGTAAGTAACTCGCTTGAAGTATAAGGCTTTTGCCGCTCTTTATGAATTCTCTCCAATAGCTCTACCGCTCTTTTTGTCCAAACGGCCCAGTGGCCAAGAAGTCCGCCGACGATGCGCAAGCTGGGGGCTTCCGGGTTAGCACTGAAACGGAATTCAGTTAGCAAATCAATGACGATATTGTCGTCGTTCCCGGTATAGAGGGCAATCTCTTGTGTTCGTCCCGCATCAGCTACTGCTCGAATAACATCAAGGGTTTGGTATCGATTAAAAGGAGCGATTTTAATTGCCACCACCTGCTCAATTTCGACAAAACGCCGCCAGAAAGAATAAGAAAGGATCCGGCCGCCCACAGCCGGCTGGAGGTAGAATCCCACGAGGGGAATAAGTTCTGCTACTGTCTGACAATGCTCTAGGATCTCCTTTTCTTCTGCATCACGAAAGGCCCCAAGACTGAGCAAGCCGGCTTCATAGCCCAATGAGGCAGCGATTTCAGCTTCGCGGATGGCCTGAGGGGTTTTCCCTACTAGGCCGGCTATTTTGACGATGGGTTTCCCCTTTTCTTGCACCGTCTCAGCTGCCAGTTCAAGGATGGGCTTGTAGAGACCTACTTGAGGATCGTGGATAGCAAACTGGGTAGTGTGTACTCCTACTGCCAGTCCTCCTGCTCCTGCCGCGATGTAGTAACGAAATAAAGCTCGCTCATGCCGCTCGTCGAAACGGCGCTCTCGGGTGAGAGCCAAAGGACATGCAGGGATCACCAGGCCTTTCTGAAGAGCCTGACGAGTTTCTTGGATGGTCATTCTGTTTACCTTCAATGCCTACCTCCTTTTATTGATCGGCTTAGAAGCGGCCATTACGGACCTGATACTTGGTCGGTTTACTTAAAGTGGGCTTGTCATCCATCACCCACTGGGCAACCCAGTCGATGATTTGGCCAAGAGGTACTTGCGGATAGCCAAAAAGTTTGTATATCCGCTGGGCGTTGTTGAGAAGAGCGTCTGGCTCTTCTTGATGGACAAAGAAAGGAGTCTTTCCCATCCTCTGTGCAAACTGCTCAGCTAGCCAGCGTATGGAAATGAGCTCTGGTCCGGTTGCGTTCAGGACCCGAGGAGGGTTAGAAGCCACAGTCAATGCCTGAAGGGCGTAGGCATTTGCATCCCCTTGCCAAATAACATTGACATGCCCCATGCTAAGGTCGATCTTTTCTTCTTTCCAGACTTTTTCCGCGACGTCAAGCAGGATGCCGTAGCGCATTTCAACAGCATAGTTCAGCCGAAAAATGACGCCGCGAGTGCCAAATTGCCTTGCAAAGTGCTCGAAGATGCGTTCTCGCCCCAAGACGCTTTGGGCGTACTCTCCTATGGGGCCCGGGGGAGTTTCTTCTGTGCAGCCACCATAAAGGATGGGAGTGAAGGGATAGACATTTCCGCTGGAAAAGAGAACGATTCTCGACTGAGGGAATTTTTTCACTATCATCCCCGGAAGAAAGGAATTCATTACCCAGGTGAGGGGTTCCTTCCCTGTTGAACCAAACTTCATGCCCACCATGTAAATCACGTTAGGAACTTGGGGAAGAGCTGAGAGGGCCTGTTCGTCCAAGAGGTCGCAGGGGATGGTTTCTATTCCAGCATTTTCCAGTTCTTCACGAAGTTCCGGATGGGAAAATCTGGATACCCCTATCACGCGTCTTTTTATACCTGCAGCATCTGAAGAGCGTTTGGCAAGTTTGGCTAGGGTAGGGCCCATTTTACCTCCTACCCCAAGGATCATGAGATCTCCGTCGATTTGGCTGAGAGCTTGGATCGTATTGGGCGTGGGACGGGAAA
>JAGGYI010000231.1 GCA_021162655.1 Anaerolineae bacterium
GCTTCGAGATCACAGAGGAGGGTTCTCTTTGGAGCCACCTTTACATGGGAGCCTCAATGGTGGAGAGGGCCATTCGCTCCCTTCCCGGCTTTGATCCAGAGCTGCGGCTGCGCGTTGTCCACGCAATCCTTGCTCACCACGGTAAACTAGAAAGCGGCTCCCCTGTGCTGCCCATGACTCTAGAAGCCATTGTTCTCCACCACGCCGATCATCTCGATGCAGACGCACGAGGCGCAATTGACCAGCTCCTTCGCACCGAAGATACCGGTAGCGTTTTCACTGAACGCAGTTTTATGCACGATACCCGACTCTACCGAGGCTCACTTGAAGAGGAAGAAAGGCCCGGCCAGCCTACCCTTTGGTAAAAAAGGAGTCCCTTACACTCGGCCGTACATGGGGATACTGGCTCCGTTTAGGGCCTGGCCCTCACGGACGAGCTTTTTACTCACTACCTGCCCCAGAGCGCCCGTCGCACCCGTGATAAGCGCTACCCTATCCGAGCCTCCTCCCCACCACTACAAAGCTGGCATTCTAGCCTGCAACCACGAGAGCACAGGACGCGCTGCCGCCCGAGGAGAAGCATGAATAGCCCACGGAAGATAGAGAAAATCTTTTGGTGGTTTCGCCAAAGCAAAGAGCGCCTCCGACTCCTCCCGACGCACAAAGATATCAAATTGGCAATGGACGATGAGCAAAGGGACAGGAGCCACTTGGCTAACATACTCAATGGGCCATGTGCGCAACGCGATCTTGGGAGCCAACCTAGTGCCCATCAACTTGGCCCACCAGCGCCATGACCAAGTGGCATGCTCCCGATTCCCAGTTCCCCTCGCCGGGCGCACAGGGCTCGAAACACTGACTACCGCCTCCACTGGAGCCCCTTCTGCGGCAGCAATGATGGCCGCCGCTGCCCCCATGGAGAAACCCACCAAAGCAATGTGTTCATAGCCCAGAGCACGGGCTTGATCGACAACATCCAAAAGAACTTGGGCAGCCTCACCAAAGTCGAGGCTACATTGGCCTCCGCTAAGGCCGTGCCCCGGAAAATCAAAAGTCAAGACATCAAACGCCTGCCCCAACGTATTGGCCAGCTGAACGAAACCCGGATTGCGCATTGTCTTCAAAAAGCCATGCGCAATGATCACTAGGCGTTCATGTCCCCGGTGGAGATGAGCAACAGCCAAATTCGTTCCATCACGCCAAGTGAGCACCTTGAGTTGAGCCTCTTTGGGCAGAGGGCTCTGCCGAAACCAAAGATAACGCAACCCCAAAGTGCCAACAAGCCCCAAAGCACCTAGGCCAAGGAGCGCCCCCGTCCCTCGCCGACGAACTTTGGCCATCTGCTTCCTCCTCACCAACTTTGGGCCATTATATCATCCGTTCACCCAGCTTGACAAAGCTTCCTTGCCTTCGAAAAAGAAAAGTGTATATTCCTCATAGAGAACCATTACTTCAAGGAGGGTACCATGACAGAATCAGAAGCCGGTCTTCACCCTGTCAAGATCGCTGATGTCAAGGTGATCTTAACCGCCCCTAACGGAATTCGCCTTGTCGTCGTTAAGGTGCTGACGAGCGAACCGGGGCTTTATGGACTGGGCTGCGCCACTTTCACTCAACGCCCCCTGGCCGTAGCCACCGCCATCGAAAAATACCTCAAGCCCTTTGTCATTGGCCGAGATGTCGACCGCATAGAAGACATCTTCCAAGCAGCCTATGTCAGCTCCTATTGGCGCAGTGGCCCCGTACTGAACAACGCCCTCAGCGGAATTGACCAAGCCCTCTGGGACATTAAAGGCAAACGGGCAAACATGCCTGTTTACCAGCTCCTTGGCGGCAAATGTCGAGAGGCCGTGCCCGTTTACGTCCACGCTTCTGGCCAAGACTTTAAAGAGGTCGAAGAAAAAGCCCGCGCCTTTATGGAACAAGGGTTCCGCTACATTCGCTGCCAAGTAAATATTCCAGGCCTTACCACTTATGGCAGCAAAGGAGGAAAGGTCATCCCCGCTCTTGACCATAGCCAGACGCGTACCTGGGAACCTACTCCCTATGTGCGAACCATCCCTAAGCTTTTTGAGCATCTGCGGGTCACTCTAGGAGACGACGTGGAACTTCTCCACGACGTGCACGAACGCATCCCACCCATTCAAGGAGTTTGGCTTGCCAAAGCCCTAGAACCCTACCGCCTCTTTTTCCTTGAAGACCTCTTTGCCCCAGAAGATGTGGAATATTTCCGCATGGTCCGCCAACAGACCGCTACCCCTCTGGCCATGGGCGAACTCTTTGTCAATTCAAGCGAGTACGTACCCCTCATCAAAGACCGCTTGATCGACTTTATCCGAGTACACATCTCAGACATTGGTGGCTTCACCATGGCCCGCAAGCTCGCCGCCTTTTGCGAGTTCATGGGAGTGCGCACAGCTTGGCACGGCCCCGGTGACGTTTCTCCTGTTGGGCATGCTGCCAACATGCACCTTGATCTTGCCATTCCCAACTTTGGCATCCAAGAGCTAGCCCTCTTCCCAGAGGAAACAAAGGCCGTCTTTCCAGGATGCCCCCAAGTCCACGATGGCTGCATGTGGGCTAATGACAAACCTGGTTGGGGCATCGATATCGACGAGAAACTCGCCGCAGAGTTCCCCTTCCCAGAGGATAAATATGGAGGGGCCTGGCCCGAAATCCGCCGCCTGGACGGAACAGTAATCAAACCCTAAAGCCTTTGCTAGAGGCCCGAGTTGTTCGGGCCTCTAGCTCTTACGAAAGCTCGCGATAGTACTGCTCCACCTTTTCTACGTCCACCGTTTCATCCAAAGGCATCCCCAAACGCTCATAGAGAGCACGCCGCCCCCGCATATCATGCAACAAGATCGCCACAGCATGCTTGGCCACTTTGTCAGCGACCTCGTGAGGAACGACAACAACGCCATCGTCATCACAACCAACAAGATCCCCAGGGCGTACCTGCGCCCCACCGCAGCTGATCGGCGTCTGTACATCCACCGCTTGAATGCGCCCAGGAATGATGGTGCGCCCCCGCTGACGCGCACAGATAGGGGTTCTCTGCAGCCGCAATTCGTATGTGTCCCGGCAGTATCCATCTGTGACGATTCCCACGGCTCCCTTTGCCACCATAGCCAACGCATTGTTTGAGCCCCAATAGCCCACTTCGGGGCTATCTCCGGAATCCGTAACAATTACACATCCGGGCTGCACATACTCCCCAATGCCAATGCGCCCCACCTCTCTGAACCAAATCCCATGTGCATCGACTATCTCCTCCGTCGTTTTGAGAGGCCACATTGGACGATTCGCCGGCACACAGCGTAGCGTCACCGCTACTCCCCACCACTTCATGCCCAACCAAAGAGGACGAACCTGAGGGTTCACTAAACCAATGTTGAAATATCCCAGTCCATCCATCGCATCGCAGACGTCTACAACCCGCAGGTACTTGTACCACTTGAGCAACTCATAAGTACCTTCCGCAGACACAGACCCACCTCCTACACACACTTTTACAAACCCACTCCGTGTTCAAAGAGCAAAAGCAATCCTCCTATAAAAGTCAGGATAATTAAAAGCACGTCCACTTCAATAAACCAAAGGCGCTGCTCCAAGCGAGCCAAATTACCGATGAGGGCCAGGTTTATCAGAAACAGTACAATGAACCCAGCCAAAGCAAAGTTCTCGTCGACGTCGTTCAGGAGGCGCCCTTGAAGGTAGAATATGTCGGTGATCGCCAACGCTAGCATATTGAAAACATTGCTCCCCAAAAGATCCCCCACCGTCATATCAAAGGCCCCAAGGCGTGCCGCCGTGATCATGGTGATCACCTCCGGTAGAGAGGTGACAAAGGCAAAAAGAGTGACCCCAATCAATCCCGTACCCAGCCCCGTGAGAACTGCAATCTCTCGAGCTGCGTGCACGAGTTGCGGAGAGACGAGCACCAACACTCCCGTCATGAGAGCAAATCCTGCTACGGCATGTCCAAGGGGCAACGATGCCAAGA
>JAGGYI010000047.1 GCA_021162655.1 Anaerolineae bacterium
GATGCGCTTATCTCCTAACTCTTCACGAATGCGCTCCTCTACATCAGCAGTGGGCAAGCCCCAGAGGTGCTCCGCGGGGCGCAGTTCTACCCGATCATCGTGAATCCAGAGATAGACTGGAGAATCCGATACCCCTTCAATGATAATCACATCCCAACCAGCCCGCTTGAGCTCAGCCCCAAAAAAGCCCCCCGCCTCCGAGCCAGAGAAGGCCCCTGTCAAGGGAGACTTGGCGCCGATCATGTGACGCCCTCCACCAGCCACGCGCTGCCCGGTGAGCGGCCCTGTGGCATAAATCAGCTTATTCTCCGGCCCTAACGGATCGATTCGAGGGGGAAGTTCTTTCAAAAGATAATAAGCAATGAACCCCTAGCCTCCTAGGTAACGTCGTAGGAACTTGTCGCTGAGGGTCTCTGTGGTGATCTCACGTGTGGTCAGATTCACACGCAAAGCTTTACCCCAGTGTCCGTAGCTCATAGATCCTCCTTGAACTATCGAAAGGCTTGCTCTGCGGGGGATTATATACGGGCCAAATGCCCAGAGTCAACTGCTCACCCTAGCCAAAAGGAAGAAAAAAACAGACAGCCTGCCCACTTTTATTTCCTATTCATCCACACCACTTGTCCCTGGCCGTCCTCCTCCAAAACAAGCTTGCAGCTCGCTCCCGGCTCGATAGTAGGAATCCCTTTTTCCAGCAAAGCACGCCAATCACGGCCTGTCCAAGCGAGAAGCAACATTTGCAAAGTCAACTGATGGGCAACGATTGCAACCCGTTTTATTCCCCGCGATTGGGCATAAAGCTGAATATGCGTCAAAGCAGCCATCACACGGTTCCACATGTGCTCATACGCCCGGGCCAGCTGCTCGGCGGTCCAGCGCTCCACCAAGGGGCTCGCAAGAGGATCCCCTAGAAGATCGTCAGCGTTCACATCCTCTAGCTCATCAAGATCCCACCGGATGATCTGGGGAAGCCTTTCGCTGATCGCGTCTGCTGTCTGCTGAGTGTAGCTTACAGGACTCGTACAGAGAAACTCTATTCCCCATTCCACACACCATTCAGCGATACGCTGGGCTTGAGCCCGCCCCCTTTCTGTCAACGAGGCAGAAAACGGATCAGGCGCGTGGGCCTGATCCGTCTCTCCATGGCGAATGAGATAAATTTCCATCTGCCCTCCAGGCTAAAGCAATCCCTTCGCTTGAGCAGAGAGGCGTACGATCTCTACAAAGTCATCTGCTCGCAAACTAGCCCCTCCCACAAGCGCACCATCAATATTAGGCTGGGCCATTAGCTCAGCCGCGTTCCCTGGCTTGACGCTACCGCCATACTGAATGCGGATCGTTTCAGCCACCTCAGGGCCATATAGTTCAGCAACCGTTGCCCGCACTACCTGGCTACAAACGCGCTCGGCCTCCTCGGCAGTGGCAGCCAACCCAGTGCCTATTGCCCAAATGGGTTCATAGGCAATCACCATGCGAGCAACCTGTTCTGCAGATAAACCCTCAAGTGCTGCCCGCACCTGAGCGCGCACCCAGGTCTCTGTTCTGCCCGCTTTGCGTAGTTCTAGAGACTCCCCCACACAAACGATAGGAACCAAATCATGAGCAAAAGCCGCTTTCACCTTGCGGTTCACCGTCTCATCCGTCTCACCAAAGTACTGGCGTCGTTCTGAATGCCCAATGATCACATAATCACAGAACTCTTTGACCATAAGCGGTGAAACCTCCCCCGTAAAGGCTCCCTCTTCCTCCCAATACATATCCTGAGCCCCTACGTGAAACTCGGTCCCCGCCAACAGACGAGCCACATCGGGAATGGCCAAAAAGGAGGGGCAAAAGACCTTTTCTACCCCTGGGATCTTGGCCAGCTTATCCCGCATCGCTGTGACAAGTTCGACGGCCTCGGCAGCCGTCTTGTGCATCTTCCAATTCCCCGCCAAGATAGGTGTGCGCATGGCTAACCAACCTCGCAAATTAGGATTTTCCCTCCAATGTTACCCTGGAAGGGCGCTCCTGCCAAACAGAAGGTCCTTTTCCCCTTCGAACTTAACTTTCGATGGACGGTTCGGGACCAAGCGGCCTAAAAGGAACGCTCTCCACAGCGCGATAGGCTACTCTGAGATAAGGCGTCTCTAGCCGCAAGTAACCTCGATAGCGCGACTCCATCGCCGCCGCCAGAATCCCCGTTGTCAGCAAGGTCCTCTCTACTGGATACGTCGGCCAACCAGTGAGGAACATCTCCTCAATGTTCAGCCCCAAATAACTGAAATGGGCATAGGGTCTCCCACCTTGAAGGACAAACTCGCAAGCCTGGATTCCTTCCGAATTCAACCCAGCGAAAGCAAAAGAGGTAGCATAACCATTTAGCAATAAAGTGAGAGCTTCCAGCCCATCCCTGTACTCCACGATAAAAGCCACCGGCTTTTGAACAACTTTTTTCACCTGAGCCCAAGGGGCTTCCTTTTCAACGATAGATTCCCCAGCAGCTTGGGCGAGCTCAGCGAAAAGAGGATGTCCTTCCAACCAAGACCAGACCGCCTCTCCTTCCAAGCATTGAACTGCCCTCACCCCGCTCTCCCCTCCTTGGCGCCGCTCCACCATGCATTGAAGTGTCTCGAGAGCATGGAAACCATAAGCCTCGATGGGCCCATACCCTATCGAGACCGCTGCCCTGAGGGGGGTACCCAAGGGGTACTCCAAGAAGGGCCTTCGCCAACAGACGGGGAGAGAAGAACCTGCCATAAAGGGTACAGCCAGTTCTTGCGCTCGACGATACATCCACAGCGCATCCGGCCAATTGTAGGAGAGATGCTTATCGCAAAAAACAGGCACACTATGCGCCGACGAAGCAAACACCCCAGTAATTTGTTCAAAGAGGTGGCGCCGAGGATAGAGCTTTTGCCCTTTTTCATTGAGGGGATAATCACCGTGTTCCCCCACAAGCAACACTCCATCCACCGCCAGTTTTTCCCCGCCTAGGGTTAAAGCCGAACGAACCGAAGGATAGACGGTCACACCATATTTCTCTGCGGTCATCAACCCTGTGTCTTCCGGCCCAACCTGATCCAAATAGAGAGAAACCACCTGTACCCGAGGCGCATGAAGACCATCATCGCAAGGGAACCCTGCAAGGAACTTGCCCACCAAGACGTCAGCATGAGAAATAGGACGATACTCTGTCACAACTGCCGCGATACGTTTCACTTTTTCCTCCTTATGAGACAAGGATAACGCCTACCACTGTAAGCACTGTTCCCACAATGACAGCTGCGTTCACTCTCTCTTTGAAAAAGAGTGTACTCATCGCCAGGGCGAAAATGGGCGATGTGGAGGTAACAATAGAAGCCCTCGTTGGCCCCGAGAGGGACACTGTCAGAACAAAAAGGGCGCTCCCCACACCCCAACCAATGAGCCCTCCAATGAGAAGAAAGCCCCACTCTTGCCAACTGAGCCCCTGCAGCTGCTTCCAAGTCCGCCGGGCGAGAACGATCACCCAAAGGAAAAGAGCCAATGCTGGTGTACGAATAGAAGCCACCACAAGAGAATCCACTCCCTCAATGCTTGGGGCCAGGATAATCATTGCCCCCGCCCAGCAAGTGGCCGCAAGCAAGGCCAGGGAAACCCCAGATCTATGCCGAGCTGAAAGCTCAACATCCTCACCCACTCCTTGGGGTTTTCCTCCTACTAAAGCGATCCCAATGATCACTAACACCAGGCCTAGAATAATTCCAAGGGTAACACTCTCTTGAAGGAAAATGACTCCCAAGATCAAAGTGATCGCTGGATATGTTGATAGAATAGGGTAAGAACGCGAGACGCCCAACCGTGCAATGCTAGCAACAGAGAGCACATCTCCCAAACCACCACCTATCCACATGCTCCCTATCATCATCAGCAATTTGTCGACGGTGATCAAAGCATAATCCTGCATTCGGCCAGTAAAAAGCGTCAGCAGGAGTACCGCCACCGCCCCCACCGAGACGCGAGCAGCTGTCAAAGTGATAGGCTCTATTTTCTTGGCCAGGTTCCGTATTGAAACCGTCCCCGCCGCCCAACTGGCAGCGCAAAGGAGACCTATCAAAAGACCCATTCCCTGCCCTCCGGGTTCGATGTTCGACGACAGCAATTGAGGGTGCTGGCCGAACACCCTCAATCACTGGGGGATCGAGCCCCTCCTCTATTGAGAACAGAGCCCCAATGCCATCCCTCTCCTCAACGGCCGAACTGATGCCGTAATCGCTCCGCAATGGCCACCGGGGTCAGACCATGTTTCTCCAAGAGTTCGTCCGCTGTGCCCGATTCCCCAAAAACGTCCCGCGTCCCCAAGCGAATGAGTCGGGCACCATACCCATCCTCGGCCATCACTTCAGCAACAGCTCCTCCCAACCCTCCAAGGATACTATGCTCCTCAATGGTAACGACTAGGGGAGTCGCGTTCATTGCCCAAAGCACTGCCTCTCGATCAAGGGGCTTGATCGTCGACATGTTAATCACCGTGGCTTGGACCTGGCGGTTAGCCAAAAGCTCGGCTGCCTGCAAAGCCACATTCACCATGTGTCCACAGGCAATGAGGGTTAGATCTGGCCCCTGGCGTAGAACCACCGCCTTCCCCAGCTGAAAACGATACTCTTTATCCAACACATCAGGCACTGGATAACGCCCCAAACGCAAGTAGACGGGGCCATCGATCTTCGCAGCCGCCGCCAAAGTCATCGCCCTGGCCTCCACACCATCCGCCGGAACCAGCACCCGCATGTTGGGCAACATACGCATCAGAGCGATATCTTCCAACGATTGATGGCTGGCTCCATCAGGCCCTTGAGTTAACCCCGCGCTAGAACCTGCCAGAATGACGTGAAGGTTCGGATAGGCGATCTGAATGCGAATTTGGTCATAGCAATGGGCGGTCAGAAAAATAGCGAACGAATTGCAATAGGGGATCAGCCCCGAGGCTGCCATCCCTGCAGCCGTGCTAACCATATCCGCCTCGGCGATGCCGATATCAATGAAACGCTCCGGAAAGGCATCGCGAAAGTAAACCGTACGCGTAGATTTATAGAGATCGGCATCTAGAACGACAACCTCAGGATGCGCACGCCCAACCTCTACCAGGGCCTCCCCATAAGCGTCACGAGTTTCCCGCCTCTCACTCATCGCCCATCCTCCTCCAGCTCACGCAGATTGGCCTCCAGCTCAGCTATTGCCTTTTGGAGTTGCTCCTCTGTCAGGGGTGCATTATGGAACTCGGGCCGTCCCTCGATGAAAGAGATCCCTTTACCTTTAACCGTGTGAGCAATGATCATCGAGGGAGCATCTGCGTTCTCCTCTGCCCAATCGAGGGCCTGACAGATCTGGTCCATGTCATGCCCATCGATCTCCCGAACGTACCACCCAAAAGCCGCCCATTTCTGAGCCATCGGCTCCATCAGTTTTGCACAAGAGGGTTCATCCATCGCCTTGAGCCCATTCCCATCGATGATCGCCGTAAGATTGCCCAGGCATTGCTTGGAGGCCGTCATTGCAGCTTCCCAAACTTGGCCCTCTTGCGTCTCCCCATCCCCAAGCAAGCAGTAAACCTGGTAATTCCGCTTCTGGATGCGCGCCGCCAGAGCCATCCCATTAGCAAAAGAGAGCCCTTGCCCCAAAGATCCCGTACATCCCTCAATCCCAGGTACAAGATGGGCAGCAGGATGCCCCTGCAGTCTGCTGCCCAATTCTTTCAATGTAGGCAACTCTTCCAAAGGAATCACCCCCAGCATAGCCAGGGCTGCATACTGAGCGGGCACACAGTGCCCCTTGCTCATGATGAAACGATCTCTATCTGGCCAGGCGGGATTCTGAGGATCATAACGCATTTTGTAAAAATAAAGCGCCGTTACAATATCCGCCGAGGAAAGAGACCCCCCAAAATGATGGGCCTTGCCTGCCCCCATCATCCGGACGACATGCAAACGCAATTCAGCAGCACGCCGTTTCAACTCATGCAACTGGCCAGGCTCCATCCTCATCCCCTCCTTTGGCATAAATCACAAAACGCCCAGAGCCCCTTCACAAATTCTTCACACCGAATGGCTATACTCTATGCAGAAAGAAGACAAGCGTCAAGGATTATGAAAGCAGTCTGTTAAACTTTAGGAGGAAAGGAAATGCGCCTTACAAAAAACAAGGTGAATTTGGTTATTGACCTGCTCATTGGTGTAGCTTTTTTGATCGAAGCCCTCTCGGGAGCCGTGCTCGCTCTCGCCCTCCCCAGCGGAGGCTACCAAGGGGGGAGGAACCCTCTCTATGGGGCCACCTTTCTCTCCCTCACACGAGAAAGCTGGCGTACATGGCACAACTGGACGGCTCTTGCTTTGGGGCTGGGCATTATCCTTCACTTTGTCCTCCACTGGAGCTGGCTTACCTGCACGGTCAGGAACACCTGGAAGGAAATTCGCACCTCTCTACACAAAGAAGAGGAATGTCCTTCCATAACAAGTTGACCTTCTGATGCCTCCCGGTTAAGCTAAAAGGGTCGGAGGGAAATTATGGGAGCCAAGATCCTCGTCGTAGATGATGAAGCCCAAATCGTCCATGTGCTTCGGGGCTATTTGGAAAAAGCAGGTTTCAACGTTCTTACGGCCTACGACGGCCGTGAGGCACTGCGCATAGCCCGCCAAGAACGGCCAGATCTGGTGATCCTCGATTTGATGCTACCCGAAGTGGATGGGCTAGACGTCTGTCGCGCTCTGAGAAAGGATTCGGACGTCCCCATTATCATGCTCACCGCACGCATCGAGGAAACCGACCGTATCGTGGGGTTAGAACTGGGCGCTGACGATTACGTTACCAAACCCTTCAGCCCCCGCGAGGTTGTCGCCCGCGTGCGGGCAATTCTCCGACGAACACAACCGAGCATTTCTCACGAACAGCCCCTCTCAGTGGGAGAGCTCACCCTCGACCCAATGAAACGAACTCTCACCGTACGCGGCAAACTTGTGGAACTCACCCCCACAGAGTTTGATCTCCTCCGTGCCATGATGGCCGCTCCTGGGCGAGTCTTTACCCGTCAGCAACTCCTTGAAGCTTCTCAAGGAATGGCGTATGAGGGCTATGAACGCACCATCGATACCCACATCAAAAACCTGCGCAAGAAAATCGAACGAGATCCACGCCATCCAGAATATCTTCTTACCGTCCATGGGATCGGCTACAAAATAAGGGATATCTGAAATGTTCAGACACCTTCCCTTTTCCTTCAAGGTGATCCTCACCCTTTTGCTTTCCGTGCTCGTAGCTGTAGGTGCGGTAGCCTTGCTCGTGAATATGGCCGCCGAACAGCAGTTCCAAGCCTACGTGCATGAAACAATGCGCGAGCGAATCGCTACCCTCGTCCCCCTCCTGGCAGACTACTATGCCCAAAAGGGGAGTTGGGCAGGGGTCGAAACACTCCTTGGTTCAGGGGGATCCCCTCCCGGTCCTCTCCACAGGGGTAGACATCAAGGCAGCGGGGGGATGGTTCCTCTCATCCTTACAGATTCCCAAGGACACATTCTAGTGAACACCTTCCGACATTATGAAGGGGGGAAGTTGAGCAAAGCTGCTCTCCAAAGCGCGCTTCCCATTCGAGTACAGGGGGAAACAGTGGGATACCTTCTGGGAGGAAAAGGACCCCAAGAAGACCTCTTTACCCAGAAACTGGGTAGATCAATTCTCTGGGCCGGCGGGATAGCTCTCCTCGTTGCCCTATTATTGGGGATCATGCTCACCCGCTTTGTACTCAAACCCATCCAAGCCCTCGAGGAGGGAGCTCAACGCGTTCAGCAGGGAGACCTTTCCTACCGTGTGCCAGTTCTTTCCCACGACGAAATCGGCAACTTGGCCCATCAGTTCAATGAGATGACTGCTGCTCTTGAACGCAACGAGCGCCTGCGGCGTCAAATGATCGCTGATATCGCCCACGAACTCCGCTCTCCCCTCGCCGTGATGCGCGGCCAAGTAGAGGCCCTCCAAGACGGCATCTTTGAACTCTCAAAGGAAAACCTGGCCCCTATCTACGACCAGGTCATCCTCTTGAGCCGCCTTGTTGATGATCTCCACGCTCTTGCTCTGGCTGAGGCCGGGCAGCTCCGACTTGAGCGCTCCCCTGTAAATCTCGGCAAGCTTATCCTTCGCGTGGTGGGGGCTTTTGCTCCCCAGGCTAGAGAAAAGAGGATCACCCTGCAAAGCGAACTTGGTCAGGAGCTGCCGACCGTTTTAGCAGACGCTCAGCGGCTCGAACAAGTTCTGGGGAACCTTCTCTCCAACGCCCTACGCTACACGCCTGCGGGGGGGCACATCACCGTACGGGCTTGGGAAGAGAATGCCCAGGTACACATCGCTGTCCAAGATGATGGCCCAGGCATTGCGCAAGAAGAACTTGACTACATTTTCGAGCGCTTCTACCGTACCGACAAGGCCCGCACTCGAGCTAAAGGAGGAAGCGGCCTGGGGCTCGCTATCGCCAAGCAGCTCGTTGAGGCCCATGGGGGAAGGATCACAGTAAAAAGCTCTCCTGGACAAGGGACAACATTCACTATTCACCTGCCACTTGGGCACGACTTTGCCCCTTAGCCCCTATTCCGAATCCCCTGTTTCAGAAAAGAGATCCACATACTCCCGCTGGAGCATATCCTCTGGCTGGGCTCCGAAAATTCGAAGCAGCTCAGTAATCAGTTTCGCTTTACGCAAAGCATCTCGTTGAGACCATGTGCGGCTTTTAATCTCCACAAAGAGATCCCGAGAAGCAGGTTTGAGGAGACGATCCAAATTCACAGCAAAATCCAGCCCTTTATAACGGATATGATAGCGCTCCCGGTGTTTGATGATCTCACGCTCCTCTTTGGGCTGAAAGTACTCCCGGTAGAAACGGAGGCTGCGGTCAGCTGGGGCGGTATAGCGTGCCCGGCTAAGTACAATGCTCCCCTCGTAAACATCCTCCTTACCCGGCCCTGTCAGAGTGAGGAAATAGATTGGCTCCACCGAGCCGTCCGGCTGGATCACATGATCCTCTCGGTAGCGTAGCCATCCCTGCTCCGGGTCATCAAAGATGAAATAGGTATCATATTGATCCCTGGAAGTATGGCGAATGATGTGAATATCGGGGTGCTGGAGAGCCTTTCGAAAGGCTTCCTCGCTTTGAAGGATCCCCTTGGCCTGAACTTCAAAAGTCTCTTGGCGTTTCAATCCTCCAATGGCCACCAACTTGTCAAGCACGTTCTTTTCCCGTTCGACGAAGAAGCGATTGATTCGCCTGGCCAAGTCTTCCGCCTGGCTGATAACTTCTTCCTTATCAATTGTGAGCAATTCCCCATTGCGAACGAGCTGTCGCCCCCGCACAAAGACATGCCGCACGTCCCAACTCTTGGCCGCATAAACCAGATAGGAATAAATGTTCATGCCCGTCGTCTCAAAGCGAGGCACTGCATACGTCTCATCCAACCGTACCACAATAATGTCGGCCTGCTTGCCCACCTCCAAAGAGCCAACAAGATGATCCAGATGAAGAGCTTGGGCTCCATAGATCGTTGCCATGGCCACAGCTTCTATTGCCGGCACGGCCACAGGGCTCCCCGAAAACCCCTTGGCTAAAAGAGCCGCCAAGCGCATTTCCTCAACCATATCAAGATCATTATTACTCGCGCAGCCATCAGTGCCAATGCCCACCGCAAGCCCTTTCTCCAACATCTCTGCCACCGGGGCGACCCCACTGGCCAGCTTGAGGTTGCTTGTAGGATTATGTGCCACACCTACATGGTAGCGAGCGAGCAAGCTCATCTCCTCCGCATTAACATAGACACAATGGGCCGCCACTACCTTGGTTTCCAACACTCCCTGTTCTTCCAACCAACGCACGGGGCCCATAGAGGTTGCCTCAATCCACTGCTCCACTTCCTCTTTAGTCTCAGAAACATGGATGAGCTGCGGCACTCTATACCGTTGGGCCAGCTCCGTCGTCTCACGAAGGATCTCGGGTGTGCACATGTATACAGAGTGCGGAGCTGGGGCTGCTGTTATCAACTCGTGGCCCTGCCAATGTTCGAGAAAATCCGCACAGTAACGCAACCCCTCCTCATAGGTGGCTGCATCGGGGGTAGGCACCTTGACTACCGTTTCCCCACAGACGGCACGCATGCCCGCTTGCACCGTCGCCCAGGCCACCTCTTCCTCATGATAATACATATCAGCAAAACAAGTCGTGCCTCCCCGGAGCATCTCTGCACAAGAGAGCAAAGTCCCCAAAAAGCAGAACTCGGGGTTCACAAACTCGCGCTCTACAGGCAAGATGTAACCATAGAGCCAAACATCCAAGCGTAGATCGTCTGCTAACCCGCGCAGCAAGCTCATTGGCATGTGTGTATGCGTGTTCACCAGCCCGGGCATGATGATCTGATCAACACAATCCACCACCTCCGAAGCCTCACAACGGGCTGCTACGTCCCTTTCGAGCCCCACAGCGACGATCTGTCCATCCCGAACCGCCACGGCTCCCGGAGAAAAGACACGCCGCGCCGGATCCATCGTCAGAACAACGCCTCCGCGGAGAAGAAGATCAACTTGAGAGCGCCCCTGCCCGCTTTTCTCTGTCATCGAGAATCCGCCTCCTCAGCGCTAGTGAAGCCATCTTTCAGATGGAACTATTATACCCTCGGCTGTACCCCCTCTCAAGGTCGGAGGCGCAGCACCTGCTCCGCCAGCCTTTGACCTTTTCCTCCAGATGCCCTATATTGAAAGCAGGAAATGCTAATAAGGAGGTGAAGGGGTTTGGAAAACGAAATCGCTTTCCTTTCCATTGCTGAGTTGGGTAGACGGCTACGTGCAGGCGAGTTTTCCTCTCGCGAACTCACCGAGCACTTTTTAGAGCGCATTCAAGAACTTGACCCCTCTCTCCACGCTTTTATCACCATCTCCAAAGAGCGTGCCCTGGCAGAGGCTCAACATGCCGATGAACTATTGGCGCAAGGTAAAGACTTGGGGCCTCTCCATGGGATCCCTTACGCAGCCAAAGATAATCTCGCGACGGCAGGCGTACGCACCACGGGGAACTCGGCTTCCCTACGAGAATGGGTGCCAACAGAAGATGCAGCCGTCATCGCTCGCCTCAAAGCCAAAGGGGCAATCCTTCTAGGCAAGCTCTCCATGAACGAACTCGGCTTTGGAGGATTCCCTATCTGCCTGGCCGCTCGCAACCCTTGGAACCGCGAAACCAGAGCTGGCGGCTCCTCAGGAGGCTCCGGCGCTGCGGCCGCTGCTAGATTGGCTCCCTTCACATTGGGCACCGATGGCGGAGGCTCTACCCGCATTCCTGCAGCTCTCTGTGGTGTCGCTGGGTTGGCCCCCATGCCAGGCCTTATCGATGGCAGTGGAGAGCTTCCCCCGGTAGTTTATGGGCGAACACGACGCATTGGCGTATTGACAAGGGGTAGTCAAGACCTCACTATCGTCCTCCAACAACTCACTGACGCTACTGTGGAGCCCATCGAGGGACGTGGCTTGCGCCTTGGGCGCCTGGCCTGTGAAGAGGAAATCACTTTACATCCAGACGTAGGTCCTGCCTTCGAGGAAGCACTCCAAACCTTCACCCAAGAGCTGGGTTGCAAAGTAACAGACCTCCCGTTGAAAGGCTTCTCCCGTGCACTGGAGGCGAACTGGATCTTTTTAGCCCATCAAGCGGCAGAGCACTACAAGGAAGCCGTCGAGGCCAATCCTCACTTTTACACTACCAGCTTCCGAGAGCTTGTTGAACAGGGTTCTAATCTCTCTCCCCAAGAGCTATCTGCCGCCCAAGCTTTCCGTGATGCCTTCGGGGCCCTTTTACTAGGGCTTTTCCGCCAGGTAGATGCCCTTATTATGCCCACCACCCCCTTCCTTGATATTCCCGTCGGCGAACCCGAGATCTGGCAGCCTCCTATGCCCCACGCCGAGGGCTTTTTCACCGCCCCCTTTAATCTAGTGCCGTGCCCAGCACTCTCTATTCCCTGTGGGTTCTCTCGCTATGGAACCCCCATCGGTCTGCAACTGGTTGCTGCGCCCAATCGAGAAGCCGTTATCCTGGGGCTAGCGCGGACCTTTGAGCAGGTTACCGATTGGCACGAACGCATCCCCCCTTTGGTCTATAACGAAAAAGAGTAAAAAAAGGAAGGCAAGTGGTTCTTTTTGACGCCTCTTTTATCCCCAGGTCATTCTGACGCTTGAATCCTGTCCTTCGTCAGCCTATAATGACCCATAGCAGAGTGCCCGAAACACCCAGCGCCATGCTAGGAGGCTCCTATGAGAAGGGTATGGAAGCTCGCTCTCGTTTTGGCCCTGGGGGCACTGTGTCTCTCACCCTCTGCATGGGGAGAAGGAACAAAGCATAGTCCCCCTACAATACTTCCAGCGCCCGTCTCCTGGCAAAGTTCCTCAGCTCCCACCCTTTGCTATAGTGGGTGTGGAGGCATCTATGCCCCCGTGGTGAACGCTGCTTATGAACAAGAGCTCGTTGAGCTTGTTAACCAAGAACGTGCCGCCAGAGGGTTACCCCCGCTCAAACGGGTGGCCGCCCTCGACGAGGCGGCCCGCTACCACGCCACGGACATGGGCGAGGATGATTATGATTATCCCTTTCACGATACATTCGATCGCGTTGGAGGAACGCTCACCTTCGTCTGCGCGTGGCAAGATCGAGTCCTTTCCTACTATACCAACACCGTCAGCCTGGCTGAGAACCTTGCCGCTGGGTTTCGCACCCCCCGCAAAGCACTCGATGCATGGATGAACAGCGATGGACACCGAGCGAACATTCTCAGTACAGACTATTGGGAGATTGGTGTGGGATACTACTCGGGGAAGGGATACTATTTGAATTACTGGGTTCAAGACTTTGGGAAACGCGAGGGCGTCTATCCACTCATCATCAACGGAGAAGCGGCCACAACTGATTCTCAAAAGGTCTCCCTCTACATCTATGGCGAATGGAACGAAGTTCGCCTACGCAACGACGACGGCCCCTGGACGGAATGGCAGCCATTTCAACAAACGATCACCTGGACCCTTCCAGCCCAGGTGGGGGAACA
>JAGGYI010000025.1 GCA_021162655.1 Anaerolineae bacterium
ATTGCGTGGACAACGCGCAGCCGCAGCTCTGGATCAAAGCCGGGAAGGGAGCGAATGGCCCTCTCCACCATTGAGGCTCCCATGTAAAGGTGGCTCCAAAGAGAACCCTCCTCTGTGATCTCGAAGCTGATGGGATCATAGGTGTGGATCTTGCCCAGATCGTGGAGTAATGCTACGGTGAGGGCAAGATCCCTATCGAGCTCAGGATAAAGTTGGCAGGCAGTTAGGACAAGCCTAGCGACGGCCAGGGTGTGCTCGAGAAGGCCCCCTATACAGGCATGGTGGTTGAACTTGGCGGCAGGAGCCTGGACAAAGGCCTGGTAGATGTCCTTTTGGTCAAAGATAGCGCTCAGTAAACGGGCAAGGTCGCGGTTTTTGACGCTTTTTCTCAACCGCCGGAATTCCTCTTCCATCTCTTTTAGAGGGCGTTTGGCCACGGGGAGGAATTCGGCCAGGTCTGTTAGCTCGGTAGGAACAATGCGTTCTATGTTGACTTGAAGCTGGTCTCGGAATTCGTCGATCCTACCAGTGACCTCGACGCCTCGGCCTACGGTGAGTGATTCTGGCACGTAGCTGGGTACGTCAAAGAAAACTCCCGGGATTGTCCCGGTGCGATCTCCGAGGACTACTCGGAGCATAGGTGTTCCAGCCCGAGTGATGGTGAGGTTTTTTTCTTTCAAAAGAAAGGGCTGTTTACGGATGGACATATTCAGCCGCAATTGGGCTACGGGGATACGCGGCATCTTTTTTCAACCTTCTTTCTAGGCGGGTATAATGTTCTTTACCCGATTATATCATCAAGAGGGCGCAACTCCCAATTCCTCGCTGTCTGGGGTCTTGCGCCCGGAGGCGTTCTAGGACTGGTTATTTAAGGAGGGGGATGATTTTACCTGGACACCTGGCTGCAGCACTATTGGCGAGCCGTGCCTTTCGTGTCGATCGACATGCAAGCCTGCTCGCTTCCATGTTCCCGGATGTGATCGACAAGCCCGTTCGCTGGCTTTTTCGCCTGACCCCGAATGATCGCCTACCTGCCCATACAGGTCTTGTTTGGGCAGTGACGACGGGGCTTGTTTGTCTTTGGAAAGGTTCAACCTTTGGCAAAGGTTGGTTCGTTGGTTATGGTTCGCATCTTTGTTGTGACCAGGTGAACGCTTATCTGAACCCGGGGCGTATTTATTTTTGGTGGCCCTTTAAGCGGTATCGCCTGCATGTTGGGCCGACGGGAGTGCATAGTAGCCTCCAGGATTTCAGTCGGGCTTCTCTACTACTCGAGCTGGCACTGAGCCTGTTGGGAATATGGGTTTGGTTTAGGAAAGAGCGTGACTATGTGAAGCTTGAAGGGGAGGAGTGATGCGCGCAGTAGACATCATTGCGAAGAAAAGGGATGGTTTAGTTTTGACCAGGGAGGAGATTGACTTTTTCATCCAAGGCTTTACCAAGGGGGATATTCCCGATTATCAAGCGGCTGCCTGGGCAATGGCTGTCTTGCTGCGTGGTATGACTCCCCAAGAGACGGCGGACTTGACAATGGCGATGGTGCGCTCAGGGAAGACGCTCGACCTGGAGGGGTTGGCTCCTGTGGTTGTTGATAAGCATTCCACCGGCGGAGTAGGAGACAAGACCACGCTGGTGGTGGCCCCGCTGGTTTCGGCAGTGGGGCTGCCCGTTGCCAAGATGTCTGGTCGGGGGCTGGGGTTTTCTGGAGGGACGTTGGATAAGTTAGAATCCATTCCTGGGTTCAGGACCTCGTTCACGGTGAAAGAGTTCTTGGCCCAAGTGCGCAAGTATGGCATTGTGCTCGCTGGCCAGAGCCGAGATCTTGTTCCTGCAGATGGTAAGCTCTATGCTCTACGTGATGTGACGGCTACTGTACCTAGTATTCCATTGATTGCCAGTTCGATCATGAGTAAAAAGATCGCTGGTGGGGCTCAGGCCATCGTTTTGGATGTCAAGGTGGGCCGCGGAGCGTTTATGACGACTTTGGAAAAGGCCCGCGAACTCGCTCAATTGATGATCCAGATCGGCCAGCAGGTAGGGCGGCGGGTGACGGCGATACTCTCCGACATGAATCAACCCCTTGGGCGGGCCGTAGGTAATGCTCTTGAGGTTATTGAGGCGATCCAGACACTCAGGGGGGAGGGGCCTGAGGATTTTGTCGAACACTGCCTCATAGTGGGGGCAGAGATGCTCATCTTGGGGGGAGTGAGCAAAACACCAGAGGAGGCCCGGGAGCTTCTTTCTCGTACATTAGAGGAAGGCGAAGCACTGGCCAAGTTTCGCACTTGGGTGGAGGCTCAAGGAGGAGATCCGCGGGTGGTAGATGACTTTTCCTTGCTTCCACAGGCTCCGGTGGTTCTCCCTGTGCTGGCTCCGCAGAGTGGATTCATTCGAGGTATCGACGCACGAGAGGTGGGGCTTACTGCTGTGACTTTGGGGGCAGGTCGGGAGCGCAAGGGGGAGCCCATTGATCCTGCGGTGGGAATTGTGCTGGGCCCCAAAGTAGGGGAAAAAGTTGTGAAGGGGGAACCTCTTCTGACGATCTATGCACGTTCCCCGGAAGATGCTACCCAGGCCCAGAAGCGTCTCCTGGAGGCCTATAGCTGGGCGGAAGAGCCAGTTCCTCCTTTGCCCTTGGTGTACGAGATTCTTCGAGGGTAGGGCCTACCAGTCTGTCCGAGCCCGTTCGTCGACGATGCGCTGGTAAACCTCTATAGTCCTTGCTGCGATAGAGTCCCAGTTGTAGACGGTAAGTACCTCTTGGTAGGCGTTTTCAACCCGCTGGCGAGCCCATTCGGGGTGCTGTAGGGTGTGAATGATACCCCAAGCACAAGAGTCGGGGTCGTTCGGGTAGATGGTGATGCCTGTCTCTCCGTGGCGAACGACCTCTCGCAACCCACCCACTTCGCTCACCACTACAGGAGTGCGTGCTGCCATTGCCTCGAGTGCGACGATGCCAAAGGGCTCATAAAGGCTTGGGAAAACGGCGCAATCGGCCACTTTGTAAAGGCGGTTGCGTTCGTCGTTGTCGATAAAGCCGGGCATGTATACCTTTTGGGAGACACCAAGTTCCTCAGCGAGGGCTTGGATGTTGGCGAGCTCAGGCCCTTTGCCCGCGATGACAAATTTCGCTTCAGGAACATCGTGCAGTACTTTGGGAATGGCCTGTACAAGGATGCGGACCCCTTTCTCATAGACGATGCGCCCTACGTAGAGAACAATCTTTTCATGAGGAAGAGCATAGCGTAGGCGAAAATCGCTTAGGTCCAAGCCCTCTAGTTCTTGAAAGGGGCGCGGGTCCACTCCATTGGGGATGACGTCGATTTTGTCAGCAGGAGTATCAAAGTATCGTTGAATCTCCTCGGCCATGTAATGCGTGCAGCAGATTACCCGCCAAGCTTCGTAAGTAAGCCACCATTCAGCGTCGTTGATCTTGTGGGCCTCTTCGCTGCCCAAGTAACCCCTTCCTCGCCCTCTTTCGGTGGCATGGATGGTAGCAAGCAGGGGGACCTTGAATTTATGCTTGAGCTCTCTGGCAGTGAATGAGGTCAGCCAATCGTGGTTATGGATGAGGGCAAAAGGGCCTTTTTCTTCCCAAAGCACCTCGCAGGCGTGGGTGAGAGCTTCGTTTGTTTGGACGGCCTGGGAGTAAAAATCAGGGTAGAGGCCCGATGGGGCAGCGATGCGGTGGATGTAAAGACCTCTTTCATTGGTGTGTTCTTCTCTCCCCCAGACAGGAGTGACGATGTGGAGGGTCATCCCTTGGCGAGCCAGGGCCGGGCTTAGCTCGGCCACGTGCTTTCCTAGGCCTCCGACGATGTGTGGAGGATATTCCCAACTTAGCATCAAGACTTTCATCTTGTCCCCTTGTTTTGAACTGGGGAGATTATAATGCGCGGCGAGGAGCTTTTCAACCCTCGGGCGTGGTTTGCATCAGGTGAGTATCGCGGATAGAATGGAAGAGATCAAATTTCTGAGAGGAGTTGAGATGGAAGAGGACATCTTGCAGGCAATACGTGAAGCGGCAGTGAATGGTGAACTTGCCTGTGCAGATGCTCATGCAATAGCGGAGCGTTTTGGGGTTTCTCCTATGCGAGTGGGCAAGATCGTGAATAGAGAGACGGATCTACGTTTCTTTCGTTGTCAGTTGGGGCTCTTTGGCTATGGGCCCAAGCCTGAGGGGAAGCACAAGATCGTGCTCAAAGCAGAACACGTTCCGCCAGAGATTGAAGAGGCTATCAAAGCCAAGGTGAGGAATGGGCGGATCTCTTGTAAAGCGGTCTGGGATATTGCTGATCAGTTCAAATATCCTCGGTTGGGCATTGCCAATATCATCGAGGCCTTGGGGCTCAAAGTTTCCCCTTGTCAGCTGGGCTGCTTCTAAGAGCAGTTCCTGGGGCCAGTGGTAAAAGGATCGGCGGATGGGTAAAGGTAAGTGGTGGCTTGCTGGAGCTTTGGCCGGCGGCCTGGTGGCTAGCGCCGCTGTCAGAAGGCATTATCGGGTCCAAAGGCAGCGCCGCTTGAACCAAGATGTTCAGGTGCTCGTTCTGGGTGCGGGGGTCATTGGCTGTGCCTATGCAGTGCAGCTTGCCCGTTGGGGCATGGATGTGACCCTGGTTGCCCGAGGCCGACGCTTGGAAGAGCTGGCCGTGCGAGGTGTATCCGTTCGAGACGTCCTTACCCGCCGGCAGTTGGCAGGGCCTGTGCTCCTCACTGGCCAAGTGCCTTCTCGTGAGTATGATCTTGTCCTTGTTGCTGTACAGTTCCCTGAGGTAGGCCAAGCTCTGGAAGCGGTCAAACCACTGGCTGAGACAAGCCCCGTCCTTGTGTTGCAGAATAACCCTGTAGGGGCAGAACCTCTGCTGCAAGTTTTAGAAGGGCCTTCAATATTGATGGGCTTCCCAGGGACGGGTGGAGTGCGTTGGCAAGGAGAGGTCTATCATCTGCCTTTCTGGCTGGGTGAGACCGTGCTTGGAGAGTCGAATGGCTCTCGGACACATCGGCTCCAGCTGGCTGCTGCCATTTTGCGGCGTGCGGGCCTGACTGTAAGGCTGCAGCGCCGCATGGTTCCTTGGCTTCAGAGCCATGCGGCGATGATCGCCGTTTTGGCCGGCTGTATCCTGCGAAATGGGGGACAGCTTCAGCGTTTCGCCCGTGATATCGCCGAAGTGCAGCATTACTTCAGTGCTTTGAACGAGGCTTTTGCCCTTTTAGAGGGGGCGGGTATTCCTGTTGTGCCTCGCTCTTTGCGGGCTCACTCCCAACCTCTCTGGCGGCAGACGTTGCTGACTTCTTTGGCTTCTTTTCTTCCAGGGGTCAACTTTATTGTTGAGGGTTATCTCAGAGATAAATTGCCCGAGTTTCG
>JAGGYI010000148.1 GCA_021162655.1 Anaerolineae bacterium
CTCCAATATGGGGACATTGCCATCCTCTGCCGAGGGACGCGTTCCTTTGCTTACTATGAGAACGCTTTCGACGAAATGGGCATCCCCTACATCACAGTGGCTGGCCGGGGGTTCTACCTCCGCCCCGAGATTCGCGATCTCTTGAACCTCCTCACAGCCATTGCTGATCCCCACGATGACTTGGCACTTGCAGGAGCTCTGCGCTCTCCCGCTTTTGCCGTAAGCGATGCTGGATTGTACGGCCTCTCTCTATTTCGGGAGGAGTGCGCCCAACAAGGCCCTTCCCTCACCCTCTGGGAAGCTCTGGCCCTGCTCCCTCCAGAGGAAGATAAACCTTTCCCCTCCCTTTCCCAACTTCTCAGAGCTCGGCAAATTTTGTCAGAACTTCACTCCTATTCGGGCCGAGTGCCAGTAGCTCAACTCCTTAAACGCCTGCTCGACGTTACCCATTACCGAGCCATCCTAGTCCAAGCAGGGCTCACTCGTGCTCTCAGAAACGTGGACAAACTTCTCTCTGATGCTCATACCTCAGGCCTCATCCGGGTAGGCGACTTTCTCGAGTACCTTCAACAGCTTCGGGATATAAGTGCTCGAGAAGGGGAGGCCCGGGCCGAAGATGAACAGGCCGTCCAGATCATGACTATCCACGCTGCCAAAGGGCTCGAATTCCCCATCGTAGTGTTGGGGGATTTGAACGCTTCTTCACCTTCTGTGTCAAGGGTTCTCTTTGCACACCCATGGGGAATGGCCATCAACCCCCAAAGAAACGAGTCTCTACCATTGCACTATATCCTGGCAGCAGAAGAGGAAAAAGATAAAGAGGAAGAGGAAAATAAGCGTCTTTTTTATGTGGCCGCCACCCGCGCTCAAGAAAAACTTGTGCTCAATGGCAACCTCACGATCACTTCCAAGGGGACGCTAACAGCAAGAGATGGCTGGATGAAGCTTTTGGCAAGCCTGGAGGTCTTGGCACTGACAGGACTACCCTACGAAGAGGAAATAAAACGATTCTCTCGCACTCTTGACGGGGTACCTTTTCATATAACGATCTATCCACCCACCTATCAACCCCAAAAGCATATCAAACCTCAGAAGGCGACCGAGCTATCCTGCCCATCCACCCCCTTGCCACTCCTCGCGCCGATCTACACACCGTCTACCCACGAAGACGAAAAGGAGAAACAAAGCCAACGTCAGGTCTTTCGTATCGTGGGCAAAAGGGGGTACTATCCCGCCTGGTTGCTTGGGCAGCTTGTACATGAGGCACTGGCATCTGGAATCCTCCCCGGGGAGGGATTTGCCCGCTGGGCCCGAGAAATGGTCCAGGGCTACGGCCTCTTTGAAGAAAGAGGAATAGAGAGACTCGTTCAAAAGGCTGAACAGCTCCTTCGGCGCTTTCAAAGGCATCCCCTTTATCGAGAGATGCTCCAATCTCAACACCTTCTCTGGGAAGTGCCTTTTGCTCTCCAAATAGAAAAGCGGCCCTCTTATGGCCGCATCGATGCGCTCTACCGCGATAGCAAAGGCAAATGGCAAGTCATTGAGTTCAAAACAGATTCTATTCGTCGATCCACTTCTCTGGAAGAGTACTTGCAACTGAGCGCCCTCAGAGGGCTCGACTACAAGAAGCAACTTCAACTATATCAACGGGCTGTAGCTCGCTGGTTGGGAGAACGCCCTCAGGCCAAACTCGTCTTCTTGGATTTTCATGGTCAGATCCACATGCTCGAGGAATGAAAAAAACCTCTCCCCCTGGAGAGGCAAAAGAACAAAACTCAAACCACGCTCACTGTGGGCTCCCCTGCGGACACTTCGCCAATGACCCATGCCCTGTGGCCCATCTCAGCATAACGCGCAAGGAAAGCTTCCGCATACTTGGGAGGAAGAGTAAAAAGCAACCCCCCAGATGTTTCGGGGCAAGCCACGAGAAGCTGCTCTTCATACTCGAGCTTCGAGGAAAAAGAGACATGAGGGGCATAATCAGCCAAGTTTTTGCCTGCCATTGCTGGAAAGAGCAAATCCTCTGCATATTGCAAAGCTCCAGGATGGAAGGGGAGCGCTTCAAAGCGCAGTGTAAGAGCAACCCCACTCTTTTCCGCCACTTCCCAGGCGTGGCCAAGCAACCCAAAACCAGTCACATCTGTTACCGCGTGACACGGAGCTTTGCGCAGCGCCAAGAGGGCATCTCGATTCAACTTTTTCATCCAATCCACAGCCGTGGCCAGATGCTCTGGTTTAGCTTCATGCGCTTTAAAGGCCGTAGTAATTATCCCAGTCCCCAAAGGCTTGGTAAGAAGTACCAAATCTCCAGGTTGAGCTCCCGCTTTTGTTCTTAACTGTTGCGGTGAGACGAACCCCAGAACAGCCAGGCCAAACTTGGGTTCGTCATCATCGATGGTATGCCCTCCAGCGATTACAGCTCCTGCCTCCTTGACCTTTTCCGCACCCCCTCGAAGGATCTCAACGATCATCTCTTCAGGCAGAGCGGCCGGGAAAGCAGCCACGTTCAGAGCAAGAAAAGGCTCTCCCCCCATGGCATAGACATCACTGAGCGCATTTGCCGCCGCAATGGCACCATAATCGTAGGGGTCATCGACAATGGGCGTAAAAAAGTCCACCGTAAAGATCAGCGCTCGCTCTTTGCTGATCTCCCAAACAGCCGCATCGTCCGCCGTAGAAAGCCCTACGAGCAATGCCGGATATTCTTCTTGGGGAAAGATCTCTGCCAAATGGCGCGTGACCCGCGCCAGAGCTGTAGCAGCCCTTTTTCCCCCTCAACCTGCCGCCTTGGCCAGGGCCGTCAAATGAATCAGTCCATCTGGCCCGGTCAAGTCTCGCAGCTCACAGCTCTCCATCTCGACCTCTCACTTTAAATTCCCCAGGGAAGCTCCTGGGGAACCTTACGCACACTCATTATAAGCAGGGGGATTCCTCTGTCAAAGGATGATTTGACACCCTGGAGGAGGGCCATTATGCTGATAACTACTCTGAGGAGGGGAAAGCTCTTGCACATCTGCGTCTTTTGCTCTTCTAGCTCGGTGGTAGCTCCAATATACTTTCACGTCGCTCGCCAACTCGGGGAACTCATTGCCACAAAGGGGCACACCCTCGTCTACGGGGGAGCAAACGTCGGCTTGATGCTAGAGCTTGCCCAGGCGGTTAAAAATAAAGGGGGGAAAGTCGTTGGAGTCATTCCCCGTCGCCTTGCCGAGTACGGCCTTGCTTTTAAGCAAGCAGATGAGATGATCGTCACCGAGAGCCTAGCAGAGCGCAAAGCCATCATGGAGAAACGCGCAGACGCTTTTATCGCTCTGCCAGGGGGTTTTGGAACCCTAGAAGAAGTTACTCAAGTTATCACACTGAAGCAGCTTCAGTACATCCACGGAGCCATCGTTCTTTTGAATATAGAGGGGTTCTATCGACACCTTTTGGCTCACTTTGAATTCCTCTATCACGAACGCTTTGCCAAACCCATCTATCGCCAGCTCTATTACGTCGCCTCAACTCCTCAAGAAGCCATGGAACACATCGAACATTACGATCCCGCAACCTTGCCTACAAAGTGGTTCTAGATCGCCTGCCCTCTCCCCAAGCGCCTCTGCACAGCCGCCCAAAGCAAGGTTACTTCCCCTATACGCAGAAAGCGGGCCCCAAAAAGATAAGCCAAAGTTCCCAAGCCTGCTCCTACTCCAACTAGCAAGACGCGCCCCCAAAATCCCGCTGGAACCCAGGGTCTCAGCAAAACGTAACTTCCATAAGCAAGCCCACCCACTCCTATAGAAGCCACACCCGCTTTCAGAGCGGTGCGCAAGACCCCGTATCCCTGCAGACCCCCGAACCGCCGACCGAAAAGAGCAAGCATCAAAAGTGCGTGGCTCGTCAACTGCACAGAATTCGCCATCACCAGGCCAAGGAAACTCCATCCGGCGAGGAACGCCAGCGTGGGGCCCACTATGAGATACAAAAGCACACAGACGATGCCAACGATCACTGGGGTAAGAGTATCCTTCTGAGCATAGAACGCAAAGACTAGAGGAAGGTCAATAGCAGCAAAAGGTAATCCCAAAAGATAAAGCCGCAATGCATTCCAGCTCTGCAGCGTATCCATAGGAGTGAACTCGCCATGCTCAAAGATGAGCTCAATAATCGGCTTGCCTAATGCAAATAGCCCTGCCGTAGCAGGAATAATAACGACCAACACAAGACGCAAACCTAGGCTCAACGTACTTTTGAAGCGAGACAGCTCCTTTCGAGCATCAATTTGGGAGAGCGTAGGGAGAACAGCCAAAGAAATGGCTATGGAAACTAGCCCCAATGGGAGCTGGATCAAAAAAGTGGCCTTGTTCATCCAGGTAATCGCCTCACTCATCGTTCGAGAGGCCAAATTGCGGTCGATGATGATCCCTATATTTTGAACAACAATGCTCAAGACTACTGGAGCATAAAGCTGAAGGATACGCCGCACCACGGGGTGACGCCAGTGAAAGGTCCAAGAAAAGCGTACCCCTTTCAAACCTGGAAGCTGGACAAGAAATTGCGTCAGCGCAGCTAAGACAATGGCAATACTGAGGCTGGCAATGCCCAGAACCCGAGAAAACAACAAAACAGCAATGATAACGCCCAAATTATGTGCCGGTGCCCCCATAGCAGGATAAACAAAACGTCGACGAGCGTAATGGTAAGCCTGCAAAATGCCAGAGAGCACATAGATGGGAATAGACGGGACGATGAGGCGAATGAGCTTGGTCGCCGTACGCAAAAGCTGAGCATCGAACCCACCCACCAAAAGAGGAGCTATCAAGGGAGCTGCCAGTTCAAGCAAAACCACTATAACGATCGCCAATGTACCAGCCAAGCTCAAAAGAAGGGAGAGAATCTCCTCAAGTTCTGCGCGCCGCTCCTCAACAGCATATTCACTCAAGACGGGGATCAGGGCAGCACTGAGCATCCCCCCGATGAGCAACTCATAGACCATTTTGGGGACAGTACTAACCGCATCAAAAGAGCTAGTGGCGCCACTGGCCCCAAAGGTCCCTGCAATCACCGACTCACGTACCAATCCCAAAAGGCGGCTGGCCACATTGCCAAGAGAATTGATGCCAGCCGCTCTTGCTATGCCCAAAGAAGCGGTGGAGGAGCGCTCTTGCTTCCCTTTCATAGGAGGAAGATTCACCATATCGGAGCCTGTCACCCAGTACCTCCAACGCCCTCTGCCGCAAGTAACAGAGAAACTATTTTCTCCGCCGCATGACCATCCCCAAAAAGAGGAGGGTGCTCCTCGGGTCTAACGAAAGAACGAGCCGCCTCGACGATCTTGGCGGTGTCTGCCCCCGCCAAGATGTTCCAGCCCGTCTCCACCGTCTCTACCCACTCCGTTTCCTCTCGAAGGGTTATACAAGGAATCCGAAGCAGATAAGCCTCCTTCTGAATCCCCCCCGAATCAGTAAGGATACAGCGTGCTCCTACTTCCAGCTGGAGCATCTCCAGGTAGCCCACTGGTTCAATGAGAAGCACATTTTGAGGTATCGTCAATCGGGCACGCTGAATTGCCTTCTTGGTACGCGGATGTGCAGGGAAGACTATTGGCCATTCGAGCTGCCCAAAAGCCAGCAAAATGGCTTCCAGCCTCTCCAAGTTATCAGTGTTGTTCGCACGGTGTACAGTAGCCAGCGCATATTGCTCTGGAAGTACCCCCAACTGGGCAAGGAACCCTCTTTTGGTTCGGGCTAACTGGCGGTTGTACAACAGCACATCATACATCACGTCCCCTACACGATGCACCCCCTGAACAAGCCCCTCTTTGGCCAGGTTGCGCACAGCTGCCTCCGTAGGGCAAAAGAGCAATGTTGAGATATGATCCGTCAAAACCCGATTGATTTCCTCAGGCATCGCACGGTTAAAAGAACGCAATCCCGCCTCTACATGCCCCACGGGTATATGCAGTTTGACCGCAGCAAGAGCGCCCGCCAAGGTAGAGTTGGTATCCCCATAGACCAACACCCAATCGGGTTTCTC
>JAGGYI010000162.1 GCA_021162655.1 Anaerolineae bacterium
CCCTCCGTAGCGCAGGATGTCTTGTCGCCAAGCTGCAACGAGCTCGCGGGTGCGCCCCGGTGCTCCCCAAACCTCAAAGCCCTCTTCCTTCAGGCGTTGGATGATTTCTGGCTGTGGGCTTTGATAGTCCCAGACGACTTGAACGGTATCTTTGGGGATCGCTTTCTCAGCGGCTAGGGACTTTTCTGCGTGAATGAGAGCTCGCCCTTTGTGAGAGGAGTCGTTCCAAATCACGGGGCGCAAGCCTCGCTCACTTAGCCCCTGGTGTAGGGTGTTGATAGCTTGGATGTATTGGGAATAGGCTCGGTCGTGATCTTCGTCCATCCCGATGTGAAAGAAACGGGGTGGCTGGCAGACCTCGATGAGTTCGTCGACGATTTGAAAAGCATGCTCCCAATATTCATTGTTGTCAAAAAGTTCGTGGTAGGGCCGAAACCAGTCGTTGTGGCGATGATAACGGCTCTGGGAAAAGTTTAACTTGGGCACCACTTCGATCTGATGTGCCTGGGCCCGTTGTACAAGAGCTTCAAGGGTGCTCATAGGTACTGTATAGCGCCGTTTGAGTTCGGGGTGCGATTTGTAGGCTACTCCATCGGCACAGTCGATGACGAGCAGGTTCAAGCCCACCTCAGCCATCGTGTCGATGATCTCCAGGCCTAGGTCCAAATCAAAAGGTCTCTCCCACGGTTTCTGCTTGTTCCAGCGAGGATCATAGTGAGTGAGGTGCAACAGAAACCCTCGAATGGGTACTTGATCGGGCATGGGACTTCCTCCTCATTGAAATCTCGGAGGTATTCTATCCCCTCTGCCAAAGAAGACGAGGGAAAGGATTGTTGGGAAAAGCTTTTTTGCGTTATAATCGGCCTGTACATCCTGGGATGTCATTTCCTGGTGAGCGAATTTATCTGTGGGAGGTAAGAGATGGCTGATCGACCAAACATCGTACTCATTATGGCAGACCAGTGGCGTGGCGATTGCCTAAGCGTAGCTGGGCATCCTGTGGTGCATACGCCCTATTTGGATCAGCTGGCTTTGCGGGGGGCACTTTTCTCTCGGGCCTATTCCGCTACGCCCACCTGTATTCCTGCGAGGGCAGGGCTTTATACGGGGCTTTCCCAGAGAACTCATGGACGTGTAGGGTATCAGGATGGAGTGCTTTGGGACTATCCCATAACGATTGCGGGCGAGTTCACGCGGCATGGTTATCAGACCCAGGCCATTGGGAAGATGCACGTTTACCCTGAACGCTCACAGATGGGCTTTCAGAACGTGATTTTGCACGATGGTTTTCTTCACTATGCTCGGCGGCATGCCAAGAGTTTGGACTTGGTGGATGACTATATCCCTTGGCTACGCATGCACCTTGGCCGGGATGCAGATTACTTTGAACACGGGGTGAACTGCAACTCATACGTGGTGCGCCCCTGGGATAAGGATGAGTATCTGCATCCCACTAATTTTGTCGTTACGCAAGCCATTGACTTTTTGCGCCGCCGTGATCCGCGCAAACCCTTCTTCCTCTTTCTCTCTTTCCATCGTCCTCATCCCCCATATGATCCTCCCGCTTGGGCATTGGAGATGTACCTAGACCGAGAAATGCCTGACGTGCCCGTAGGTGATTGGGCAAGCGTCTTTGACGATTATGCCCAGCCGCTCAAACCGGACTGTTTTGTGGGAGAGATCGATCCTTTCCTCCTTCATCGAGCGCGGGCGGGGTATTATGGGCACATTACCCACATTGACCATCAGATCAATCGCTTCCTCGAGGCTTTGGCCGATTATGATGTGGACAAGAACACTTATATTTGCTTCTTGGCAGACCATGGGGAGATGCTAGGGGATCACCATCTCTTCCGCAAAGCTTATCCTTATGAGGGGTCTGCTCGAGTTCCCATGATTCTGGCGGGGCCGGAGGATAGCGGGATCGTTGCCAATGCAGTCTATGACCAAGTCGTTGAGTTGCGCGATGTAATGCCTACTTTGTTGGATTGCGCTGGGCTGCCCATTCCCGATTCAGTGGAAGGCAAGAGCTTTTTGCCTATTGCCAGGGGAGAAGGGGTTGAATGGCGACCATATCTCCACGGTGAGCATACAATTCTCAACCAGTCCTTGCAGTACGTTACCGATGGCCATGAAAAGTACGTTTGGCTCAGCGGTACGGGGCATGAACAGCTCTTCAATCTCGACGAAGACCCCCAGGAGTTGCACAATCTAGCGCGAGATCCCAAGTATCGCGGGCGTGTAGAGTACTGGCGGCAGATTCTTATCCGCGAGCTGGAAGGGCGTGAAGAAGGCTTTACTGATGGCAAGCGTCTAATCCCTGGGCGCCCTGTGCGGAGATGTCTTGCTCATCTGCGCAAGAGGGTTGGTTTGGAATAAACGCACTTTGTGGGAGGAGCTATGAGCGAACGAGTGAACGATTGGGAAAATCCCCAAGTAGTGGGACGTAATAAGGAGCCTGGCCATGTGCCCATCATCCCGTTCCCCGATGAGGAGACAGCTAAAAAGGGGAATCGGGAAGATTCTCCCTTCTTTATCCTATTGAATGGGGATTGGAAGTTCCATTGGGCGCCTAACCCGGGGCAGGTGCCGGATGGCTTCTATCGCCCTGAATATGACGTTTCGGGATGGGATGTGCTCCCCGTGCCAAGCAATTGGCAGATGTATGGTTATGGGAAGCCTATCTATACAAATGTATTGTATCCTTTCTCCATCGAGAATTTGCCCCGGGTGCCCCATGATGATAACCCGGTAGGCTCTTACCGGACGAGCTTTGTCGTTCCTGATCATTGGGAGGGCCGTCAGATATTTATCCTGTTCGAAGGTGTGGATTCGGCCTTTTATCTTTGGGTGAATGGACAGCAGGTGGGGTATAGTCAGGGGAGCCGCTTGCCGGCAGAGTTTAACATCACGCGCTACGTCCACCCTGGGGAGAATGTGCTAGCGGTGCAGGTCTATCGCTGGTCGGATGGAAGTTACCTGGAAGATCAGGATCACTGGCGCCTTAGCGGAATCTATCGGGATGTCTATCTTTATGCGACGCCTACGGTGCATGTGCGTGATTACTGGGTACGCACCGAGTTGGATGAAGCTTATCGCCACGCACAGTTTTGCTTGCAGGCCAAGATCAAAAACTATGGTGCTCGCCCATCCTCCGAGTGTCTGCTTCTTGCAACGCTCTTTGATGCTCAGGGAGAGCCAGTTTTTCAGGAGCCTTTGCAGGGGGTGGTGGCCTTGGCCCCTGGAGAGGAGGCAATTTTAGAATTAGAAAAGCAGGTGCTGGATCCACACAAGTGGTCTGCAGAGGATCCTTATCTCTATACCTTGCTCATTACTCTAAAGGACCAAGAGGGAAGAGTCCTGGAGGTTGAGAGGTGCCGGGTAGGCTTTCGGCAGGTGGAGCTCAAGGATGGGCTCATTCACGTGAATGGTGTGCCTATCTATCTCAAAGGAGTGAACCGGCACGACCACGATCCAGATCGGGGCAAGGCTGTGA
>JAGGYI010000179.1 GCA_021162655.1 Anaerolineae bacterium
ACCCCGGCCGCTGAACCCTCTCCACCACATCGCACTTTTAGGCATGTCTATCCCCCAGCGGGCAAACTCGCTCCATATCCCGCCATCACCAGGCACCGGTATGGCCAAGGAGAAGTACTTTACATAGCCACCGACCTTTTCACCGAGTACTTTGAAACAAACCACGCCTGGGTCCGCCAAGTAATAGAAGCTCTCTTGGAATTGGTCGACCCCACACCACCCTTCCGCCTGGAGAACGCCCCTCGGACCCTGCGAGTAAACCTAATGGAACGGGAAGGTGAATGGTTGCTCCACTTGGTGAACTTTGCCTCCAATACTCCGGGAACAGGGGCGTATCCGCCCATCGAGTACATTCCGCCTATCGCCGGAGTCCGCGTTCGGGTACGGGCACCTGTGGAGAAGGTCATTCTTCAACCTCAGGGAGAAACACTCTCTTTCGTTCAACGAGGGGAAGAGGCGCTCATCTCTATCCCTCTATTAGGTATCTATGATGTACTGCAAATCGTTCTCCAAAAGAAGTGATTCAACCGCGGGGGCCAAACGGCCCCCGTAACTTTCCAATTAATAGAACTCTTCCAAGCTTAACACCTGGCCTTCCTCAGCTGAACGGTAAGCCGCAAAACAGAGAGCATGAGCAGGGAGCGCTGCTTCGCCTGAGCAAAGGAGCTCCTCTTTCCCCTGGATTGCAGCAGCCAAGTTCTCCAACCCTCGAACAAACACATTGGTGGCATAAAACGCCTCGTGCCATTTGCCATCATACCAGCGAAAATGATCCTGCCAGGCAACCACCTCTCCCCGAGAGAGATGAACTGTCAGTTCCCTCTTGGAAGCACTGGCTACTCCGGCAATCTCTAACTGTCCCAAGACCCCCCTGGGAAATTCGACAAAACAAAGCGCAATGTTGTCAGCCCATCTTCCTCCGGCCTTGCGTACCTGGGCGTATACCCGAGAAGCGGAGCTACCAGCAAACCAACAAAGGCGATCGAGAGAGTGAATGCCCATCTGAATGAGAGCACCTCCTCCCATCAATCGAGGATCACTATGCCAAGTGCGCCCAGGAAGCACTGGCCCTAAGGTATAATGGTAATCTTCTGAAACCAGCAAAGGCTCGCCCAATTTCCCAGAATGAACCAGATCCCATGCTCTCTGATAGGCCCTTGTATAGCGGGCCGAAAGACCTATCGCCAAGAGAACTCCCGCCTCTTTGCAGGTTTTCACCATTTTGAGAGCATCTTCCCAGTTTGTTGCCATCGGCTTCTCACAGAACACATGCAAACCCTTGGCCGCCGCTGCCAATGCGATGGGGACATGCAAATAATTGGGCGTTGCGATGATCACCCCATCCAACCCCGGAATCTCGAGCACCTGCTCCCAACTCTCCACAGGCTGCGCATCCACTTCTCGGGCAGCCTTCTCCCTTCGCTCCTTACTGGGGTCCGCGACTACACAGATGTGCACCTGGGATAACAGCTGCGCTGCTGAAAGGAACCCCTGCCCTTGGAGACCACAACCTACCAACGCCAAGCGAATTGTCACAGAGCCCTCCTTACAGCCTTTGAAGGAACTCTAGTACTCATACGTAGGAAGGTCAACAAAAACTGCCAAGGGGCATTGACAACCCCCTTTCTCAAGCCTAGAATACTCAAGCAAAAGTTCTCAAAACAACCCAGGAGGTATTCTTAGATGAACTTTATCCTTATCGTCTCGGATACATTTCGTCGCGATCACTTGGGCTGTTATGGAAACGATTGGATCTCCACCCCTCATTTAGACCGTTTCGCCCAAAAAGCCATCGTCTTTGACCGGGCATATGCCGCTTCTTTCCCCACTGTGCCTAATCGCCGCGATGTCTTTACTGGGCGCTATACCTTTACCTATTCTCAATGGGCCCCTCTTCCTCCGGACGAAATTGTCCTTGCCCAAGTGCTCAGCGAAGCCGGCTACGCTACTATGATGATCCTCGACACGCCCCACATCACAGAAAACGGCTTCTACTTCGACCGAGGTTTCACCGGTTGGGAGTGGATTCGGGGCCAAGAGACGGACCGCTGGCGTACAGCACCTGCCTACCCAGACTTTCCCTGCGATAAGAGCAAACTGCGCTCACCGGAACGCATCGTCAAGGTACACCAGCGCAACATCCACTGGTGGCGCTACGAAGAGGATACATTCGTTGCTCGCACGATGCGCGAAGCTTGCCTTTGGCTGGAGCGCAATTACAAGCAGCATGAAAAGTTCTTCCTTTACGTGGATACCTTTGATCCTCACGAGCCCTGGGACGCCCCCGAATGGTACGTGAGGCGTTACGCTGACCCCAATTACAAAGGCCCCAAGATCACCTACCCTATCTATGGCCCTACCGATTATTTGACAAAAGAGGAATTACAGCACTGCCGCGCCCTTTACGCTGCGGAGCTCACTCTGGTAGATCGCTGGGTTGGTCATTTGCTCGAGCGCATCGAAGATATGGGCCTTTTAGAGGATACCATGGTCATCTTCACCACCGACCATGGCTTCTACCACGGCGAGCACGGATTGATCGGCAAATCCCATATCACCCCAGAGGAATCGCGCTATGTGCCTCTTTACGAAGAGGTAGCCCGCATTCCTTTGATGATCTACTTCCCCGGGGCCAAGCCTCGCAGAGAGGCTGCCTTTGTTCAACCGGTAGACCTGATGCCTACAATCCTTGAACTCGCTGGAGTGCCAAACCCCGGCACCACTCAGGGCATCTCCCTTGCCCCCTTGCTCAAAGGAGAAAAAATCCATACCCGTGATTTCGCAATCACCTCTCCTACGATCATCCACTACGGCGCGGGAGGATGCCGGATTACTTTGACGACTGAGGAATGGGCCTTTATCTGCGCCCCCTCGGTCCAAAAAGAAGGCGAAGTCGTTGACAAGGCAGTAGACGGGCACAGCAAACGTGAACGTCTCGGGCTTCGTGTCCCTTCAGAACTCTATCACCTCCCCTCAGATCCCCATCAGCAAAAGAATGTCATTGAGCAATATCCCGAGGTAGCCAAAGAGCTACGGCAAAAGATCGTCTCTTGGCTCGAACAAGTGGGCACCGCCCCAGAATTGATCGAACCCTGGAAATAAATCCCCGAAGGGCAGCCTCCAGGAGGCTGCCCTTTTTAAATAGCATACGATTTCTACTACAACTACACCCTTTATAACCTTTTATACCCTGCTCTCATATGGTATAATACCTGCGCACCCTGCTTCATTTAGTTTTAAGGAAAGCCGTCTTATCGTATTCCCGAGGAGGCTCGGCATGAAAGCTGTTGTGATGGCCGGAGGAGCTGGGTCTCGGCTCAGGCCACTGACAATCAACCGCCCCAAGCCAATGGTTCCCATGGTGAACAAGCCCGTCATCGCTCATATTCTCGACTTGCTCAAGCGCCATGGCATCACTGAGGTGGTCATCACCTTGCAATACATGGCCGAAGTCATCCAAGACTACTTTGGTGACGGTCAGAGCTTGGGGATGCAAATTCGCTACTCTGTGGAAGAAACTCCCCTGGGAACAGCTGGTAGCGTAAAGCAAGCCCAGGATATGCTCGGAGAAACTTTTATCGTCATCAGTGGCGATGCAGTAACAGATATTGACCTCTCGGCCGCTATCGCCTACCACCAGGAAAAGCAAGCCCTCGCTACTCTCGTGCTCTACCACGTCCCCAATCCTCTGGAATATGGAGTAGTGATCATCAATGAGGAAGGACGTGTGCAGCAGTTTCTAGAGAAACCCAGCTGGGGAGAGGTTATCTCGGACACGGTAAACACAGGGATCTATATCCTCGAGCCCGAGGTGCTCGACTACTTTGAGCCCGAGATGAGCTTCGACTTTAGCAAAGATCTCTTCCCCATCCTACTAGAACGCCAAGACCCCATGTACGGGTACATTGCCTCAGGTTATTGGTGCGATGTTGGCAACCTAGCAGAGTATATGCGGGCCAGTGCCGACATTCTAGAAGGCAAAGTCGAAGTTGAGGAGTTGGGAGAGCACCTCCGTAGTGGGATCTGGTGCGGCGAAGGGGTGGAAATTGCTCCCGATGCCCAGGTGTATGGCCCTGTTTACTTGGGCACTGGAGTCAAGATCCAAAGTGGCGCCATCGTTCACGGTCCCACCGTGATTCGAGATTACTCGGTCATTGATCGTTATGCCCACATCGAGCGCAGCATCATCTGGCGCAACTGTTACATCGGCGAAAGTGTTGAGCTCCGGGGGGCCATCGTCGGGCGCCATTGCAGCATCAAGCGTAAAGCTGTCGCCTTTGAGGGAGCCGTCATTGGCGATTCAACTGTCGTTGGCGAGGGAGCCATCATCCATCCCAGCGTCAAAATCTGGCCCGGTAAAGAGATTGAGGCAGGAGCCACCGTTCACGCAAGTATCATCTGGGGATCACAAGGACGCCACGTCCTCTTTGGACGTTTCGGCGTCACAGGGTTGGTAAACGTGGATCTTACTCCCGAGTTCGCTGCTCGCTTAGGAGCGGCTTTTGGCGCCACTCTTCCCAAGGGAGCCATCGTCACTATCAACCGTGATGCCCATCGTAGTTCCCGCATGCTCAAGCGGGGAATCATCTCCGGGCTTCCCTCCGCGGGGGTACATGTCATAGATCTGCGCTCTGTGCCCATCCCCGTAGCTCGCTACTTTACTCGAACGAGCCCTGCCTCCGGGGGAGTACATGTGCGCCTTTCTCCTTATGATGAGCGAGTAGTCGATATCAAATTCTTTGATGAAAATGGCCAAGACCTTACCAAGGAAGCAGAGCGCGGTATCGAACGGGTCTTTTTCCGTGAGGACTTTCGACGCGTCTATCTCGACGAGATCGGCACTATCGACTATGCATCCCGGGTAATCGCCGACTATTCGGAAGCCTTTCTTGCCGCCCTCGATGTAGAGGCTATCCGAGCTTCAAACTGTTACCTTGTCGTAGACTTTGCCAATGCGCCTACAGCCCAAGTGCTGCCCCCATTACTTACTCGGCTGCATTGCCAGGTGGTAGCACTCAATGAGGCCGTAGACGAGACCAAGATATCCATCCCTTCGAGCGAATTTCAAAAATCGTTGGCCCAGCTTGGCAAAATCTGTCGAGTGCTCGACGCATTGATGGGAGTGCGTCTAGATGTAGGGGGAGAGCGCATCTTTGTGACCGATAGCGAGGGGAAGCTCATTCCTGGCCCCCTGCTCACCGCGGCTCTAGCTGGACTGGCCTTTAAAGCTCACCCAGGGGGGACTATCGCCGTGCCCATCTCTATGCCTGACGTATTCGAAGAGATCGCTCAACAACACGGGGGCAACGTGATTCGCACAAAGGTGAACCATCGCGCTCTGATGGAAGCCGCCAGCAAGCCTGAGGTCATTATGGCTGCCGATGGGAATGGAGCCTTTATTTGGCCAGAGTTCCAACCAGTAGTCGATGGTATGATGACGGTGGCCAAGCTCCTCGAGTTTATGGCCGTGCAACAAACCACACTCAGCCAAGCCCTTGAAGAAGTGCCACCATACCACGTCGCTCAAGGCACAGTGAACTGTCCTTGGGAGAAAAAAGGTACCGTCATGCGTCTACTGAACAAACAGTACCAAGATCGCCTGGGTTCCCAGCTCGACGGAGTCAAAATTCAACTTGGCAATGGAGCATGGGTGCTCATTCTGCCTGATTCAGATTACCCCCTCTTCCACATCTATTCACAAGCTGCCTCCGACGAACAGGCCCAAAACCTCGTCTCGCGTTATGAGCGCATCGTAGAGGGCTTGCAGGAATAGCCCTAGTTCTCCACGATCCATTGCCAGACCTGAGCAAAAAGCCTCTCGGGCGCATGTCCGCGAGTTTGCACAGAAAACGAAACAACAACGGGAGAAAAGTTCGCAAGGCGCTCTCGCAGCGCTTCTAATAAAGCACGTCGCACTACCAAGATCACACTAGTGGCCCGTGTGGCTTCCAAAGCATCTAGAACAGGGGCGAATCCGGCCCCTTTCTCTAGCTCTAAAGGGCCAATCTCATCAACGATGACACTGTCAAGGGGGGTTGCCAAAGCCTGCAAAATACGCTCAAGAGCCCATTGCATTGTTTGGGAGTGAAAGTGATACCAACCGACAGTGTGTCGAGTCTTTTCCCGGCTGATCTCAGCTAGTAGGCGGCCTTCCCCTGTAAAGACGTCTACAGCGTCAAAGCCTATCTTCACTCCTTCAGAATCATAGCGAGCCGGTGTGAGGATACCCCCCACACGCAAATCAGCCGCACGTGCCAACTCTACAAAACGCTGGCAAGCCGTCGTCTTGCCCGCTCCACGGGCAGCCGTCAATAATAAAAGATGAACCATCCTTTCCCTCTAAAAGATTCTACCCCTCGCCCTAAAGAGGGTCAATTCTGCCCTTTAGAAAGAGCCTCAGACGTGCCTTTTACCTCTTTTTTGCGTCTTATATAATGGCCTTGGACTAGTTCATGGTGCAAGGAGGGAAGGTGAAACGTCGACCCTCTAGCGGCAAGATCATTCTAGGGATA
>JAGGYI010000015.1 GCA_021162655.1 Anaerolineae bacterium
CCATGCGTCTAGCCCTTTTGCGCATCGCCTCTGCCTGTGTCCCCGAAAAGCTGGAGCGAGTTAAGGAACTCCTCGACGCGGGCCAGGTTGAAGAAGCGATGACGACAGCAGGCCTTGAAGAAGAAGACGTCGCGCGCTATCGCCCACTCTTTTATGACACAGCAGCCATCACTGGGCTGCGTGCTGGCAACCCCGAAAACATCAACGTGATCCCACCCCTAGCCACCGCCTATGCCGATGGGCGCATCCTCCCTGGGCAAACAAAAGAGGGCTTTTTCCAAGCCCTTCAGCAACGGGTGGGAGACGAGGTCGAGATCCAGGTATATAAAAACCAATACTCGGCCGGAGTGGAGGCCAACACTGAACACCCCATCTTGGAGACGATCCAAGAAGTCATCGGGGAGCATTATCCAGGGGCCCAAGTTATCCCCTGGCTATGCATCGGCGCCACCGACGCCAAGTACCTCTTGCAACTGGGGACCCCGGTCTATGGCTTCATCCCTGCCAAGCCCCTTCCAGAGGGAATCGAAGAACTGGGCGCCCATGCAAACGATGAACGCATCTGGATCGAGAACGTCCCCTTTGCTCTCGAAGTGCTCTATGAGGTAGCCTATCGATTCTGCACCCGCGTGTAAAAGGTCATACGCAGGGACGTGCGCAAGAACAGGCAACGTGATGATGGAGAGCCTATCGCGCTATCGAGGCTATATCGCGCTGACGCTGCTCTATGCCAGCCTCTTGGGTGGTTACATCCTTTACGACCGCAAGCCTCAGCCCGAACCCATCGAAATTATCGAACCCACAGTGGTGGAAACGCCTACCCCCACGCCGGCACCCATTCAAGTGCACGTCGTAGGGGCCGTACGCCGTCCCGGAGTGTACACGTTGCCTCCGGAAAGCCGCCTCTTCCAAGCGGTGGCCGCTGCCGGGGGGATGACCGAGGACGCTGACCAGGAACGCATCAACTTGGCCGAACGAATTTACGATGGGCAACAGGTCTACGTGCCCCGAAGGGGGACGCCGATCCCACCCAGCCCCACCCCCATGACGGCAGCCTCTAACAGCCGAGGGGGCCAGCAGCCAGCGGGGATAACGCAAAAGATAAACATCAACACTGCCACGGCGGCCGAGCTGGAAACCCTACCAGGCATCGGCCCCGTCTATGCCGAACGCATCATCGCCTATCGGCAAGAGCACGGCCCCTTTAAAGACCCGGCAGAGATCAAAAAGGTCAAGGGCATCGGCCAAGTTCGCTATGAACAACTCAAGGCATTCATCACAGTGAACTAGGGAGCAAAGGAGTGAAGGAATGAAAGCAGAGATCGTCCTTACGGTTGCGGAATCCAAGCGGCTTATAGCCAAAGGGGTAGCCGCTCTGGACTTTGTTCAGGAGAAACTCCGCGAGGGGATCATCGTCGTCACCACAGGGAGTACGAACGCCTATATCTATGAGGAACTCACCGGCAAAAGGATCGACAAACGCGCCTACCTCACTGGACGCACAACACCTGCGACCCTCTCGCCAGCGTGGCCCAGTACCCCCCTCCCTGACCTCGTGCTCGTCAATGGGCAACCCGCACCAGAGCTCGACCGCTTCTCTGCTTTACAAAGGATGAAGGCCGGAGACGTTTACATCAAAGGAGCGAACGCCCTAAACTATGCGGCAGGCATCGCAGGGATCAGCATTGGCCACCCCACTGGGGGAACCATTGGCGGGGCCATCGGCTCCATCATCGCAAAGAAACTGCGCCTGCTCATCCCCGTGGGGCTGGAAAAAGAGATCCCCCTAGATATCCACGAGCTCAGCGCCTTGATCGCTGAACCCGATGAGTGCTTAGGGGTCGTCCATTCCCTCTGGCCTGTCCAGGGGATCATCTTTACCGAGATCGAAGCTTTCAAAGTGCTCTGCAATGTAGAAGCCATCCCCGTCGGCGCGGGGGGCATTGCGGGGGCCGAAGGAGCCGTGCGCCTACTGCTCTACGGCGAGCCCGAAGCCGTGCGCCAGGCCGTCGCCTTGGCAGAAAGCATCCAAGGGGAGCCTCCCCTCACTTGAAAAGCCAGACACTATACCTCAAGGGGCACTCTAAAGAGTGCCCCTTGGGCAAGAAAAAAAGGCTTTTTGTCTCCAACAAATGGGCATGGCATAATGTAAAGGCCCAAGAAGCATCTTGGAGCCTGAGTCTATGCCCAAGTTCATCTCTGTAACTTGGTCGGAAGGGGTTACCTCTCAGGAAAGCGACATCTTGGTGCAGACCATCTCCCAGATGCTCAAGGGGCTTTTTTTGCGCTATCCCTCCGCCCTTTGGGATCCTCCCCTCCAGGTGCGTGTCTTTGGCAACTGGGTCATCCCCGCACTAGCAGCAGCCCGCAAACCATACTGGGGAGCCCAATGGTACGTGGAGGCCAGCTACAATAGAGAACTGGGACGGGTCATTGCACCCACTTTTTTAGAGCTCGTACGTCGCGAACCCTGGCAGCAGGCCGAGCCCCACCTTGACATCATCCTCCTGGACCAAGACCTGACGGACTTTCCCACTCCCCTGGCCAGGCTTCGGCCCGAGCACTATACCCTAGGGACCAGCCTCCCGGGGAGCATGGCGGTTATGTCCGTCTACCGCCTGCGCCAGATTCAAGGAGAAAAAATGCGGGAACTCGCCCTTGCCAGGCTCGTCCGCCACCATCTGGGGCACATTCTGGGAGTTCCTCTCTTTACCCGCAAGGATGAGATCTCGCGGCTAGGCCTTGAGACCCACTGCACCAACCGCTGCACTATGCGCCACGCTCACACGGTAGAGGAGCTCGTTGAATACGCCAGAGAAGAAACAGAGATGGGCTGGCCCTTCTGCGAGCACTGCACCCGCGACCTCGTCTCCATCCTGGTGCGGCTCTCTCACAGTTGGAGCTAAGGAGGGGAGAACTCAGCTGCGACGGGGCCTTAACTTGACTCCCAATACCTGGGCGATGGCCTGGATATAGATCTCGTGCTCCACGCGGTGGATGCGCTCCTCCAAGTCTTCCAGCGAGTCTTGGGGATAGATGGGAACCTCTCGCTGAATGATGACAGGGCCGCAATCCACCCCTTCGTCGGGCACATAGTGTACCATCACCCCTGTACGGTCGATCTCACCACGCTTAAAGGCCTCATAGGCCCGCTCGATGGCATGCGTCCCCGGGAAGGCCCCTGGCAAAGCGGGGTGAATGTTAATCACCCGGTTGGCATAGTGCCGCAAGAACGAGGAACTCAAGATATGCATCCAGCCAGCGAGAACGACAAGATCCACCGGATATTGGGCCAGCTTTTTAGCCAGGTCCTCATCGTATTCCCGACGGGAACGGCCAGCCTTTTTATAGGGAAGCAGCGGATGGTAAATCGTAGGGATGCCATGAGCCTCAGCCCGACGCAGAGCATAGGCATCCTTGCGGTTTGAAACCACCACCGAGACCTGCGTATCGGGCAAGATGCCCTCGTCTATTGCATCGATGATCGCCTGAAGGTTTGTACCACGCCCAGAGACCAACACTGCCAGGTAATTCATCTGAGCAACACCCTCTCCTCCATCTCCTGAGGCACGATCTCACCAATAAGGTAAGCCTCTTGCTCAAGCACTTTGAGAGCACTATCGACATCTTTGGCCGCCAGCACAACGACCATTCCCACTCCCATATTAAAGACACGGTACATCTCTGCCCGATCCACCTTCCCCTTTTCCTCGATCAGATGAAAGAGGGGCGGAACTTGCCAGGCATCTGTGTGTACAACAGCGGCCAGCCCCTTGGGCAAAATGCGGGGGATGTTATCAACAAACCCTCCTCCCGTAATATGGGCCATCCCTTTAATCTGAACCGCCCGACGCAGAGCTCGGATCTGGGGAAGGTAGGAACGATGGGGTTCCACGAGAGCCTCTCCCAAAGAGCGCCCCAGCACCTCTTTGTAAGCGCCATACTCTTTGGGGGCAAAGATGCTGCGCACCAAGGAAAAACCATTCGTGTGCAAACCGCTGGAGGGAAGGCCCAAAAGCACATCTCCCGGGCGAATGCGTGAGCCATCGATGATCTCGTCCCTCTCTACCAAACCCACAATGGTGCCCACTACATCCATCTGCCCCGGTGCATACACTCCGGGCATCTCTGCCGTTTCCCCACCAAGCAAGGCACAGCCTGCCTCTCGGCAAGCCGCAGCGGCTCCTTCCACCACAGCGGCGATCACCTGCGGATCCAGCTTGGGAGCGGCAACGTAATCCAAGAAGAAAAGGGGCTCGGCTCCCTGCACCAGGATATCGTTCACACAATGGTTGACAATATCCTGCCCTAACGTCCTATAGCTACCCAAGGCAGCGGCCACCATCGTTTTGGTGCCTACTCCATCCGTCGAAGCCACCAGAACGGGATGGCGCATGTCTTGGAGTTTCTGCGCATCATAAAGCCCCCCAAAAGCCCCAATGCCCCAAAGCACTTCGGGGCCATAGGTAGAGCGAACAGCCTGGCTCATCAGCTCGACGGCTTTATTCCCCGCCTCGATATCCACACCAGCAGAAGCATAAGCGCTCTTTTTCTTCATCCCTGCTCCTCGAGCAACTTGAGTCCCTTGGCTCCAATGTCGCGCCGATACATCACATTCGGCCAATGGATACGCTCTACCGCCGCATAGGCCCGCTTGATCGCCTCAGGGAGATCATCAGCCCAAGCCGTTACGCCCAGAACCCGGCCGCCAGCCGTCAGCACGCGACCATCCTTGCGCTGCGTGCCCGCGTGAAAGACCACCGTATCTGCAAGCTGAGCGACCTCCTCCAGGCCCTGGATCTCGTAGCCCTTCTCATAATGCCCAGGGTACCCCCCCGAAGCCATCACTACACAGACACAGAACTGATCAGCCCATTGGAGCTCCACTTGGTTCAGACGCCCCTCAATGCAAGCATCCAATACCTCTACCAAGTCCGTCCGCAAAAGAGGCAGGATCACCTGGGTCTCGGGATCGCCAAAACGGCAGTTGAACTCGAGCACTTGGAAATCCCGTCCAGAGACCATCAAGCCTGCATAGAGCACCCCCACATAGGGCGTCCCTTGCTGAGCCATCCCGGTAACCACCGGCTGAAGGACTTTGGCGATCACCTGCTGGAGCATCTCCTCATCCAGGAGAGGAGCTGGGGCATAGCAACCCATCCCTCCCGTGTTGGGCCCCCGATCGCCATCGTAGGCCGCCTTGTGATCCTGAACCAGCACCATCGGGACGACGGTCTCTCCATCAGCAAAAGCCAGCACCGAGACCTCTTGCCCCTGGAGGCACTCTTCGATAACCACCTGATCCCCTGCATCGCCAAAGGCGCGCTGTCGCATAATCAGGTCCAAAGCGGCGCGGGCTTCTTCATCCGTCTGGCAGACAATGGAGCCCTTGCCGGCTGCCAACCCACTCGCCTTGACGACGATGGGTGCTGGATGGGTCTCCAAATAACGCAGCGCTTCCCGATAGTCCTCAAAAACGGCATACTCGGCCGTGGGGATGCCGTGTGCACGCATAAAATCCTTGCTGAAAGCTTTGGAAGATTCGATCCGTGCCGCCTTGGCTGAAGGGCCAAAGACACGAATCCCCCGGGCTTGCAGAGCGTCACTCACCCCCAGAGCCAAAGGCAGTTCCGGGCCAACGACGACAAGGTCAAAGGCTTCTTGCTGAGCATAATCGGCCAAAGCGGGGATATCATCCACAGCGATGGGCACGTTCACCGCTGTCTCTGCCGTGCCGCCATTCCCTGGGGCAACATACACTTCTTGCACATGTGCTGACCGCTTGAGCGCCCAAGCGAGAGCATGCTCCCGTCCCCCCGAACCCACGACCAATACTTTCACCGTCTCTTTTCCTCCTACACGGTTTGGCGATGGGGATGAACTCGCACAAAGCCTCCAGCCTTTTGCTCAAAGAGGTACTCCCCTGTAAAGCAGGCCAGGCAAAAATTCTCCTTTGGCCTTTGCACCGCGCGGATCATTCCCTCCAAACTTAGATAGCCCAAAGAATCGGCCCCCATCTCTTTGCGAATCTCCTCAACGCTCAAACGATGGGCGATGAGCTCATCATAGGTCGCCATATCTACCCCCATAAAGCAGGGGTGCTTGATAGGAGGAGAGGAGATGCGCATGTGAATCTCTCGGGCCCCAGCACGGCGCAACATCTCGACAATGGGTCGGCTCGTCGTCCCGCGGACGATAGAGTCATCCACTACGACGATACGCTTCCCCTCAAGCACCTCCGAGAGGGGATTGAACTTGAGTGCCACCCCCGCTTTGCGCAGGCGATCGTTGGGCTGAATAAAGGTCCGCCCGATGTAGCGGTTTTTAATCAGGCCCTCACCATAGGGGATGCCCGATTCCTGCGCGTAGCCGATGGCCGCCGGGGTGGCGGAATCAGGCACGGGCATGACGAGGTCTGCATCCACAGGATGCTCACGCGCAAGCTCACGTCCCAGGGCCTGACGCACATTGTGGATGAGCTGCCCATCGATGATGCTATCGGGACGGGCAAAATAGATATACTCAAAGATGCAGAGATTGGGCTTTTCTGGAGGGGCCCCCTCGACGATACGCGCCCCATCATCGTTGATGATGACCACTGCCCCACGAGGGATCTCTTGAATATCGTGCGCGCCCACCGTCTGCAGGGCGCAGCTCTCCGAAGCCACCACCCATCCCCCATTGAGGCGCCCCATGCTCAGCGGACGAAAGCCCCAAGGATCGCGCACTGCATAGAGAGTGTCGCGAGTGAGGATCGTCAGAGAGTAGGCACCAAGGGCCTTTTTCATCATATGGCGGATGCGCTCCAGCCAAGTATCGCCAGGGGCGCCTACCAACACTTGGAGCAGCACCTCAGTATCGCAATAGGAGGCAAGCCCTACCCCGCGGGTAAAAAGCTCCTGACGAAGGTCCTCGGTATTCACCAAATTGCCATTGTGCGCGATGGCAATGGGCCCCAAGGCCGACTCGAGGAGAAAGGGCTGTGCGCTCAACCGTCGGGAGGAATCGGCCGTCGAGTAGCGCACGTGCCCAATGGCGATATGCCCCTGCAGAGGACGCAGATTCTCCTCAGTGAACACTTGGGAAACAAGGCCCATCTCTTTATAGAGGATCGCTCGCTGCCCATCAGAGACAGCGATCCCCGCACTTTCCTGCCCACGATGTTGCAGGGCATAGAGGCCAAAAAACGTGATACGGGCGACCGCCTCCCCGCGGGCATAGATGCCAAAGACCCCGCACGCTTCATGGAGGCCGTCGCCAGACTGCGGCTGGATAATCATCTCCTTCAGAGCCTCTCTTGCTTTATAATCAACATAATAAAGATAACGGAAAACGCTCCTTATGCCAAACTCTCATCCGCCCGGATAACCTCCTGCCTTCTCTCCTCCTGGTAAGCTGCCACCCGCTGAGCCAATGCAGGATCTGCCAAAGCCAAAAGCTTGGCAGCGGCAAGGGCAGCATTCCCCGGCTCGAGCACCACCAACGGAGCCACTCCGCTCGGCATGCGCAATGAGGAATAGATGTCTGCCCCGGCAAAGGTCGAGGAAATTGGAGGGCAGGTAATCACCGGCCAGCGAGTGTTTGCGTCGACCATGCCTCCCAGAGCGTTCGAGCGCCCCGCCACCGTGATATAGACCAACGGCTCGCGGGCCCGCTCGTATTCCTCCAAAAGGCTCAAAAGGTGACGCACACTTTTATGGGCCGAAGCCACCCGCAAGCGGTAGGGAACGCCCAGTTTCTCTAGGTGCGCGGTGATCTTGTGAACATGCTCCAGATCACCCTTGGAGCCCATGATGATGACAACCTGCCCTGCCAATGGTCTCCTCCTCTTGCTCAAAAAAGGCTAATCCTCTTCAACAAAACGATCGGTGAGCTCGGCCACTTGCTGATACTTGACCAAGAGCTCTTTTAGGCGCTCGTCCGTCACTTCGGGCATGTCGCGATAGATCTGCTTATCCAGCATGCGCGACTTGTCACCCCCTGGCCAGATACGCCAAGAGTCATTATCGATAACATCAGCCACAAGAAGGCGCCCACTATCCACCGCGCGACCAAATTCGATCTTGCAATCCACCAGGGTGATATCCAACTTGGCCCAAGCTTCCTCAAGGATAGAGAAAACCTGCCGCCCAATGCGGCGCATCTCCTCCACTTCTTCTTTGGTCGCAATGCCCCGCTCGACGATCTCTTTGTCCGTAATCAGAGGATCGTGCAAAGCATCGTCCTTGAGAAAGAACTCGACGAGCAGCGGGTCAAAGCGCGTCCCCTCAGGCACATCGGGATTGCGCCGAATATAAGAGCCCGTCGCAATGCGCCGCATCACTACCTCGAGGGGAATCATCTTGCACCGAGTAACGATATTTACGTTCTCGGCCACCATGCCAATATAGTGTGTAGGCACCCCGTGGGATTCCAAGAGATAGAAGACGTTCGAGGTCGTACGGCATGCCAGCTTGCCCTTACCTGGCAGAGTGTTCCGCCTGGCCCCATCCCCCGCGGAGAGGCCATCCTTGTGCACCATATAGACAATGTCCTCTTTTTCTGGATGGGCATAGATAATCTTGGTTTTGCCCTCAGCCAACTTGGGCCCAAAGGCGATCGGTGCGAAACCCATGGTCATTCCTCCTCTGTGTCCTAAAGCTCACGTTTGCCAACTCTGACCCTACCGCGCAAGCGCTTGACGAATCTCCCGAGCCAACCTGCGGGAACGCTCCGGAGCATCACCAACGCCTGCTCCTTCCCGTAAAATACTCAACACCTCTTCAGGCGAAAGGTAACTTGTGATTCCCTCGTCCTCAGCTAAAAGCTCTGGCAAAGGATTGGGCTCCCCTCGCTGCACCGCCTGCCAGGCCACCATGCTACACTCGCGGATGCGCTCGTGCATCTCTTGGCGGCTGGCTCCCGCCTTGACCAAAGCCATCAAAAGGGGCTCGGTGGCAGCAAAGGGACCAAAAACCTCCAAATTGCGTCGCATCGCCTCGCGGCTGAGACGTAGCCCCCTTACCACCCGCTCCACCCTTTGGAGGATCTCGTCGACGGCGAGAAAAGCCCCCGGGAGAACCACCCGCCGATTGGCGGAATCGTCGAGGGTCCGCTCCAAGGCAGAATGGGCAGCATTGTCCCAAGCAACACGAGGCAACCCGGCCACATAGCGAGCCAGGGAACAGATGCTCTCGGAAGTAATGGGATTGCGCTTGAACGGCATGGCCGAGGACCCCACCTGCTTGCGCCCAAAGGGCTCACCTAGTTCACCGAAAACGGGAGACTGCAAAAGACGCAAATCCAACGAGAATTTATAAGCAGACTGGGCAATCCCCGCCAAAAGGGTAAGCACTTGGTAATCCATCTTGCGGGGATAAGTCTGCGTGCTCACGGGGAAAGGCTCCAACCCCAGCAAGGCCATCACTTGCTGCTCCATCTCGTGGGGGGTCATCCCCCTCCCCTCTAAAAGGTGCGCATAGGAAGCCGAAGTGCCCACCGCTCCCTTGAACCCCTTTCCTCGAATCTGAGGAAGGAAGCTCACAAGCGTCTTCCAATCCTCATAGAAATCCTGAGCATACTGGCTCAGACGATAGCCCAAAGTGGTGGGCTCTGCTGGTTGCAGATGGGTATAGGCAATGATGACGGTATCCGCCTCGGCCTCGATGCGCTCCACCAGAGCCTCTAAAACTCCCCGAAGCCGACGACGCAACAGAAGAAGGGCCTCACGGATGCGCAAAGCATCGGCGTTATCCTCGATATCCATGCTAGTGGCCCCCAGATGGATCACGCCACCCCCCACGGGGCACTGCTCTGCATAAGTACGGATCTCTGCCATCAAATCATGGCGCAACTCCGCCTCTAGCTCCTGAGCCCTTGCCCAATCAACATCCTCCTGATGGGCCCGCAGATCGGCCAGCTGCTCCTCCGTCACCAGGCCTGCTCGCGCCTGCACCGTAGCCAGAGCCACCCAGATCCGCCGCCACAGGCGACGCTTGTACACCTCGGACCAAATGCGCCGCATCTCAGCGCTACCATAGCGCCAGGTAAAGGGAGAAAGATAGGTCTCTTGCGTATAGCTCCCCAAAGCCATAGCTCTCCTTTGCCCGACTATCCCACCCTAGACGAAGCGAGCAGCTACCCGCACTCCATTGCGGAAGAGAGGTAACCCCAACCCTCCCCTTTCCCCCCGC
>JAGGYI010000269.1 GCA_021162655.1 Anaerolineae bacterium
CGGAGTTCCCATCACATTCCACACATCCGTAGGTCGCGGATTAGACGGATCCTGGATATCGATTCGGCGCAAAGAGAGAGGATCGACCATCCAAGCCCATTGCCCTTGGCAAGCGACTTGGATGCCCTCTCCAGGTATTCCAGGGCCCACTATCTCTTCAGCAACGGGATCAAAGCACTGAACCCCTCCTCCTCCCAACGCAAGCAGCAGCTCCTCCGAAGTGCAAAAAAGATCCTCGATGCGTGAAAAAGGTCTAAAACTGGTCTGCAGCTCCATCTCTTGGATGCCATCGGGCGAAGAGACATCTGCCGAGTAAAGGCATCCCTGAGACCACCAGGTACCCAAGCACACGGCCGCTACCCACGCCGTTCCAGCACATACGGAAACATGAGAAGCCCATCCCTCCGTACCATATGGATAACCTGCCCAATAGGAACCCAATTGGGCAGGATGGAGCGGTTCAGAGACATCCTCGACCCCCAACCCCACGATGCCCCCCTTGGTAGGGATAGGGTCACTCCATCCCTGGGCAACATAAGCCCGATCGCCGACCACGCAGATGTCATACGCCATCCCCGGGTTGTAATAGTAGCCAGCAGAGGGCGCAAAGGAACTCGCTTCCTCAGGTCGCAAGGGGTCCGAGATATCCAGAACCCGCACTCCGGCCTGCTCTGTCGCCACATAAAGATAATCCCCCAGAGCCTCCAAGGCCACTGCTCGCCCAGGGGTCACATAAAAGGCCTCTTCCAACGGAGCACTTGGAGAACGAATATCTATGACACGCACCCCTGCCTCTCCTGCCGCAACATAGGCATAGTTACCCAACACGCTGATATCCTCTATCCCTTCCAATGACAAGAACCCTCGCACAAAGGGCTGGGTCAGACTGTGAATGTCAAGCACATATAAAGCGCCTGCCCCTACATAGGCATAATAGTCGGAAAGAGCCAGACTATTCACCTCGGCAGCCAGATTCACCGTCTGCCCCAGACGCACAGGACAGGAAAGGTCCCGAACGTCCCACACTTCGAGCCTCTTTCCCATTCCCACAAAAGCATATCCTTGGCGAACGGCTACAACTTGGGCTGGCCCTCCCACTTGCCCAAGGGAAACGATCGCCTGCTCGCCTTGGCTTGTTCGCTGAGCCAAAACATGTTGGCCCCCAAGGAATTGAAGCAAAAGAAGGGGAACAATTAAAAAGGGAAGAATCCTACTCATGAGGGGACTCCTTTACCTCAGCTCTCTCGAGCTCGAGGCCGCTCTGGAGGGACAAAAATAGACCTGCGGAGAAGAAAAAGAGGGGTAAAAAAAGATTTCTCTGTCCCTCAACGGACAGTACTCACACCTATTTATTGCATTATAACGCTTAGACGTATCTTTGTCTATCCTATACATAAAAAGGCGGCCTCAACGGCCGCCTTTCTCACCCTCGATCTAAGAGGTTCTTAAGCCGCAAAGCCACTTCTTGGAGTTGACTTTGGAGAGCTTCTACTTCTTCTTTCAACCTTCCCAGATCATCACGCTCATACTCTCCCTCTGGGGGAACCACCCCATGGCCATGGGCCCGGCTTTCGGCACAGGGCTCGACGCCCTGGAGCTGCCCACCGAGAAAACGCTCTAAAGCCAGGCGTACCGTCCCTGCAGCCCCTGTTACAGGGCGAACCCCAAACTGCTCAAAGAACTGAATCGCCCTACCCCCCATTCCTCCCGTGAGCATGACATCAACACCCTGCTGATGAATGAAACGGGGAACTTGGCCAGGGGCATGACTGGCATAGAAGGGATTTTCTACCTCCTGCACCTGAACGATTTGGTTTCCCTCTACATCCACGATGATAAAATAAGGACACCGCCCAAAGTGAGGGCTGACTACACTATCCAAACCGTTCCGATCGTCCGCTGAAACTGCTATTCGCATCAGCTACTCCTCCTTCTCCAAAGCTTCTATGTGGGACATGATCTTTGCCAAACGTCTGCGCAACTCTGCCACCTCCTCCGCCAGAGCAGAAAGCACCTCCTGCCGCCCTCCGCTAGAGTCGGAAGCCCCCCTAATTCCCGCATGCGAAGCCGCAGTAGCACCACTCGCCTTAGGCAACTTGCCAGCCTTGAAAGCCTCAACTACCTCTCGAACGCTCCCTCCCTGCACGAGGTAGATCTCCATTCCCCCTGCAGAAAGCACACCTGCTGCGTTCGGACCTACATTGCCCGTCAGAAGCGCCCGAGCTCCTTGGGAGAGGACGAACTGGGCTGCCTGAATGCCTGCCCCACCCGCTGCAGCCTGCGCCGGGTTAGGCACCGACTCGGCTTCCATCGTCTCCGTATCCACAAAAACATAAACTGGGCAACGTCCAAAAATCAGGCTCACCGGGGCATCAAGGCCTTTTCCCTCCGCTGTGACTACCACTTTCATTTTGCGTTCACCTCACTCCTTGTGATCTGAGGATTGATCTGCCTCTTTGGCAAGCTCTGCCTCGCAAGCATCCAAAAAAACATGTAAAAGACGATCCGTAGCCCGCAGCTCCTCCACCAGAGCGGCCAAATAGGCTCTTCCGCGAGGAGTAATCGTATACACTCGGCGGGGAGGACCAGCTGTCACTTCGAGATCCCAAGTTGATTCAACCATGCCCTCCTCTTCAAGCCCACGCAACATTCTATAGACGGCGCTCAAATCAACCGGATAATCCTCTAGCCCCAGCGATCGCAATCCCTCTACCAAACCATAGCCATGCATTGGGCTTCGCCTCAACAGCAAAAGCAAAGCGGGTTCGATAAAGCGGACGATACGCCGAGGATATCCTCCCTCCCCACGGCGTCCTCTTCTCCTTCTCCGCATCGGCATCCCTTCCTCCAATTGCACAGGACATCTATATGAAGATGTCATATATATTATACAAGGCCCCCAGAGCTCTGTCAAAGCCTCAAGACAAAGCTTCTTAAATCCACCCTAGCCCAGCTTTTCGAGAGCAGAAACTCTCTCCACTCCCCACTGTTCTAAAACATGTAGTAGCTCTGCTGCCGTTTCACAATGCACAAGGCGGGGACGCAAAGCAGCCGCCCCTGGCAGGCCCTGAATATACTTGACCACATGCTTGCGAAAGAGCACAACGCCCATTCGTTCCCCATAATAGGAAACCATCAAGCGGAGATGCCGCCTGATGACGGACAAGCGCTCCTCGTAGGGAACTTCGGATATATCGCGCCGGGCGAAAATCCAAGGATTGCCAATGGCTCCCCGGCCAATGAGCACCCCCTCACAGCCTGTCTGCGCCTTGATCGCCTCGATATCGGCAACGCAACGTACATCCCCGTTAGCCAAAACAGGAATCCCAACTGCTTGTTTGACCTCGGCAATGGCCTGCCAATCCGCCCGTCCACTGAAGCCTTGTTCCTTGGTACGCCCATGGACAGCTATTGCTGCAGCCCCGCTCCCCTCAACAATACGGGCTACCTCTAGATAATTGCGCTGTGAATCGTCCCATCCCAAACGGATCTTGGCCATCACTGGGATGGATACAGCCTGAACCAGAGAGGTTAACAAACGCTCTACCTTGGCAGGCTCGCGCAAAAGCCCTGCCCCCTTTCCACGGCCGGCAACCTTGCGCGCTGGACACCCCAAATTCAAATCGAGGATATCCGCCCCTGCCTCTTCCAAGAGCCTCCCCGCCTCCGCTAGGCGAGCCTCATCCTTGCTGACTAGTTGGACGATAACTGGCCGCTCTTTGGGGTGCCAATCCACAGCTTTCTCACCACGGCGGACCTTGCGGATAACCGCTTCATCAGAAACAAAGGGGATATAGTCCAGCGCGGAGCCAAATTCTCGGCAGAGCACCCGAAAGGGAAGATCTGAAAAACCCGCCATGGGGGCAAGAGCAAGTTCGCCATAGACAGGCACGCCACCTATTAAAAAAGTAGGCCTTCTCCCCTGTGGCATGGTTAGCACCCGAGAGCTTCTTTCAGGATAAAGAACGGGCCGGGAAGGGGCCCGGCCCGTTATCCCCTACATTCTCTAACGAACGGTCCGCTTGCCGCCACCCTCAAAAGTGGCTTTCATTCGCGCTTGGACCTCTGCCTTGGTGATAATGGGGAGGTCAAACATCAACGTCTGCTTGAGGCAGGTTGCCGCATCACCCACCAACACACCCTTTTGCAACCGCTTGGCAGGATCCTCCTCCGTAAGTAGGCCATAGTAAAAGCCCGCGTTCCACGTATCCCCACCCCCCAAGCGATCCCAAAGCACGATCCTACTGACCGAGGGAGAGCGATAAAAGTTCCCCTCAGCATCCATCGCGGCAGACTCCCAGCGATGCTCCTCGAAACTATCTGGGTAACGAATGGTCACCCCGACAATCTTGGTGTTAAAGCGCTCATGGATCTCGGCCATAAAAGCTTTCAGGTCACTATCTTCAATGTGCCCAAATTCCCCTTTGATAATGTCTTCAGCGCTATACTGGCCCGCCCCCAACCCGTAGAGCTGGGCCATATCCTCAATGGTTGTGATGAGAACATCCACATGATCCCGTAAAATGGGTGTCATTGCCTCCACAGCTTGCTCTTTGCTCCACAGGGTGGAGCGATAGTTGTAATCTAGGCCCACCAAGCAATCCTTTGGTTTGGCCTCCAAGGCTTCATAGAGTGCTTCCAAACAATAGTTTCGCTCATAGCCACTATGAGTGCTGAGCCCAAAGGTAATCCCCGAAGAGTGGAACAAACGACAGTCCTTGAGCACCTCTTTCCAATTCACCATACCGGGACCCAGCTTGCTGGCCGCGGAATACATTCGCTGATACCAACCCGTCGTCCGTCGAGGAGTTCGCCCCAGCTCATAGAGATAGCGCCCAATGGGCTCCACCTTGGGCGCCCAAACAAAATAGTCCGTGTTGATCCCTTGGGCCCTGGCGATGTCACGCACAGCCCAACCATAGGGATTGTCTGGTACGCGCGTAATATAGGCTGAGGGAATCCCAAAGCGACTCAATGCCATCGCCAGGGTGTACTCGCTCCCAGCCATAGAAAGATGTACCAAGCGAGTCCTCTCTAAGCGCTCCTTATCCGCCGGCGTATCGCGTACCATCACCTCTCCAAAAGTAACGAAAGCCGGCCCTCGACCACGAAAAGCGCTCAAATCGTCCTTCAAAATATCAAAAGGCAATCCTGCCATCGTCGCTCACCCCCTTGGTTTTCTTTCAGTCTAGCCCAAGAAGGGCAAGGGGTCAAGCCTCGGCCAGCTGATGAAGAGCTTTGACACAGCTCCTTGGTGGGGTAAAATAGATCAAGTCTTGGTAGTATCAAGGAGAGGGTTCGATGCCAAAGGAAACAATGACTCCCAGGGAGCGCTGGCTAGCCGTTCTGCAACGCCAAACGCCGGACCGTGTGCCCATGGACTATTGGGCAACAGATGAAGCTACCGCAAAGCTACTCAAGTATCTCGGAGTAAGCACAGAGGAAGAGATGCTCAAGCGGTTGCACATCGACCGCCCCTTTACCGTGACACCCCGCTATATTGGCCCGCCTATTCCCCCTGATGAGGACGTCTTTGGAATTAAATACCAAGACGTAGATTATGGCACAGGGGTCTACAGGGAAGCCGTTTACCATCCCCTCGCCCAATACGAATCTGTCGAAGAGATCGAGGCGAACTATCGCTGGCCTGACCCAGACTGGTGGGACTATTCGGATATTCCTCAACAGATCGTCGGCCATGAGGAGGACCCCATCCGCGGAGGCGGTTCCGAACCATTCCTAACCTACAAAGATCTCCGCGGCCAAGAACAGGCCTTTATGGACCTAGTTCTTCACCCAGAGATCGTCCATTACTGTTTAGATAAGCTCTTTGAGCTAGCCTACCAAAACACCCTGCGCATCTACGAAGCCATTCCAGGCAAAGTGATGATTACCTATGTGGCTGAAGATATGGGCAGCCAAGAATCCCTGCTCTTTTCTCCCAAACAAATCCACGAATTTCTCATTCCCCGGATGAAACGCATGATCGATCTGGCCCATGAAGCGGGGGCCTATGTCTTTTTCCACAGTGATGGAGCAATTCGCGATATTCTCCCTGACATGATCGAGGCCGGTATCGATGTGTTGAATCCCATTCAATGGCGCTGCAAGGGGATGGAGAGGGAAGGGCTCAAGCGCGACTTTGGCGACAAAGTAATCTTTCATGGAGGTGTGGATAACCAGTACACCTTGCCCTTTGGCACCGTCGAAGAGGTGAGACAAGAAGTCATCGACAATCTCCGCATCCTGGGGGCAGGAGGAGGGTATATTCTCGCTCCCTGCCACAACATTCAGGCGATCACCCCCCCAGAAAACATCGTCGCCATGTATGAAACGGGTTACGAATACGGCTGGACCTAAAAAGATAACGAGGAGGTTACATTGTACATCGGACGTTTCGTTGTCTTGGGCAAGACCATAAATGGCGAATGGTACCTGGGGTACCGGGTATCATCGCGTTCCTTTCCTAACCGCCGCATCCTCGCCCAAACAGGCAAAGCCGTCGTTCTACCGACTGAAGATGCTCCAAAGTCAGATAATCCCTATATTTCCTATAACTGTTTGCGCTCGCACCAAACCGTCACCGTTGTGGCAAATGGAAGCCATATAGATCCTATCATCGATAAAGTGGAAATTGGTTATGGGCTACGTGACGCGATGATTCTCTCTCTTTTCGCCCTGGATTACGAACACGACCAATACAACACTCCCCGCATTGCAGCAGGGCTAGACCTTGCAACGAACCAGGGCTACATGGGGATTGTTGCCGAAGACAAACTTCTCGTCCAAAGGGTAAAAGTGGCCCCAGGGGAGGCTTTCCTCGTTGCCACCTACGAGCTTACCTCTCCCACCAAGATCTCACTGTCAGGCAACTCTCCAGAGGAACTCTGCACGGCGCTCTTTACCAGCGAATATGAACACCCTGTTGCCGCCGTCGTCACCATGCCAGCTCGCTCCGGCGGGCCCATCGCCACCCATTCTGCCCGCTGAACTATTCTCCAAGGGCAAAGCGCGCTGCCCCTCAGAGGGGCAGCGCGCTTTTTTTCAACCGCAACCCAAAATCCCGAGCTACGTAAAGAGGTTGGTTATTTTCGACAAGAAACAAAATGGTCACCATAGACCCCTCTCAACAGAAGCGCAGCCCTGGCTGTCTCATCTCCGTCCTCTGGTACATCTTTATAGGCTGGTGGGCCTCAGGTATAGCGGTCTTTGCCTGGCTCTGCATGCTCACTATCGTTGGCATCCCCCTAGGGGTAGCCATCATCAACCGCATCCCTAAAATCGTTGCCCTCCGCGAGCCCGAAACATCTCACGCACTCCTGATCACCTATCGCGAGGGCAAAGCGACCATCGAAACCGTGTCGCCACGGCAGCACAATATCTTTCTCCGTGCTCTTTTATCCTCATTGGGTGGTAGCTCAGCGCTCTCTGGATGACCGTGGCTTGGTTTCTCTGCAACACCATCATCGGCATGCCTTTGGGCTTTTGGATGTTCGACCGCGTCCCATCTCTCCTCTCCCTCCACCGGGGGTAAAGACATACCCCTAGAGAGGTCGGCGCACGCTAACTTACAAGCGTGCGTCCGACAAGCTGCTCCAACACATAAGAACGCACCTGGGTAGCAGAGGGAAGTTCTCCTACAATCTTGCCCCGATCAATGAGCAGACGGTTAAGAACTTCACGGTCATGACCGCAGGCGCAACGCCCCGGATCACGCTGCCAGTAGATTACCTCTCGGGCCCCACAGGCTGGGCAACGGGCAATGAATTTGGCCCCCGACTTTTTACCCCGTTTAGCTAGAGGCTTGCCCTCGATCTCAACGAGGTCAAAAGCAAAGTCAATTGTAGGGGCGTTGGCAAGCGAAGTACCCACCCCATAACCATCGCAAACAGGATTTAGCTCAAGGATACGCTCTTCGTCCAGCCCACCGCTAGCAAAGAATTTAACATGCTCATATCCGCGCAAATCCAGCTCCCAGCGCACTTCTTCCATCAACTGGCGCAAACTCCCCCGCCGGGAGAACGGGGTATCAAAGCGCACGCCATAGAGCTTGTCCCCCATTCCTTCAGCAACACGTAGCGTCTCGAATTTTTCATCGGCCAAAGTGTCAATGAGCACTATTCGTTTCACTTCAGGGGGAACCACTTCATCAAAGGCCCGCGCGGCTTCCAGCGTATCCCCAAGGATAAGTATCAGCGCATGAGGCATGGTCCCCGTTGGAGGAATGCCGATCACGTCAGCCGCAACCAAGGTAGAGACTCCATCACACCCCCCAATGTAGCCGGCCCGCTCAATCATTGGCGCTATAGCTGGATGCATCCGCCGCGCCCCAAAACTCAAAAGAATCCGCTCTCCTGCCGCCAACCGACAGCGAGCCGCCTTCGTGGCAATGCCCGTCGCTTGGCAAAGCATACCGAGAAAGGTGGTTTCATAGCGAGCAAAGAGAGAATAAGGCCCCTCGATCGTCAAGACAGGTTCTCCAGGCCAAAAGATGCTTCCCTCTGGTAAGGCCCACACGCGAATGTCCAACCCCTCTAAAAGGTGGGCAACTTCTTCGATGCCCGCCAACACTCCCCATGGCCAGCCCTTCGGCAGCGCTCTCGTACGCACCTCGCCAACAACTTTTTTATCTGCATGGCGGGCCTCTATAGCTGCCAAGGTGCGCTCAAAGTAAACATCCGTCACACGGCCTGCACGGATTTCCTCTTCCGTCGCGACATGGAACCTTCGCTTCCCCATCATCCCCCCTCAAAAGGCCTTTTGCAGAGTTTCATAGACAGCCAACCGGGCCCCCCGGCGCACAAGTTCCTCAATGGCCAGTTCTGCATCGTGGACATGGACATTTACTGCTCTCGTTGCGTCAAGGAGCACCGTCGTCTCCAGTCCTTCCTTTAAAGCATCAAGGGCAGAGGCTTTGACACAGTAATCCAAAGCCAAGCCAGCTACATAAAGCTGGTCTATACCCTGTGCACGCAGCCACTCACCAAGGAGCACCCCTTGCTCATCTCGGGCCTGGAAGGCCGAATAGGCGTCCTCATCCGCCCCCATCCCTTTAGAGACAACGAGAGTATCCTTGGGCAAGTTTAGCTCAGGGTGAAAGGCTGCTCCTGGTGTCCCCTGAATACAATGAGGCGGCCAAGGGCCCCCATGAGTATTAAAATGCGTCGTTTCGGCAGGGTGCCAATCCCGTGAGGCGATGATCGGAGCACCTGAGGCTTGGAACAATTGAATATATGCATTGAGCTTGGGAATGATTACATCCCCTTCGGCTACAGGTAAAGCTCCGCCCGGGCAAAAATCATTCTGCACATCTACTATCAAAAGAGCTCTCTTCCCTCTCATGACCCTTCCCTCCAACTCACCTTATCCAAAGATTATAGCACAAAAAGAACTCCTTCTCAGCAAGCACTTATAAAAAGGGCGGCTTCCCCAGGCAGAGGAAAGCCGCGCCCAAATATACCGAGTATACTCTCTCAATACGCCCAAAGCTTGCTCATTGCCCCCGCGGAGGCCACGGCCAATCCGTCGGCCACCCCTTGGGCCGCACCAGATAAGGATTGGCTGTAGGCACTGGCCCCTGAGGGGTCGCTTGCGAAGGCGTTTCTGGAGAGGCTGCAGGTGTTGCATTCGCCTGTCGAAGGCCAACCAAAGCCTCTACTCCTCCTGGTTTGACGGCCAACGCCAATGAAAACTGCACCGCCGCCTCTTGGGTATTGCCCTTCTTGAGAAGAGCAAACCCATAATTCACATGAGCCGCATAGAGACGTTCTCGCGCTTGGGCCGCTTCTGGATCGTATGTAAGAATCTGGGTAAGCAACTGAATAGCTTGCTGCCAATTCTCAGCATCCCAAGCCGCATTTAAAGAGCGATAAAGTTGTTGCAAGTTCTCCCCTGCCTTGGCACCTGAGGAAATTCCTTTTCCCCGGGCATAAGGAGAAGTGTAAAGAGTTATATCCATCGTCAAGGCATATAAACCCTGCTCTTCCTGAACAATGTTCACGTTGCTCACTTGAACTGCTTCTTGCTTGGCTTCCTTGAAGCGCATGACGAAATCCGTCAACTGAGGCATCGTTCCTTGAGCTTGCAAACGAAAGCTTCGCACATCATAGACAGTAGGTTTAGCCTCTTCTCCTCTGGGCAATGCTTCCAAATTCTGGATAACCGTCCCGCTTTCGCTAGCATATTGATAGAGCCGATCAAGGATTTTGGCAGCCTGGGCCTCTGTAAGAAAAGATTGGGCCACTTCGACCAACTGCTTCTGAGCTTGGTCTACCTGCTTTTGCAAACCCGCCAGCGCTTCTTCTTGCACCTTGCGCATCTTGAGCAGCTCATTCCGAGCAACCGCCAAATCCGCAAGGACCTGTTGCCGCCTTTTCATCTGAGCAGCGATGCCAAACTGGAAAAAGAGGATGTACGCCAACCCGATCACAAAAATCAGACCAATGGCAACAAAAGTATATGTCCGTTCGCCTTCTATGAGCTTTTCTCTGAGCCCTTCTAACTGATTCATGGCTGCCTTGCTTTAATCTCCAACCCTATGACGAACTCCACCGAACCCGCCCGAAGAGTACGGTTCACGTTCCTCCTGACAATTAGAGGAGTCCACCCCCTTCCTCCACGGAAATAAAGCGGCAGAGGCAAACCACGCCATGAAGCCAGCCCCGCTCCTCTGATGCCCTTCCCGTTGAAAAGAAAGGCCGATTCGACCTCTTCTACTGAAACTGCATAGCTCTTATCTGGTCCAAAGAGTCCTTTATTCTCAATGGTGATGACCGCTTGAATATCATGACCCGAGGGGACCTCTATAGTCAGCTCGGAGCTCAGATCCCCGGGCTCCCGGTCTGCACGGTCGTCATTCGTAAAAGTCGTTCCTTCCAGGTCAACAGTCAAGACGGTATCCACCCCCAAGGCCAGACTTGAAGTAGCAATACGATAGAAACGCCCCTCCTTGGCCAAAAAAGTGAGTTTGTCTACATCCCCTTCGGGGTAAAAAGTATGGGTTTGGGTTTCCCCCACAGCAATAGGCTTGGGCACCTCATCATCAGGCTCATACTCATCCCCAAAATCTATGGGGGTAGCTGTAGGAACAGGGGTAAGAGCCAGCTCCTCAACCGTCACTTTGTAGCCTTGATCTGGGCCAAAGCTCCCCCGGTTCGAAAGCGTGAGGATGGCCTCCTCATCCGAGGCCCCCACAGTAAAGACCACCTCGGAGGCAGGATCAGAGGCCCGACGATCATCGTTCCCATAGCTCGAGCCCCCCACATCCACCGTCAGGTAGGTATCTACCCCCTCACTCAAATCGGAGGTAAAGACACGATAAGTCCTTCCCGCTTTGGCCAAGAACCTAAGCTTGTCAATATCTCCCTCTGGATAAAAGGTGTGAGACTGCGTTTCTCCCACTGCTATAAACTTGGGGTTTACATCGTCGGGCTCATAGATGTCGCCAAGCTCCGACGGAGTAGGCGTAGGCACCGGGGTCTGCACCACTTCTTCTATTGTTAAGCGATAGGTCTTTTCCTCTCCAAACTGTCCCCTATTGCTCACTTCCACATTCGCTATCACGTCGTAGCTTGTCGGAACCTCAAAAGTCAGCTCAGAGCTAGGATCACCGGGGAAGCGGTCGTCATTTGCATATTGGCTTGTCCCCACCGAGACGAGCAAAAACGTATCCACCCCTAGAGCTAAATCCGATGTAAAGACACGATACTTGCGTCCCGCCTTGGCCAAGAACCTCACCCGGTCAACGTCTCCATCCGGATAAAAGTTGTGCACCTCGGAAGATCCAACTGCTACCAAGCGAGGTTCTGCGTCATCAGGCTCAAAGGCATCACGCAGATCAGGCGTAGGCGAGGGCTGGGTAGGCGTAGGAGAAGGAGTAGGGACGATTTCCTCCACCGTCAAACGATAGCTCTTCCCCGGGCCAAATTGCCCTCGATTCACAATTTCTATAACCGCCTCTACATCATAACCCATCCCTACCCCAAAGGTCACCTCAGAGCTTGGGTCCCCAGGAGCTCGATCATCGTTCGTATAGGATGTGGCCCCCACCATAACAAAGAGAAAAGTATCTACTCCCGTTGTCAAATCAAAAGTCGAAACCCGATAATACCTTCCCGCCTTGGCCAGAAACTTGACCTTATCCACATCGTTTGCCGGGTAAAAAGTGTGCTCCTGCACCTCCCCCAGAGCAATAGGGCTGGGCTGCGCATCGTCTGGCTCGTAATCGTCCTCAAGCCGAGGAGTTACCGTTGGGCTTGGGGTAGCCGTGGCCGTACTAGTGGGGGTTGGAGTCCAGGTAGATGTGGGTGTAGCGGATGGAGGAACCGTCCCGGTAGGCAGCGGCGTGGCAGTAGGAAGCACTTCTTCTACAATGAGATCGTACCATTGCTCTGGACCGAATTGCCCGCGGTTTGTAACTGTAACCACCGCTTCCACATCTGTGCTACCGCCTACTTGGAAGACAATTTCCGAACTCAGATCCCCCGGCTTACGATCATCATTTGTATAGGCTGCCCCTCCCACATTGACAGAAAGAAAGGTGTCAACTCCAGGGGCAAGATTCGAGGTGGCCACCCTATAAAGACGGCCCGCCTTGGCCAAAAACCGCACCGTATCGACGTCATAGAGCGGGTAAAAGTTGTGATGCTGGCTCTGCCCTAAAAAGATATCTTTGGGATCAAAATCATCCAATTCATACTCGTCTCGCAAGTCAGGTGTGGGGGTAAGAGTCACCGTCAAAGTCAGCGAAGGAGTAATAGGAGTTGATGGAGGAACCGGGGTAACGAATGGCTTCTCAACGGCGTGAATAGAACGCACCACCACACGTGAAAAGAGCCCCGAAGCTTCCAAAGAGTGGGCATAGGCCACGACAGCAGCATCATCTATTGCCCGTCCAGAGAGGGTTATTAACAAATCCGCCTGTTTGAGCGAGGTCAACATCAGGCGGCTGGGGTTGTATGTCGAGATCGCCTCCATAATTGCAGGCCAATCTGCATGCTTGGCCACGATTTGCCCATAGGCATCTTTGAGTGCTTTGACAGAAGCCTTGGCCTCCTCAAGCCTTTTCTGGAGCTCGAGTTCTTGAGGTCCAGGAGTTTTCAAAGCCTCTACCGTCTCTTGCACAGGCTTGAGATCGGCCTGAAGCCGCCTGACCTCTGCACGGATCCCTCCAAAAACAAGGAAAAGAGGGATGAAAAAGAACACCATCCCAATCACAAGTAGCCATAGCCCTAGCAAGAGACGAGGGATAGGCGGAGGGGACTCTTCCTCTCCCAGGATGTCCAATTCATCCGGCGGCGGAGCTCCTGCTGTCATCCTCTCCCCACAAACAGTTCTTGCAAAAAAAGCCGCTTTTCTCGAACTTGGAGCAAGCTCGAGCTAGCAGCTATCTTAGCATAATCAAAAGCCGATGACAACTAGGCAGCGACGCTCGGTTCTCTTTCTTGTTCACGCGCCCGCTTCGCTGCCAAGAGCTCGTTTACCGCGGTAAGCTCAGCAGCAATTCGCTTGGCCATCTCAGCCAGCTCGCGGACATCAAGCTCTGGCAGATCTTTGGCGAGGGCCTGAAGCTGCTCAAGACTCTGGTCATCTTCATCAAAGAAGGAGGAAAGAACGTCACTTACCTCTTCATCGACCTCTTCTGTTTCCTCTTCGACGATGAGCCCTTCGTCATCCTCCTCTCCCTCCCCCTCTTCCTCTTCATCCAAGCCATCCTCCATCCAGAGCTCATCCTCCGCCAGATCCTCTTTTTCTTGCTCCTCTTCCTGTTCCTCCTCGACAGGCTGAGCAACGATCTGTTTGCGCTCTATCTTTGCACCTTTAAGCAAGGGAGAGAAGATCAAACCAACAGCCAATAACATCGGTAAAGCTGAGAGGAAGGTAGCGATGAGGAATCCCTTGTTGGCCAAGAGGGTACTCCATAGAGAAGTCTCGGCAAGAGGCAAATCAAGAGCCTCTGCGAGAGCTTCCAGATGCTGCCGCCGTTCGGGCGTCAGTTCCCTCTGGTGAAGGGCTTTATTGAGCGTCTCCTCTAATGCCTGGCGATCCCATCCATCCAAGGCTTTCTGCACCTGCCGAATATCCGCATTGTACCAATAATCCTCGGCCAAAAACATTAGGAAATGAATCTGATGCTCTTCACGCAGATCCCATGGATCAGTGTTGGTCCAACGAACAGGCCAGATCCACCAACCAAGAACGAACCAACCCACCAACAAGCCCAGCACGAATACTCCCAGCAGGCGCAGATGAGGGGAAAACCCTTGCAAGCGATCCGAGATGCTGGGCTTGGCCGCTTCTTCTTCCAAAGGGGATTCCAGCCCCACATCTTCCAAGACCTCTCGAAGAGCCTGCTCTCCGTCTAGCCGTTCCATAGCTGCTTCGGCCAATGTCTCACCCCTTTACAAAATTGCATTAACTATCGACGGCACGATAAGAAAGCTGATCCCAGAGACAAAGTACATAATGGCCAAATAAAAGGACATCTTGGCAATGTGCGCCCCCTCGCTGGCCACGATAGCAAAAGCGTTCGTCAGAGCCATCATAACGATTAGAGCGAGGGCCATCTTTTCCAAAAAGGCCGTTTGAGGCGTCGTGAAGGTAAGCATGCGCACAGCAAGCTGGCGCATGGCTTCCTCCTGATATTCCATCGTCCCTGACGCTTGAATAAGCTGAATGAATTTTTTGAGAATCTGAAGAACAAAAACCATCAAAGCAGAGAGAACTGTATGCATAGCCAAAATCAACCAGGAGAAGGTCCCCGCCACTCCCCGCCGTTTGGCTCGTAACATTGCCACCTTTTCAGTAAACATGCTCGAGAGCAAGCCCGATTGCTCGGGATCACCTCCCAGGCTGGTCGCATCGAAAAACATATCCACTGCCTGGTCGATCAACAGGCTACCCGTCTCAAGGCCAAAGAGCTGCCAACAGACCTCCGGTTTAGCGTTTGCCCGCAGGCGAAGCAAAAGCTTGCGAATGTGCGGCCGCAGGTTGGGAAAAGAAGCCATCTCAATGCTCTCCAGTGCTTGGCCCAGAGTTGTTCCTCGAGATGTGGCTGTACCTCCCAACGAGCGGAAAAAGGCGCCAATCTCCTCATCTTTCTTGGCTACATGGGACTCGGCCCGATAACTAGCGATACCCAGCGGCAAAAGCAACACGCCCAGGGTAACAAAAATCCACCCAAAACTCACCTTGAGGAGAACCATTGCCAGGGTAACCAGCAAAACTATGGGCAAGGAGATCTTGAGCAGCTTAAAAGCAAGCCGCTGCTCTTTGGAACCCTGAGCCCAGGGGACACTCATTACCTCTTGCGGGGCCGCCCTCGAGAGCACCCAGGCCACGATAAAGCCAATAACAATGGCCCCAAAAGCCATAGCGGCCATAACCACTTGGCCCAGGTCGTAGATCATCGTCGAAACCATGTTGTTGATGATAATCAGTGACACAGAGACGGTCACAGCCGTGTAGCCATCATTCCATTTCTTCAGAGCCTCGAGATTGCGCTCATACTCGTTCTCGTATCGTTCTCCGTGCACCCTCGCTTCACGCACGAGAAATGATGGCAAAGGCTCGCCAGAACGCAGTGCATCAGCCAAGCGCAAAAGCAGGGTACGCATATCCTCAGAGCGTACCCGCTCTCCCACCATGCGGCAGGCATCCGGGTAGCTATAGCGCATGTTCTCAGCCAGCTTATGAATCGCATCAAATAGCTTGGCAGGCGCCGCCTCTACTTTGCGAGCGAGATCAAAGACCTTGCGCCCAGGAATGCCTGCTGAGGCAATAACGGACATATAGGAAAGCTGATGAAAGAGGTCGTACCCCTCGATTCTCTCAGAGAAGATTTTGTTTGTGTGCTTCCGCGAGGATTTTGAAGAACTCGTAGAAACCCCTAACGTGGCGCTCCTTGTGTATCCGCTCAAAGATTCTCGCCCTCCTTTTTAGCTCAGTGTAGATCGCCTTGCGCTTAAAGGGGGGAATGCCCCTCTTGGGAGCAATCGTCTCCTCGAGAACAAAGCTATTCATATAGCCCGGAAACTCGAAGTCATCTGTTGCTGGGTTCCAACGGAAGGTCTCAATAAAGGAGAAACTCTTGCTCGTTGGATCATAGCCAACGATCTCGTTGATACTAGTGATACGGCGGACCATGCCTGCACCAGGAGCACGTACCGCTTTCTGAATGATCACCACATCCAAGTTATCTACGTAGGCCTTGGGGATGTTGATTGGCTCACCGGTCAGACGCTGAATCAGCTTCTCCACCGAAGCCGCGTGGAAGGTAGACATCACACCATGGCCTGTCTGCATAGCCTGGAAGGCGATGGCTCCCTCCTCTCCACGAATCTCGCCAACGATGATGCGATCAGGACGCTGCCGCAATGCCGCCTTCAGCAGATCAAACATCCCCACAGCGCTGGCTTTCTCATCCCGTCCTGTCCCTCTGGTCATCTCCCGGATCCAGTTCTTGTGGGGAACTTGGAGCTCCGGTGTATCCTCAATCGTGACGATTTTATGTTCTGGGCGAATAAAGGTCGTAATAGCGTTCAATGTCGTCGTCTTACCAGAAGCCGTAGCACCTACGACAAAGACGTTCAGTCCTTCCTCCAAGACAAAGGAGATATAAGCGGCCATCAAGTAATTTAACGTACCGAACTCAATAAGCTCCAGAACGCTCAGAGGCGTCTCGCTGAACTTTCGAATGGTAAAGTTACTTCCTCGTTTAGAGATATCGCTCCCATAAACGATGTTGATACGGGAGCCATCGGGGAGCACCGCGTCGACAATGGGGTTACGTACCGTCACCGGACGTTTGATCCACTCTCCCAACCAGATGACAAAGTCATCGAGCTCCTCGTTCGTCTCAAACGAGATCGCGCACTGCAAACTTTTAAAGATCTTGTGCTCAATAAAGATGGGCCCTGTACCGCTACAGCTGATATCCTCGATATAGGGATCGAGCAAAAGGGGTGCCAACACCCCATAACCCACCTTCTCTCGAAGGATATAGTAGATGAGCGCCTCCTTTTGCCGAGGAGTTACCTTCAGGGAGCCCTTTCGCCCATCCGTCGTGAGGATGGCATCAAGGGCTTCGAGCAAAGCCTGTCGTTTCTCCTCCTCTGTCTCTGCAGCGCCAATCTGCTCCGTCCAATCCAGCAAGCGGAGTTCCACTTCCCCCAACAGGGGCTGGATGTCGACAGTGAGATGGGGCTCAATGGGGATATAGTAATCTCGCTCACCCGTTGGATCTGGATAGATGTGAACAAAGAGCCCCTCCTTGATCGAATAAATGAGGTTCCGCACCTCTAACTCTCGCAGTTTACGCGAGAGCTCGGGGTAATAGTTGGGCACCCCTATCTTTTGCATCGGTATGGCGTGAAGATACTCATAGAGAAACTGGTTTTCCTCACATACCTTGCGCAGGGGGACGGGGAGTTTTGTTTTCAGCCCATTCAGGTTCTGGCTAGCTTGGAACAGCTTCTCCCTAGGGAAGGGTAGCATAAGCTGTGCCATTGTTGCTTAGCCTCCCACTTTGTTGATTGGTATAACCCTCATCCCCCAGCCAGGCTCTACCTCAAAGCTGATGATATTTCCTGTCGACTTTTCAGCCCCTCGCACTTTGGTCACCTCGAGCGTCTTGACAAGCTTTTGACCGATCTCTTCGGTGCGCAACCGCAGGTGCGCATCACAAAGAGAGCGCAAGCGTGTCAACAACTCTCGACTCAAGCCATGAGAATGCACCACGATAACAATGGTAGTGCCACTCCCGCAAAGCCGCTTGCAAGATTCGAAAAAGGCTAGCACTTCCTTGTCTGAAGACTGTGGGATCGACGAGGTCAAAGAGTCTACAAAAATCATATCACGAACGGCCGCCTCTCGCCGTATAGCTTTCATCAGAGTTGGAGGAGCATCCCCTCCCAAGCCAGATGTTTCAATAGGGTAAACGCGCAACTTGTCGAGAAGAAGGTAATCTAGAATATCCAAGCTAAGGCTACGCATTTGCTTGACCAAGCTTTTCACCGTATTCTCGCTGCTAAAGAGCGTCAAGGTATAGCCATCTTCGAGAGATCCATGCATCATCTGCTGGGCAAGTACCGACTTGCCCGCTCCAGAATCTCCCTCGATCAAGGTCAGCGAGCCCAAAGGGATACCCCCGCCCATCTTGCCATCCAGCTCGCTGTTGCCCGTCGAGATCGTTTTGGTCTCTTCCTCTTCACTAAAGAGAAGGGGTTTGACCTTGGTAACCAATTCCAAGTTGCTAAAGGGTTTGATGAGAAAATCATCTGCGCTTGCATTGGACCCAATGACCAAATCCTCAAGTTGGCTCTCCTCCGCCAGCATGAGGATCTTTTGATGATCGGTAGCTGGGTCCCGACGCAAGCGCCGGCAGACATCATTGCCCGACATACTAGGCAATTTAAAGTCCACGATTACCAGGTCGGGCTGCTCCCGCCTGGCCTTGCGCAAACCCTCGGGACCATCCTTTGCCGTGATAACCGTGTATTCTTCCTCTTCCTCGAGGATATCACGGATCATCTGAGTCAACAGCTGATCCGGCTCCACTACAAGAACCTTTTTAGCCATTGCGACGCCTCCCTTCCCTACTCTCTCGTCATCAGCGGACTGCGCTCTCGGCCACCAAACCAGAGCAAGGCCTTGACCTCACGGAGGAACTTTTTCACCGAAACAGGCTTGGACATAAAATCCGTTGCTCCTGCGTCAAAGCCCTTGAGCCTTTCGCGCAAACGCATGGCGAAATCCTTTTTCCATCCAGGTTCCTCCTCCACATTGCCTTTGCCCGTCAGCATGAGGATGGGTATATCCGCTGTGAGATAATCCTGCTTGAGACGATAACAAACCTCGTACCCATCCATCCCAGGCATCATAATATCAAGCACGATAAGGTCTGGCTTCTGCTCACGCGCTATCCTCAAGCCGTCATCTCCGTTATAAGCCGTCACTACCTCATACCCCTCACGCTCAAGCACAACCTTGAGCAACGTCACTACAGGACGGCTATCGTCGACAATCAGAACCCGCGGCTTGGACGCCATCTTCGCTCCCTCCAACCCAAAGGCCCTTTGCAACTACCTCACATACTTGCTTTGCCAAACTCTGTTACCCCTCAGCGGGTAAAAACCTGCGAAGCGCTGATCCCATTCGGAGTAGCGACTGTCGCCAAATTCGTCGTCGTCAACCCCACTGTGGGGCTAAGCCAAAGCTGGATGATGACCTCCTCTCCTGGATTCAAAATATTCGGCTCGAACGTTTCCGTGATCCCTGCACTCGCGTCCAGATAGATCCCTTTGACCGTCCACCAGCGATTCTCGGTCAACTCCTCATAAGGGATCCAATCGATGATATGATCGCCACTCGAAGCGTCATACTCGACGATGACATCCCAACGGTCGAAATCGGCCAGCTTCACATCGCCCTCATTCGCCAGGGTCAGCTCCACAATGCTCCCACTCGCCTTCGTCTCGGCGCTCACAGGGGCGAGATCCGTATGCACTCGTTCAGCCATACGCATCTCCATCTCGCGCCAAGCCCCAAGGGCTCTATCTTGCAACGACAGATACCCCTGAGCCACGGTAAACACAGTCAGCAGTAAGAGTGCCAAGATGATAAGTCCAGTTATTGCCGAATCCATAATGAGCCATCACTTGGTAAAGTAATAATCATCCGAGATCCCATTGGGCAGAACGACCTTGATGTAATAGCGCTCACCATCAACCAAATAATCTTTGTAATCAATGGTGATTTTGATCGTTGCCGTAGGCTTCCAATCCGTGTCGTTCTCCACGGTATACGTCCAATGCGAAGTACCTGTGTTATACGGAATGCGCGAGAAATCCCCCTCTGGGCCGAAAAAGATATCACAGCGATCGACAGCTCTGATCGAGGTCGTCCCCACATTCTTAACCCACACATAGACCGTCTTTGTACTCACCCCATAAGCAACTGCATGGACGATCTCGATCTGGCTCTTAAAGCGCTCATCTATCCGCCGCTCCATGTTCACCATGGCATCGCTGCTTTGCACAACGGCCGGATAGATGGCGTTAAAGACCACCAGAACAGAGACAATTCCCGCTATTAACAGTAGCGCCGTGATAATCGTCTTATCCAAGGTTCGCCTCTTCGATCAAAGCAAGTGCTTCTTCGGGATCTGCCGAGCGCTGCAGAACTTTATCCAGAGCCAAAACCACTTCGAGGATTTGATTCACCGAAACCTTTGCCGGTTCCTCATCCGACTCATGCAAAGCAACGAGCTTTTCCAAAAAGCTCACCACCTCTTTTACCAGCCAGCCCTTTTGGGTCGAGGTCTTGATCAACGCGGCGGTGCGCTCCGCGCCGATCTTGTTCACTGCCTCGGCAACCCATTCAGAGAGAGCTGCTATCTGCTCATGAGAAAGTTCCCCATTGCCAGCGCTAGCCTCAACTGCCTGGGCCTGCCTTGCCCTGATCTCTTCGAGGGAAACTTGCTTCACCTGAGGCTTTCCTTCCCCCGCTTCCTCGGATTCCTCCTCCGCGGGAGCCAAAGCAGCCTTTTTCTGCCGAATTGCCTCAAAAGCTTGTTTGACGCTCTCTCCCGGCACATCCTCACCCGAACGCAACTCTGGATAATAATGGGTGAGAATCTGCTCTTGGATATCTAAAAGAGCTCGCTGGATTTCACTCTTGAGAATCTTGAGCTCGTACTCCAAAGTACGGATGCGCTGATCAATCTTTTGCTGTTCCGAATCCATGGTTTGATCACCTCTTTACGGAGGGTATAAAAGAGCCGCTCCGCAGGCATGGCCAGATGCGGAGCGGCTTTCGTCCAAACAATCGGACGAGCTTTTCATTTGCCTTTCCTTCTAGCCATGCCTACTTTCATCTCCAATTTGAGCCTTTCTCCCATCATGGGCAGCTGGGCCATAGTGGCCCGAGGCCGCCCACCTGCTTACCCCTAGTTCAGGTCCATCACCGCGTCGATTACCGAGGGCACAGTCCTCTGAATACTCAGCACCGAACCCTTTGGCGGTTTAACCTCGATGACGAACGTGGTATTGGGGCCAAGGTCTGTGCTCACGTTGCCAGAAATCGGGACTGTAACCTCCACCAGCTCACGGCTCTCCAATAGGCTATCCCCATCGCTGTACCCAAGCCAACGGACGGACCAGTCGTCGATGGAAACACGCTGGTTGCTATCCCGGTACTCGATGATAACCACACGCTCATCGGTGGACATATCCACTGGCTCACCGCCGGCTACATTAGCCAAGGTGAAAACGACATCCGAAACAACATTTGTGCTAGTGATTCCTCGCGCGATCACGCTACCGCGGAGTTCCAGAGCTCCTCGCACTTCCGAGAGGCCCTCATAGATCGCCTCTTTGCCGCGCTCGGTGGTGAATGTACCCGCTGAGAGAATGGTGAAGGCGAACACCGCGGCTACGACCACAAAGGCGATCAAGATGATGGCCGTCTCAAGAGCTGTGATACCCTCTTCCCGTTGCCAAAGCTTTTTAATTCTCTCCAACATGTTCACTCTCCTTTTGCCTCCTGCACTCTGATTTGGGATATCCTGCTCGAAAATTCCTGGTCAATAAAAAGTTGTCCTGCTCTTCACCTCCTAAATGGTACCTTCTACTCCTTTGCATATGCCTTCTTACCTCTTCTTTTCGCCCCAAGTATAACGGAAAAAATTTCCCTCGCCGTAAGTCTTACGTCAATGCATTCATAAAGCTTGAGTCAATCCCCTCAGGCCTCGCGAGCCTCTCTTGCCCTAGGCAGAGGGGAAGAAACAGAATATATTTCCTTCCGAGATCCCTACTTATCTGAAAGGTTGTGGGAAAATGGAGGAGAAACTTTTCGCCCAGTGGATTTGGCTCAAAGCTGCCCCAAAGGAAGAGTGTTTCGTCCGTGCTAGGAAAAACTTTTCCCTTCCTCGAAGGCCACGTACAGCGACCTTGCGAATTACCGCCTCAGGTCACTATCGGCTGTGGATCAATGGGACTCCCGTCGCCCGAGGCCCTGCCCGGGCCAACCCCTGGAAGAAGCGTTATGACGTCCTCGAGATCGCTCCCTACCCCCATCGCGGGAAGAACGTCCTCGCCGTCCAGATCATCCATTACGGATACGCCACCGCCCACAGCCCAGCAGCCCCAGGGGGATTTTGGTGCCAGCTCGAAGCGGGTGCACTATCCATTTGCACAGACAAAAGCTGGCGCATCTCTCTTGATCCTGCCTACCTTCCCCACACAGGCAGAAGGAACCGTTGCTACGGCCCCATCGAAATCTATGACGCCCGCCTTGGGGAGGACTGGCAGAGCCTGGGATACGACGACTCGTCCTGGCCCCATGCCTGCGTGCTCACAGATCGCTACGGAGCCGGTCCAAAGATCAGCCCTTGGGTAGACCTCATTCCTCGCGGAATACCCCAGTGCCACGAAGAGACCCTTTTCCCCACACGCATCATCTTTGCAGGCGAAGTGATCGCCCAAGAGTTTATCCCTGACATGATGGGCTCGAACACTGTTCCCAACTTGGCTACCTTCCTTCTGCACGATGTACCATTACCAGCAGAGCATACCTCCATCGAACACGCGGAAGGTCTTCTAATGCCCGGGCTAAAGCCTACCGTTATTACCCAGCCCTCTCCCCTCGACCGCTCAAGTCGGCAACGCTGTGCAACCCTCATCCTAGATTTTGGCCGTGAGATCACCGGTTATGCTTGGCTAGACGTTGAAGGGAACAAAGGCGCCATCGTCGATCTCGCCTACGGTGAGGGACTTGTCGGAGGCCGAGTGCAAGCCGTCGTCCAAAACACCGCCTATGCCGATCGCTATATCCTTCGAGAGGGGCGTCAACGCCATGAAGTCTATGACTGGAAAGGCTTCCGGTACCTCCAGCTCACTTTCCGCAATCTCACACGTCCCCTCTACCTCCATGGGGTAGGCGTCACCTTTACCACCTACCCAGTAAAATACCGAGGCTCCTTCCAAAGCTCTGACCCTCTTCTCGAGAGGATCTGGCGGACGGGGGCATATACTCAGCAACTCTGCATGCACGATGCCTTGATGGATTGCCCCTGGAGAGAACAGCGTCAATGGCTAGGAGATGGGCGCATCCAGCTTCTGATCGTTCAAAATGCTTTGGGTGACCGCGCCATGCCTCGCAAGTTCCTTGAACAATTTGCCGAAGCCCAACTCCCTTCGGGCATGCTCCCCTGCGTGACCCCAGGGAGAGAAGACGCAATTATCGATTACAGCCTCTGGTGGATCCAAGGATTGGTGGACGTGCTTCTTTTTGACAGAGACCTCGCCTTTACTCGTCAGCTCTTCCCCACACTGGTACGTCTCCTTCGCTGGTTTGATGCACACCGCAACAACGAGGGGCTTTTGGAGAACGTCCCGGGGTGGGTCTTTATCGATTGGGCCGCAGTCGGCAAGGAAGGCATCTGCGCACCGCTAAACGCTATGTATGCGATCGCCCTCCGAAACGCCAGCGAGATAGCCCGCTTGCTAGATCACCCTTCCCTTGCCGCCGAGTGGGAAGCCAAAGCTCTGGCCATCAGCCAAGCTTTTCACAGACACTTTTGGAACAAAGAACGCGGACTCTATGTAGACAACATCATCGAGGGGTCCCAAACAGACAATTTCAGTCAACACACTCAGGCGATGGCCGTGCTGGCTGGCCTTTGCCAAGTAAAAGCCCGAGACCTCCTGCGGCGAGCCCTCCAAGACGAACGAATCGTACAAACAGAGCCCTATTTCTCCTTCTACCTTCTCGAGGCCCTAGCCCAAGTTGGCCTGGCCCAGGAAGGTCTCAACTTTATTCGACAACGCTGGGGGAACATGCTTGCCCAAGGAGCAACAACCTTTTGGGAAGAATGGCAGCTAGAGGGGACCTTCCGAGAAGGGTATTGGATTCCTCGACCACGCAGCCACTGCCACGCCTGGTCCGCTGCCCCCACGGCTTGGCTCAGCCGTTACATTCTAGGGGTACGCCCCAAATCCCCCCTCGAAGAGAAGCTGATTCTCTCTCCCAATCCCTGCGACCTCACCTATGCTCAGGGTACTGTGCCCACTAGCTTCGGACTTGTACACGTGCAATGGAAAGTGCAGGAAAATGAACTCCGGATCCGTGTTTCTCCCAAGGGGCTGCCCCTAGAGCTACGAGAACCCCTCGCGTTCCAAGGGCATGTACACCTAGAAGAAAGCTAAAGCCCTCTATCATTTGACATGGAACTAGTTCCGTCCGTACACTAGAGGA
>JAGGYI010000293.1 GCA_021162655.1 Anaerolineae bacterium
GAAGCATATGGTTCTCTAGCTCGGGGTAAACCTTGCCTAGATCAAAGCCGCCGATAATCTCGTAGTTGTCCAGCAGGGCTTTATTGATCTCCTCGATAGGCTTGGGGCAACGAACGACGAATTCTTTGAAAAAGGGAACGCTTAGGTCCACTTCGTAGCCGTCCAAAAGAGCGATCTCCTGGGCTGCATAGTGGGCTTTATGATAACAGAGCTTGGCAACCTGGGCGAGGCCACTCTTTCCCAGGGCGGCAAGGTAAACGCAAGCTGCCAGAGCGTTCAGCCCCTGGTTGGTGCAGATGTTTGAAGTTGCTCGCTCGCGACGGATGTGCTGTTCGCGGGTAGCTAGGGTAAGCACGTAGCCTACATTCCCGTGTCGATCGACTGTTTGCCCCACGAGTCTGCCGGCCATTCGGCGGACATACTTTTTCTTGCAAGTGAAAAAGCCCAAATAAGGGCCACCAAAATTGAGCGGATTGCCCAGAGGTTGGCCTTCTCCAACAACGATGTCGGCGTCATACTCTCCTGGGGGTTTGAGCATGCCCAAAGAGATTGGATCAGCGATTACTGCCAGGAGAGCTCCCTTGTCATGCACATAGCTTGCCAATCCGTCAAGGTCGAGGATACGCCCCAAGAAATCGGGGTTTTGGACAATGAGGCAAGCTGTCTGGTCATCGACCAGGGCTTTAAGCGTTTCGACGTCGTTGGCTAGGCTTTCATCCCCCACTATTTGGACCTCCATCCCTTGAGTATAAGTTCGGATGGTGTCTCTGTATTCCGGGTGAACCGTGGGGGCAAGGACGATTTTTCGGCGGCGCCCGCGCGAGACGCTGATCGCCATAATAACGGCTTCCGCTGCAGCGGTAGCACCATCGTAATGAGACGCGTTGCTCACTTCCATGCCTGTGAGGGCACAGATCATCGTCTGGTACTCGAAAATGGTCTGCAAAGTCCCCTGGCTGACTTCTGGCTGGTAGGGTGTGTAAGCTGTATAGAACTCGGCTCGGCTCAGGACGTGGCTCACCACGCTGGGGACAAAGTGGTTGTAGGCTCCAGCCCCGAGAAAGCAGGCAAAGTGCTCAAGGTCGGCGTTGGCCTCTGCCATCTCGCGTAGTTCAGCCAAGATCTCCATTTCGGAGACTGGCCGAGGAAGGTCAACCTCAGGAAAGCGGTAGGGCTCGGGGATTACCGTCAAAAGGTCTTCTACATCCTGGATGCCGATCTTTGCCAACATCTCTTGGCGTTCGGCCTCCGTGAGGGGGACGTAATTCATTTAGTGTCCTCCTTCAGCCATGACTCGCTCTGTGTATTTGCGATAGGCATCTGCATCCATCAAGTTGTTGAGTTCTTCGGGATCCTCAATAATAAAACGGACAAACCAACCGTCACCGTACGGGTCAGTATTGACCAGGTCAGGGCTCTCTTCCAATTCCTCATTAATCTCGACGATCTCTCCAGCTACGGGCAAATAGCAGTCAGAGGCGGCTTTGACCGATTCTACTGTAGCGAACACTTCTCCCTGACTGAAACTATCCCCCACCTCAGGGAGCTCTACGTAAACAATATCACTTAGCTGTTGCTGGGCATAGTCTGTAATGCCACAGTAGGCATACTCTCCATCTACCCGAATCCATTCGTGCGTTTTAGTATACAGGCAATCCGGATCAATTTTGATGGTCATCTCTTGTCCCTCCTTTGGTGACTTGCCTTTTATCAGGATGCCAGACTTTGCCAACCTGAGCGGCTCTATGTTGCCTCAAATCCCCCAGATGTGCAAATTAGGAGTGCTTGAGGGAGGCTACTCCCTTTTTCGTCGGTAGGAAGGCACATAGAACGGCTTTTTTACCACGACAGCTTTTTTGACCTTTTTGCGGATTTGGATGTGGATGGTAGTTCCAGGAGTGCTGTAAGCACTTGGAATGTAGGCTAACCCGAGGAATTTGTCCAGGGAGGGTGAGTATCCTCCACTGGTTACTTGGCCGCATTCTTTCCCTTCTATCCACACAGAATAGCCATGCCGGGGAACTCCGGATTCACTCATTTCAAAGGCAACTAACCTCTTCTCAGGACCTTCCAAGTACGTTTTCAGAAGAGCTTCCCGACCGATAAAAGTAGGCTTGCTGAAAGCGACCGCCCAGGAAAGCCCCGCTTCGATAGGAGAGAGGGTTGCAGAGATCTCTTGACCATAGAGGGGCATGCAAGGCTCTAACCGAAGAGAGTCGCGGGCGGCGAGCCCAATAGGGAGCAAGCCATGGGGGCTACCACTTTCCATAATTCCATCCCATAGTTTGGGGGCATGCTCCGTAGGAAAGAATAGTTCAAAGCCATCTTCCCCTGTGTAGCCTGTACGGGCAACGAGAGTTTCTATACCCAAAACATGCGTCAGGGTGGCTGTATGGTAAGCGAGCTGAGAGAGGTCGCTCTCACAGAGGGGTTGAAGGATGTCCTCCGCTTTGGGCCCTTGAAGGGCAAGCATGTAGGTTTGTTTGGAAACGTTCTCTACTTGCACGTCAAACTTTTGTGCATGGTAATGCAACCACCGAGTATCTTTGCGGTTATTGGCAGCGTTGATGGCGATGAAATAATACTCCGGCAGATGGTAGATAAAGACGTCGTCTACCACTCCGCCATCCGCATAGCACATCAGGGAATAATGGGCTCCGCCCACGGGGATAGCAGCCACGTCAGCGGTCATTATCTGTTGAAGGAATGGCAAGGCCTCGGGCCCGCTGACGATTACTTGACCCATGTGATCGATGTCAAAAAGCCCGGCGGCTTGGCGGACACGCAGGTGTTCCTCTTTGGGGCCGGTGGGATATTGCACGGGGAGGAGCCAGCCTGCGAACTCGATCATTCTGGCCCCAAGGGCAACATGGCGGTCGTAGAGAGCGGTTTTCTTGGGCATAGTTTGTTCACTCCTGAGGATTGTGTGATAGGTTTGCTAGCAAAAAGGCAAGCTCTTGGTGGGCCTCCTGCGGGGTAAGAGGGCGCGGATAGTTGTACATCGTGCCACCTGGGCGCTCATTGTAATAGGGGCGGTTGCATCCCTTACATCCCGGGGTGCGAAAGGCTTCCCCATCCAGTAGGAGACGAGGGAGATCAGTTGTGATTGGTCCATAGTCTGCAATGTTCTCGAAGGCATCAAAGTGGAAAGCCTCCACTCGAGCGAGATCTCGGGTAATTAGCCAGTGGGCTACCTGGACACGCCGGTAGCTAGCTAACGAAGGGGGAGGGTGATGAGCTAACGCTGTGCCAGGTATGGGGGTAAAAGCAAAGAGACCCACGGTGATTCCTAAATCCGTAAGCTCTTGGATGCGGAAGACCATTTCCTTTTCGGTTTCTCCCAAGCCGACGATGAGATGGGTTCCAATGCTCCCAGGGAAGCGGCGAGCTGCTTGCTTGAGAAGGGTGAGGGAGTGTTCCCAGTGAGGGCCTTTAACTTGGCGATAGACACGTTCAACGGCTGCATCCAGGGCTAATGTTACGCGACTCGCTCCTGCTTCAAGTAGTGAAGCAACTTGATCCAAGTTGTGATACACAATGGAGGTGGAGATGGGAATGGAACAATGTTGGCCAAGTTCTCGAATGGCTTGGATCGTGTTCGCCAGATACTCTTTGCTAACGGTAACTTGGAAGCAAGCTCGAAGAATTCGATTCTCTGCATAAGCGCGAGCAATAGCAGAGATGACCTGTTCTTTGGGGAAAGCTGGCCAGGTGACCCGAGAGAGAAGGGAGATGTCTGCTTTGCTTTCTCGGGCTTGGGTGCAAAAGGCGCAATTCTGAGCACATCGCTCCCCCAGCATGAGATATACTGTCGTAGGAGCTGCATCCATTTGTAAGGGGCGGAGCCCCAAAACGGCAGCACTCCCTGAAGAAACTCGCCAGAGGCCTTGTTTCAAGA
>JAGGYI010000043.1 GCA_021162655.1 Anaerolineae bacterium
GCAGGCTGAAGCCTGCCACACGTCGCGCGGGCTTTGGCCCGCAGGGCCCCTGATTCGCAAGATGTGCAGGCTAAAGCCTGCCACACGTAGTGCGGGCTCTAGCCCGCAACCTTGCTTTGCAAGACATGCAGGCTAAAGCCTGCTGCACGACGCGCGGGCTTCAGCCCGCAGCCCCTGCTTTACAAGATGCGCAGGCTGAAGCCTGCTACACGTAGTGCGGGCTTTAGCCCGCAGACCCCCAATTTGCAAGACATGCAGGCTAAAGCCTGCTGCACGTAGTGCGGGCTTTAGCCCGCAGACCCCCCATTTGCAAGATATGCAGGCTGAAGCCTGCCACACGTAGTGCGGGCTTTAGCCCGCAGGGCCCCTGATTCGCAAGATGTGCAGGCTGAAGCCTGCCACACGTGGCGCGGGCTTTAGCCCGCAGGGCCCCTGATGCGCAAGACATGCAGGCTAAAGCCTGCCACACGTCGCGCGGGCTAAAGCCCGCAAGCCCCCCAAGTCGCAAGATGTGCAGGCTAAAGCCTGCTGCACGACGCGCGGGCTTTAGCCCTACGGGAGGAGGCGAGTTAAAGCGCGCTCTACGGAGGGGCGAGTTGAAACTCGCCCTACGGGGCGGAGTTGACAAACCCGCAAAACAATCTATAATGTCTCTCAGTGAGTGCCCCCGTGGTGGAATTGGCATACACAGCAGGTTGAGGGCCTGTGCCCTTACCGGGCGTACTGGTTCGAGTCCAGTCGGGGGCATAGAAAAGCCCGAGGGCAAAGATGCTCTCGGGCTTTTTCTCATCCCCTTATTCTAGGCGGGCGATGCCCACCACCTGTTGGCCAGGCAGGGCGGCCATACTCCGCAACAGCTCGGCCACCCCCTCGATCCCCGCCTGGAGGATGCGCTCGCCCTTCTCGGCGGTGGCCAGGGCGGGGTTATCGGTGATGCCGTCGACCAGCTGGTACTTTTCCTTGCGCACCAACTCGGGGCTGATGACCAAGATCGTCGAGGTCTCGGCCTCGCCCGCATGACCAATGTTGACCGAGGGACCCTCGTTGACGGCCTTGAACACCTCTGGGGGGATGAGGTCAAACCAGCTGCAGGCCGTGATCTGCCGTTTGAGGCGGAACTTGAGCTCCAGGGCAGCGGCGCGGATCGTACTGCCGTTGCCGCCATGGCCGCTGAGGATGAGGATACGCTCAAAGCCATGGGCGACGATCGATTCACAGATATCGCCCAGCATGGCGACGACCGTCTCCACCCGCAAGGTGATCGTCCCCGGGAACATCATATGATGCGGCGAGATGCCAAAGGGGATGATCCGCGTGACAAGCACGGGCACATCGTCGAGCCGACGGGCAGCCTCTACGGCCACATATTCGGCCGTGCGGCAATCCGTATCCACAGGCAGGTGCAGCCCATGCTGCTCGGTGGAAGCGATGGGCACGACAACGACCGCACCCTTTTCAGCCAGGGCGGGGAATTCATCCCGCGTCCTGGCGGACCAAAGTACATCTTGAATGTCTTTCATCGTCCTTTCCTCCTACTCCCTGATGGGAGCTTCTTGGGCCCGGCGGTTCAGCTCCTCCCATTCGGGGCTGCCATCGTCGGGGATGATCTCCAAACGCACGCCGCGAGCAAAGAGGGGCTGGTTGCCCATGGCAAAGTCGTCCCAGACGCCCCTATTGCCCAGCTTGTAGGGAGTGGGTGTACCGCGTTTCCCCACGGGGTAGATGACGCTGGCCCCCGAAGGCCAGACGACGCGATAGAGGTTACGCGGTGGCGGGGGAGCAAAGCCCTCCTCCACTTTGTAGCGCTCGACGGCCTCCTCGTCGAGGGCGACGCCCAGCCCCGGCTCCTCGGGCACGTGGGCATAGCCCTGGCGCACCTCGATGCGCTCCTGGAGGAGATCATCTACATAGATCTCGTGGCAGGTGATCGCCGGCCAGCGCGCATGGCTGAGCGTAGCGGCAAAGTGTAGCATAAAGGCCGTCGTCAGCCCGGTGCCCACCATCTGCAGCCAGAAAGGCTTGTTCATCTGCGCGGCCAGGGTACCCTGCTCCCGCACGCGGCTGGCTCCTCCACCGATGACAAAGCCATCGCAGACCTCCTCGCGGATGGTCGTCTGGATGGGCGGCGAGCCATAGTGCATGGCGATCGGCTTGGTGATGCGCTGGCGGATCAGCCGGTTGCCCTCCACATCCCCCTGGGGGATGGGCGATTCAAAGATCGCCATCGTGGGGATCTTTTCCAGCTCCAAGAGGTAGGGCACGGCCGTGCCCACATCGAGGAGAAAGGCGTTGAAATCTGCATCGAACTGGAACCCCTGGGGGACGATGCTGTTCAGCGCCTCCATCTGGGCATAGAAATCGCGCCAGGGACGGGCCTTGAGCTTGGCGCTCATATAGCCCAAGCTGAGGGCCTCCTTGATCTCCTCCACCCAGTCCTCGGTAGACATGTCGTTCGTCCACCAAGAGACGGGGCACCAATCGCGCACCTTGGTACCCATCAGCTTGTAGCAGGGCACCTCCAAGGCCTTGCCGGCCAGGTCCCAGATGGCCATCTGCAGGCCAGCGCCCAGGGAATCATCCCAGAGGAACTCAAAGGGGGTATGGCCGATGACCCGCTCCTCCTGCTCTTTAGGCACTTTACCCCAAGTGTAATAGATCATCGTCTCGCCAACACCCACCAGGTCCGTATCGGTGTAGAGGCGAATGATCTCAAAGACCGTCCAATCCCAGTTCTCCCGCGTCAGGTGGCGGTTGTGCCGCGGCTTGAGCGGCACCGAGACCCAGGTCCTCTCCACCCGCTCGATGATCGGTCCCTTCATCTCATGCCCTCCTATTCTGATAGATGATCCTACCCTGATAGACCGTCAACTCGCAAAAGAGCTCCCACCGGCCGGTGAGCGTCTCTTTGCGTGAATCCACAAAGTTGTACTCACCCTCCTCCAGGCGGAGCACGGCGAGATCGGCCGGCCCTCCCGGCTGCAGGGTGCCCAGCTCTTGCGCATGCAGGGCGCGGGCAGGGTTCACCGTCACCTTGGCGAGAGCCTCCTCCAGGGGCATCCCCAGGTTGAGGAACTTGGAGACGGTGGTCAGCAGGTCTTTGACGGGCGTCTCGACGTTGGCATAGTAGATATCGGTGCTGATGCTATCGGGGGCAAAGCCCTGATCCAGCGCCCTGCGGGCCGTATCAAAGGCAAAGCTGCCGGCGCCATGGCCCAGGTCGAAAAAGATGCCCCGCTCGCGGGCCTCACGCACGGCCGGGCGCAGGTGCCCCTCCGCATCGAGGATGCCCTGGTTCCAGGGAGTATAAGAGTGGGTGATGATATCCCCTGGGCCAAGGCGGTCGAGCACCTCCTCCAAGGTAGGCGGCTCCACCGAGATGTGCACGGCCACGGGGAGGCCCGTCGCCTGGCCCACCTCACGGGCCGCCTCGAGGGCCTTGAGCGACCACTCGCCGACCATCGCCGAGGAGGCAAAGACCTTGATCCCGCGGATATAGTCGCGGTTCTCCTCGATGGTGCGGATCGTATCATCCACATCGATGTACTCGCCATAGTGGTCCACATAATAGGGCGTGTGGATAGCAATCACCCCGATGGAGGAGATGTTGATGAACTCCCAGAGGCGCATGGGGCTGTGCGAGAGGGCATGCTCCTTGTACCAAGGGAAGGTAAAGGCGCCGGTGCTGCCCATATCCACCGCCGTGGTCACCCCAGAGCGCGGGCAGACATCCTCAGCCCAGGTGACGCGTCGATGGAGCTCAAAGCCCAGGTGGGTATGCAGGTCGATGAGCCCGGGGACGACGAGCTTGCCACGCGCATCGACGACCTCCTTGGCCTGCTGGGAAGGGATCTCGGGGGCCAGCGCCGCGATGCGCCCATCGGCGATGGCCACATCCAGCGGCCCCCGAAAGCCATCTGCGGGGCGGATGACCTCCCCGCCCTTGAATAAAAGATCGTATTGAGTCATTGATTTCCTCACCTCTAATAGACAATATTTATAGCGGCCCCCACGCTGGGGCCGCCTACCGAAACACACACTCTCTGCACCCCTTTGGATGTTATCAAAGAGCCTCCAAAGGACGGCTTATTTCTCTCTACTCACATACCTCCCCACAGTGATGCGAGCGCGCTTGTTCTAACCCCAAACGATGGGCTTGTCAAGTCCATGCGCAGGATAGGCGAGGGGCGATCAGCAAAGCTCTACTTCTCCCCTTCCCCACGCGCTAGGCGCGTTGGCCCATAGGCCAAGACGAGCACGACGGCCACTAGGAAGAAGAGGAGGGTCACCAGTGGGGACTGCCGGGCAAAGCCCTCCTCCCCCACCAGCTCCATCGAGATCGCAGCGGCAGCGTTGAGCCCGGCGTGCAGGAGGGAGACGAGGAGCAGGCTACCGCCGGTGCTGTTGTAGACCCAGGTGAAGCAGATGGTGATGGCCAGGGGAAAGGCCAGCTCGGCGGCGAGGGAGATACGCGCAGAGAGGACTTTATCGTCCATGGAGCGGGCAACTCCCCCGCCAGAGGGCCCGCCCAAAAGAGGCAGCGCAGGTCCTCCTTGGAGAGACACCTCCCACACGAGGGCTTGGCCTTGGGCAAAGCCGCCCAAAAAGAGGCCCGCGGCAAAGCTCGACGCCCCTTTTTATACCCTTTTTTACAGAGCCCCGCAAGCCCTCAAGCTAGGCCAAAAAAGAAGCGGGGCCGGCTCTCTCCTGAGAGCCAGGCCCCGCCCTTTTCCGACGGGTTTCCCTACTACTTTTCGACGGCGATCAGCTCGACCTCGATCATGGCGCCCTCTGCGCCGATCTCAGCACCGACGGTCGTGCGGGCCGGCGGGTTCTTGGGGAAATACTCTTTAAAGACCTTGTTCCAAGCGGGGAAATTCTCCTTGGGATTGGTGAGGAAGCAATTCACCTTGACGACATCTTCCCAAGAGAGGCCGGCCGCCTTGAGCACCTTGCCCAGGTTCTCCATTGCCTGGCGAGCCTGTTCCTCCACATCCGCGCTCACCACTTTGCCATCCTTCATCCCGGCAGAGCCAGAGACATAGACGAACCCATTCGCCCGTACACCTGGAGCAATGAGCATCTTGTTCACATCGGTGCCTTCAGGAAGGATAAGCTCCTTAGCCATTTCCACAATCCTCCTTTTTTTGATTGTGCCCACAACGCTCCCTAGTGTACCACAAATCGGCGAGCTTGTACAC
>JAGGYI010000291.1 GCA_021162655.1 Anaerolineae bacterium
GCCAATCGGTCCAGTGCCTCCTGCATAGGTTGCAATATGCTTCCTGGCTATTACAGGCCGCAGAAGATATGCGCAGTCAGCTCCTTGCTGGTGGTGAAGGGGCTGCTCGCAGCAACTCTTCAGCTTTGATGCTCCTCAAGGTGCAAGCCTTTGCCCTTGCACAAGGGCAAAGCTGCTGTACCGCTCCTGTAAGTTCGGCGGAGAGCGTTCCCTCTCAGAATACCGAAGGCGGGGTAAACTCTGCTGCGGCAGCTCTCCTCCATCTTCAGGTAGCTCGCCCCAATACTGCTTTGCAACTTCAAGCTCAATTGGGTAGCCAGGAAATGACCCAGGCTGAAGCGTTAAAGGATTTGGCTGCTCTCATTCGCACCCTCAAAGCCAGAAAGCAAACTCTTCAGACGGAGCTCGCCCAAGTCCTGGCTGCCGGCGAGCAAGGACAGCTCTATCTACCCGATGTTACAAATGGGGAGGTGGGGCTCCAACAGAGTGTTTCCAAAATGGAAGAGCAGCTGCGTCGGCTGCGTGCTGAGCTAGCGCGGGAGGAGGCCCGTCAAAAGGAAGCCCAAGCTCGGCTGAACCTTGCCTGGGAAAGTTATAACGCCCTCTCTCGTACCCTTACCGAGTTGGAGATTGCTCTGCATACAAAAGGTGCCCAGGCACGACTGGCAGCTCCTGCCATTGTCGAGCATAACGGCACTATCAGCAAAGCGCGTACGGTGGCCTTGGGAGCAGTCGTTGGGATGATTTTGGGGATTATCTTGGCCTACCTTGTCGAGTTCATCGAGGGATACCGAGAGCGGGAAGCCGCCCGCCGAGCCAGGTCTTCCTGAGAAACCAGCGGAGCGGCCCAAGATGCCCCATTGGCTTCAGCAAGCTCGCCGCGGTTCCTTGATCCTTTTTTGCCTGATGTTAGCGGTGAGCTTTGTTATCTCTCCCTTGCCCAAGCGCACAATTCTGGCGATGCTTCCACTCCTCCTTGGCCTAGGGCTTTACATTGGCTTGCCCCACTGGCTCAAAAGCTTCTCCGCTACTTTGTTTGTGCGTGATACTCTCATTTTAATATCCGTAGGAATAGGATTTTTGGCCCCCCTGGGTATGCTTGAAAATTCGGCTCCTTTGCAGCGTTGGCCCCTTTTGCATACTTTGAGCAGCCACCTTCCGGATACTTTTAATGCCAACGTCGTTGCTGGAACTTTGGTAGTGCTTTATCCTTTCGGTCTAGCTGCTCTTCTAGCGGGAACTGGGACACGGGGGCGCTGGGGCTGGCGTTGGATACTAGCTGGCTTGGCTGAAGGAGCTTTCCTTTTTGTTCTCTATCTGAGCCGCTCACGAGGAGCGCTGCTTGCCACCTTTATTAGCTTGCCCTTCTTCCTTTTCCTCTATCGCCCCAAGGTGGTGCGCTGGTTGTTACCTTTGCTGGTGGCTCTAGCGCTGGTAGGGGGAACCTATATTGGCTGGGGACGGCTCCTTGAGGCTCTCTCGACTGGGGGCACCATCAGTGGGCTTGATCAACGTTTGGAGATCTGGTCGCGGGCTCTTGTGCTTATCCAGACTTTTCCTTTTACGGGCATAGGTCTGGGTTGCTTTGAACCCTTGCTCAAGGTGCTCTTCCCTCTTTTCCTCCTCCCTGAGGGCACCGTTTCTCACGCGCACAACCTTTTCCTTCAGGTAGCCGTCGATTTGGGTCTTCCCGGACTTGTGGCTTATCTAGTACTTTTGGGCAGCGCCTTTGTTCAAGCGATACACGCTTATCGCACTGCTGCCCAGGCAGAAACCCGTCTCTTGACGGTGGCTTGTCTCGCCTCGCTGATAGGAATGTCCCTCCATGGTTTACTCGACACAGCCGTTTGGGGCAATAAAGGAGCTTTCCTCCCATGGATAGTGATGGGGCTTGCAATGGCCCTAGGGCAACTTGCTCCCCAGGGAGATGCAAAGCAGCTCAGCGAAAGAAGAATGTCTTAGCAAACAAGCCTCTGGGCGATTCTAGGCATCTTTTCAGTCTATTTAAGAACCAATGGTAGAAAGATCGGCCGGCGGATATGTGTTTTAATGTAGCGAACGATGGCTTGAGTGACTTTTCCATCACTTTCGGCAAGAGCTGTCATCTCGCTCTCGTGTGTGTAGTCTAGGAGATAATCCCATTCTACAGGATGGCCGCCAAGCTCCAGCTTGTTGCGGAAGGAAATGGCCTGTTCGGGTAGAGAGGCCAAGTCGAACTGACAGTGGAGTATATAAAAGGGAGGTAGTTCTTCTCCAGCGCGCACATAGGTGCTTGGAGAAGCCTCATCCAAAGCAGCTTCGTCGGCATGACCGCCATGGAACGTCTGATCGAGAGCAGAGTAAAAGAGCGGTCCCAGCTCTTTAAGGTTATAAGCTCCGCTCATGCTGATCACTCCGCGCATCTTTCCACGCAGATGTCGATAGCTTCCGTGAGTGGCTAAGGGACTAAGTGCCCGCCTGCAGAATGCCCGAATAAAAAGATGTTCCGTGTATCACCCCCATAGGCGGCAATATGTTGTAGTACCCACTGGAAGGCAGCGGCTACATCTTGGATATTGTCATCATACCAGGCCGCTTTGGCACGGTTCTCCGGTTGGCAGGGATCACTGGGTGGTGGCTTCCCTGGCTCATTGAGCCAGAGAACCTGCTCCGAGGTTAGCCGATAGTCCACGTTAACTACTATCCAGCCCTCTTCTGCCGTTAACACGGGGGTGAGAATGTCAGTATACCAACTGGCATAACCATCTACCCAAGCGCCCCCATGAATGAAAAAGATCACTGGCCGATTGACAAGGGGGTATCCATCACGGTGGGGTTGGCAGATCTGCAAGGTGCGCGTTTCAAAATCGCATTTAGAATAGCGAAGATCGGTGATATGAAAAGGTTCCTCCGGTAAGTACATCTTCTGGGTGACGATAACCTCATAGGGAGGAGTAGCTGAAGTTGGTGCCTGGGCTGAGCAGGCTGGCGGTCTCAGAGATGAAAGCGCCAAACAGCTCAGCAGACATAGCAGGTAAAAACATTTGGTCATCTTCGGGCCTTCCTTTGAATCCAGGTCCAAGGGCTGGGATCACTCACCATCCGAAGGGTAACCGTCTATTCGACATCTAAAATACCCTCGATGGCATGCAGGTTTGTGAATTGATGGGCAGCCTGAATCAACTCGGGAGAGGTCATCTTTTCTGGGCCGACCACCCTGACGAATTTGCCCATATCGCACAAATAGTCCACCAGCGCTTTGAAATCGCCATCACCGCTTACTAGGACGATCTCATCCAAATAAGGAGCCTGGCTAAGTGTCTCAATAGCCATCTCTAGATCCATGTTGGCCTTTATGGAGCCATCAGGGAGCTTCCGGATAGGCTTAGAGATCACCCTATAGCCGAGCAGCCCAAGGGCATTAAGGAAGGCCCGCTGTCCCTCATTGTCGGGGTTATAGCAGGTAAAAGCACTCAGCGTAACGATGGCACCCTGTTCTTGGAAATAGTCTCGGAGTTTGGCAAAGTTGATCTTGGGATTGCCATACACGGCTTGGGTCGTTAGATAGATGTTCTGGACATCGACGAAAACGCCCACTCTTTTCATCGTTTCCCCCTCTTGCCTTGAACTGAAAGGATCGGAAGCCCTCACTGAGAATGTTCCTCGGAGAGTATTCACTCGCCCCGCCGGTTACTGTAGCGCAGGTCGGAGAAGGGCTTGCCTTCCTGATCAACAAAGCGAAAATAAAATCCAAACATTCGCCCAGAAAACTCCTCTTGGGGGCCCCGCACTACTTTGATAAGTACTTCGTTCCAACCTGCCTGAAGGTTAACGGGCACACGCAGCGACTCAATAATGCGGGCAGCCTCAGAGGAAAGAACGAGCTCTCCATTGCACCAAAGCTTGAGCTGTTCCTCACCCGATAGTTCAGCCCAGGCAAGGCGTTCTTTCGCCGACCAGACATAGCAACCTGCATAGCCCACTGCATTTCGAACTGCCTGGGAAGGCCAGTGATCCTTGCGGTGCAAGAGCATATTCATATCCACATACCCGAAGCAATCTAATACTTCATAGAGCTCCCAATGTATTGGGCCGTCGCGCCCTTGCATCACTGCCTGGGGGTCGACACCCTTTTCAGGGGGATAGCTCGTAATAAAGCCCTGTCCGTCATTAGGAAAAGGACCAGCAATCAGCCAAGGGCTAACATAATTGTGAGTAAGAAGGGCTTTCTGTGTTAAAGTATAGCGCTCCTCGCTAATCTGGACCTCGGCAGTGGCAATGACCTCTGGTCCGCAGACAGTGCTCTCGGGGAGACGTTTGAGAAACCACCAAGCCTCGGCGCTTTGTCCCCCTGCAGCGCAGGAGAGGGGTTTATCGAGGGGGGTTCCCTGCCACCCCAGAGGGGCCCGGAGTGCAAAATGCCCTCGCAACTCCGGGTTAGGCCAAGGGTTTTGAATCCAGGTCCGCACAAGAAGCTCACCAGGAGCTTCTCCCAAAGAAACCTCCACGCCAAGGGTAGGCTCGAGA
>JAGGYI010000298.1 GCA_021162655.1 Anaerolineae bacterium
GATTAAGGGCATGATCGGCGATGAAACGGTCGATCATATCCCACTTTTCACGGGGGATACCATCCATCTCGACCACCTTGCCCCTCTCGATACGCAAGCTGGGCTTGGGGTCATAAGGACTATCGATAACGATCAGACCCACCTCGGGCCATTCGTGAACAAAGGAATCCCGGTTGATAGGTCGCTTGGCAAGCTCGATAAAACGCTTTGATCTCCTAGCCAACGAACCTTCCTCCTTTGCAATCGCTAAACAAACAGCTGCCCAAAAGCGGGCAGCTTGAAAGCTCAATGCACAAACCGCCCATCATCCCTGGCCGAGGGCAGTTTATGCACATTCTTTTCTAACCACCCCACACGCTCGACAGGGTGGATATCGAACTCGGGCACATAGGGCTTGACATCAAGCAAGGGCGTGCCATCGACGATATCGATGTTGCAAACATAGAGGATGTTCCCCTCCACCCTCTCCAGGCGCAGGATCGAAAGCCCAATGGGATTGGGCCGACTCGAAGCGCGGGTTGCAAAAACGCCATGCTCTTGCTGATCCATAAAGGGCTTGACCTTCAGCTTGGCCCCTTTGACCAAATGAAAGTGATAGAGCAGGATGACATGCGAAAAGTCCTCCAGGTCTTCCAGGCCGGCGGCATATTCGGGGAACACTTCGACGGTGCCCCGCACCCCATGGGCAGCCCTGGGCTGAATCGGGGTGCCCTTGGGCTCCTTGAAGGGCGAATGGATAATGCCGATGGGTCGATAAGTGATGGCTTCCATCATCTCTCCCCCTAGAGCTTGCGCACTAGCTCGGCAGCCTCGCGAAGCGATTTGACAATGAGCTCGGCCGCCCCTGGGATGGGGTCGCTGAGGACGGGCAAAAAGATCAGCTCCGAGACAAGCTTTTCCGTCGCAGGCAAGTCTCCCTTCTTGTAGCCAGCATAGTCCCCCGCCAGCGGACCACGGTTGCCGGTGTAAAGATCAAAGCCCTCAGCAAAGAGAGGCAGGGTATGAAGCAAAGGATAGGGACAAGTAGTCGCCGGCACACCCGCTCGGTTGATCGCCTCGACCATCTTTTCCAGCGAGGCGCCCCCTACCTCCTCAGCCACATAGCGCACGGGGAAACCATAATACCCCCCACGTTGGCTGCCTGGAATGGTAGGGATGGGCTCTAACCCTGGAACCTCCGCCAGCCCTTGCTCTACCGCCTCCACATAAGCACCACGGCGGGCATTGAGCTGGGCCAGCTTTTCCAACTGGATGGAAGCAATACCAATGGCCACGGGATGGGCGCGGAACTTCATCCCCAAGCCCAACGGTTGGAGATAGCGATACTTTTCCTGCACCAGGTCCACCCCGGCAATGCGGTTCACCTGGCCAACAAGGCAAGCCCGGTCAAAGATCTCGGGGTCATTGGTGGCCAACACGCCCCCCTCTCCTGCACTGACAGGCTTGGTCCCCTGGAGGCTCCAGCAGCCTACCTGGCCAATGCTCCCCACCCAACGCCCCTTGTAGGTAGCACCGTGAGCATGGGAGCAATCCTCAATGATGGGGATCCCCGTCTCTCGGCTGATCTCCATCAGCGCGTCCATATCACAGACCCAACCCCAAAGGTGCACTGCGATGATCGCCTTGGTGCGTGGAGTGATCCTACGGCGCACGTCCTCTGGGTCAATGAGCATCGTACGCGGATCTGACTCGCAAAAGACGGGCCGGGCCCCTAAAAAGATCGCTGGAGCAATGGAGCCAATCCAGGTAAAGGTAGGGCAGATCACCTCATCTCCTGGCCCCACGCCCACCCCAAAGAGGGCGCTAAAGATAGCGCTGGTGCCATTCACCGTGGTGATGGCATACTTGAGGCCCGTCAGCTCGCGCCAACGCTGCTCAAACTGGCGCACAGTGGGGGTGCCACCCGAAAGCTCGTTGCGCAAAGCCATCTCATAGGCCAAACGGGCCTCCTCTTCCGTAATCTGCTGCCAGCGATCCAACTCTTCGATCTGGGCGCGGGCTGTTTGGACGAATTCAGGGATCTCGGGTTGTCTCTTTTCCTCTGCCATGAGCTGCCTCCTTGGAAACCGCGGGATACACGAGCATTGTAGCATAGAACGGCGCTTTCCCCAACCGCCGCCCCCTCTATTATACTCCGCCAAAGGGGCTCTGGGTATCTCATCAGCAACGAGGCGTATCTCAGGCGGCCTCCTTCCGTCTTTAGAATGACAGAAGCTTTTGGAACCCCTTAAAGACGCTCAAAACCCATTAGAAAAAGGAGAGGGGAGAACCCATGCTCGCTAGACGTTGGCCTTTGCTGCTGCTGATCATGGCCTTGGTGGCGTCGGGGCTAGCCCAGCCCGTTCACGCCGCCGGCCCCAGCACGCACAGTTGGACGGTACAGCGCTGCATCGAGGTCGAGAACATGCAAAAGGGCCCCAACAAGGTGGCAAATGGAGGCTTTGAAGCAGGGGCAACCAACTGGATCCGCTACGGCAGCGGATTCAGCATCGATAGCTCAGTGGCCCACAGCGGCAGCCGCTCAGTGCGGGTAGGTCCCGGCTCACTGGGGGCAGCGGTACAGCGGGTAAACTTAAACCAATCCACCGCCCGGCCCATCTATATCAGCGGCTGGAGCAAGGCCGAGGCAGCGCCCGGGGGCTGCCGAATGCAATACTCTCTCTATCTGGACATCTTTTACACCGATGGCAGTCAGGGCATCTCCCAGTACCTCTGCTTTACAGGTGGCACCCACGGCTGGCAATACGTGGAGCGCGTGCTCTGGCCAGAAAAGCCCGTTGCGGCCATCTATGTATGGACCATGTTCCAGGGCAGTGCCGGCAAAGCGTGGTTCGATGACATTGCCGTGGGCGAGTACACAGCAGACGTACGCACCTTTGACGAAGAGCAGATCATCTACGGCCCACCGACAGAGCGCCCCTGGGAGGGGGCCAGCGTGCTTACCATACAATCGGGAGATGGGCTCTCCCTGGGGCTGACGGCCCAGGGGGGCGCCATCGCCAGCCTGAAGGTGAACGGCCAAGAGCAAATCGACCGCACAAACATCCACGCCAGTGGCTTTTACGTGCGCGACGTGGCCGCTGGGTCGGACTATATCCACCTAGGGGGCACGGTCTCTCGTTCGGGCGATGCCCTCGTCTACCGAGGGCGCGATGCCAACTTGGGCCTGGAGCTGACGGCCACCTTCCGCCCCAAAGAAGAGCACATCCTCATCGATGCCAGCCTGCAGGATACAACGGGGCGCGATCGAGCCATCTCCCTCTATTTTGCATTGCCCCTCTCCCCTACAGGGCGCACCTGGTGGAAAGACATCCGCACTGGCTACCCAGCCAGTGCCGCGGCCGAGCAGCGCTTTGCCCTCAAGACGGATTGGGGAGCCAATGGCTGGATGAGCCATTACTGCCTGAGCTCGCTGACGAGCTCTTCAGCCGGCTTGGCTCTGGCCTACCCAATGGACCGGCCCGTCGTCTCGCGCTTCGCCTACAATGCTTCCACTCACCAGTATTTCGTCGTCTTTGAGCTGGGGCTCAGCCAGGCGGCCAAACACCC
>JAGGYI010000225.1 GCA_021162655.1 Anaerolineae bacterium
CCCCTCCATCTTGCAAAAATGGAAGAGCCACAATAATAACATAGCGACCGAAAGCAAATTCTACGGACGCAAAAGCAGAGGCAAATACACTGCAGCAAGGACCCTCGTTCGACAGGTTCGTTGAAAGCTATCGCCACCTGCTTCAAAGCGAGTCGTCGCTACGATGTCCTGGCCGGGTAATACTTCGTTAACGCGTACCCGCAATCGGGCCTCGTAAGAGGAATCCCCTGGCAAGGTCCACGACCAGCTGAGTTCCTGATCTTTAAAACTGCCTCCCACATGATCGAGATACTCTGTACCAGGAGGAAGGGGCAAGGAAAAGTGTAAGAACAAGGGGGTGGCTTCCGAGTTGCGTGCCACAACCCGGTATGTTAAAGTGCCTCCAAGCTCGATGGTGGGCGCAGAGACCTCGAAAGAAGAGCTTCCGCCCCGCACGACGTGAACAGTGCTCTCTGTCACTGCACTATGCCCAAGCGAATCTGTCACCTCCACCAGGATAGGGTATTCCCCTCTGGAAGGAAAAGTGCAAATAATTTCCGAGGAGGTGCTTGTGATCACCCGGGCTTTTTCCTCTCCTAAACGCCATCGGAAAGACGCTATCTCCCCTTCCGAGGACTCAGCTGTACACGCGATAGGATAGAGCACATTCGGTGAGCAGATCAATTCTGTAGGCAGCTGAACTGTTACCTCATCTTGCAACCAAGTGAGCAGTCGACGCAAAAGCTCCTTCCGGCTAGTCATGTCAGGGAAATCATTGATTCCTTCAAAGCCAAAAGCCAGATACAGAGCTCGATAAGGAAAATCTCCGACAGGATCATCTATTGTCGGCTCTGCTGACTTGGCCAAGGCTACATATCCCTCTTCCTCAGGATAGCCCCCGGTTGCCATCAAGATAGGAAAGACATCGCCACGATCGGAGCCATCCCGTAATCCCCCTGGGGCTATTTCGTCGATGGAACGTTGATTTCCCGCTCCATCTCCCACTGGACCAAGGTGAAGACGCACCCCCGAGAGGAACGTCCCAGGTAGCCCCACCACTGCAGGCTCCCCCTGGGGCGGTAGGTTGCCCCCACCTATAGGGTCAAAGAGGCTATCTTGCAACCAGTGGGCTCCCAAATAAGCGTGATAGAAAAAGCTTCGCTCCCACATTGGATCCGTATCAGGGTTCACATCACTAGCCATGGCAAGGTTCTGCCCTACGGCAAGAATGCGCCCTCCAGCATCTAGATAGCTCGCCAAGATTTGCATATCTTCCTTGGTAAGCGGAGTAGAAAGAGCATAGTAACCATCCGGGTGAACGTTATCCCCTGTAAGCCAAATGATAACAGGGAACTTTTGAAGTTCGCCCAAACTAGGAATAGTCTGCCGCCCACCAAAATGCTCGTCTGCATTCCAGACTTGGTAAGAAACCCCTAGCTGGTCGAGCGCTTTTGTGATGTAGGGAGCGTAATCTGTGTAGCTTTCGAAAAAGGAAAAATCGTTGTCAATGAGGAGCACCTGAGCAGTCTCTAACGAAGGGGCGATATGTATCCAAAGGGGCACTTGCAAGCTATCGTTGCCAGAGGAAAACCACAGGGTGCCCGTTAGATCCCCTGGGGATGCATCAGCTGGCACGGTGACGGTTAATGAAACTGTCACCTGCTCGCCCGGGAGCAAAGTAACCTCTGAGGGAAAACTGAGGGTAGCGCCCTGAAGAGTTGATGAGATTTGGAACTTGCGCTCGCTGACTTGCTGGCGGGGTGCCCGAAGCTGAAGAGCTATTTCCCGGCTCTCTCCTGGGAAAATCGTTGAAAGAGCCAAGCTCGGCGGAAAAACAAAAGCTATAGGGGTGGAAGCTTTGGACAGATCCACCAAGCCGGCGCCACACTCGAGGGAGGTAGCAGGTCTAGTCGCATCTTCATCCTGCCACACTTCCCGATTCGCTGTTCCTATCAAAGCGGCTTTGATCTGGTCATGTTGCCAATCTGGGTGTAACTGAAGAAGCAATGCTGCTGCCCCCGCTACGTGAGCACACGCGGCACTACTGCCACTCGTCTGGACAAAAGCATCCCCACCATTACTCCCTGCAGAAAGGACAAGCTCCCCTGGAGCTACCACGTCGGGCTTGAGAAAACGGGCGAAGGCAGGCCCCCGGCCGCTAAAAGACGAGACCACTTTCCCAAAAGTCGAGAGAGCACGTCTAAAGGGGTCCAATCGCAACTCTGCCGTTGGGTGCAAAGTAAGCCAGCTGCGGAGGCGCTCTCCAAAACTATGGGAGACTAGCACTGCGGGGATGTTGATCTCCCCAGGCGCACAATGGGCACCACCGCATCCCATCTCAAAAAGATCCTCAGAATCATTACAGATGAGAGCAATCTCCCCTCCAGCTTGTTGGGCATAATACACCTTATCAGCAAAGGTGCACTCCCCCCGGTTGATAAGAACAGCCTTTGCCGATAGAGACCCCTCAGGGAGAGCTTGGCAAGCAAGGGAGCTGCCCGAAGGATCCACCTGGGCTACGTCAACATATGGCAATGGCCCAAGTGTAGAGGTGATCTCTGTTCCAAAAAGTGCTCGAGCAAATGGTTGGTTTCTGAGGTTCTCTGGTACGGGTTCCGGAGAGACCACATCGACCAGGTCATAGCCAACGACGGAATCCTTGCTGACGGACCCCACTGTAATGACTCGTTCTATGCCCCCGGGAATACGACTAGCCGAACCGTATCCGGGGCCCTCATTTCCCGCTGCCGCGACCACAACGCATCCAGAGTCCATCGCCGTGTTCAAGGCAATAGCCACGGGAGAAGAGAGAGGAGAGCAAGCAGCAAGGCTGCTCCACCCCAAGCAAAGGACCTGGGCACCATCAGCCACCGCGTCTTCGATCGCCTGAAGGATCTCGGCAGTGTAGGCAAAGACCTCTCCCTGGCTATTAGGGTAAAAAATCCGATAGTTCATCAGCCATGCTCGGGGGGCGACACCACTGATCTCAGTCGTGAAACCGCGCCAAGTCGCTAAAACTCGAGCGCCTGCAGCAACGCTCGCCAGATATGTTCCATGAAAAGACCCCTGCGGCCCTGGTAAAGGACTGGCCTCTTCCTGGGGTGGAGGATCTTCGGGGCGAAAATACGCCCGCGCCACAACCACCTTGGGGGTTGTATAACGTGCATCTCCCTTTGGATACCCTGGAGGATAATGGAACCCTGCACTAGCCAACATCGGATGGGTAATATCTATGCCACTATCGAGGATAGCTATTTTTACACCTGCGCCTGCTTGCGATTCCCCTCCAACTTGGGACCAAAGCGCCTCAACATGGAGAAGTGGAAGACTTGCAAAAAGGGTAGGTACAAAAGCCGTCTCTTTATAGACCGCTTTTACCTCAGGCAAGGAGGCGATTTTCTCCAAAACTTTATCGTCAGTGTTCGAGAGGCGCAGAGCCACGCCGTTGAAGGTAACCTTGTACGAATATTCAACCTGCGCCGAAGGAACTATTTCATGAACCCGATCCAAGACCCTCTTTTGAATCCGGTCGAGCTCCGCCCGAAGAGCAGTGTCTGACGCCTTGGCACTTCCCAAGGGAGGAGTAACCATCTGAACAATTACCCGGCCCTTTGAGCGTCCCCCTTGTGCCTGGGCCTCCCATACTTTTCCAAAGAGCCCACCCCCAATCAATACGACTATGACGATAAGTAAAGCCCAACACCTACCCCAGATTCGCCAATGGTCTCGTGATCTTGGTTTCATAGCCTGTTCCAGTTTCTTCAGTTCGTCAAAGTTTGCTAACACCTAAGAGGTCCAATAGGCAGCGTCTTGATCGATCCATAGAGATTCATAGCTCTGCCACCGACGGCAAAACTCGGGCTTTTCTTTCTCAAAAGCTTCCAATATTTGCTGTACTACCTTTTCGCGTTCCCTCGGAGACATTCCCTGAGTCTCTGCAAGATACGCTGCCGTTCGCCCATGGAAAATAGGCAAAAGCGCTTCCACTACCTTGTCTGGATCCCCCTCCCCCTGATTATAGATGAGAGCAGTCTCCATTACGAGGCTTGCCCAGAGCGAAATGGGAAACCCGCGCTCCTTAAAGTGCGTGACCGTCTCAAAAAGTTCTGCAAGAAGTTCTGGAGAAAAGATCTTTTCCCATTCGGCAAAGCTTCTTCTTTTGCCCTCCCAAAGAGCCGAAGCGAGAGAAGAAAGACACTCTGGCGAAGAAATATCTTTTTCTACAAATTCCAATCCCCGCTTGGGGACATGCAAAAAAGGTCTTTCTGTCAACCAAAACTCCCGATGAACGCTCAGAAAACGAAACATCGTCCCCACAGTGTGAAGGAAACGAGCGTCTAACAAGGCACCTGGCTCGCCGCTAGGATCCCCACGGTAACCCAGATTCACTTGGACAAGAGGCCACTCTCGCACAAGGGCTTGGGTCGCCATCCAAACGTTGAATCCAAAACGAGCAACTTCTGTCTCCCATACATCACAGCAGGCCAAATCTCTTGCCACCTCACCGGAAAGACAAAATTCGCTAGCAACTGGATCGCGCAAATCTGTCCGTAAAAAAGCATGGAAGAAAGGGAAAATGAGATTATCTACAAGAGAGGCGGCGTAAGCGCTCCGCTGATAATAGGCCATTGCCACCTGCGCCTCACCCGCAAGTACGGGTTCTGCTAGTAACGAGACCCACTTTGGAGCGATCCCTGGAGCACGAGCTTCAACGACCACACACGCTCGAACCTGCAGTGTAGCAGCCGCTTCCAAAATGGCGTGAATCGCTGTTCCTTTGCCCGTCGGTCCCTGGTAAGTAACAAGAAATTTCTCCACGTTTGGAGGCATAGCTACCTCGTTGACTCGACGGACTGTGTTGTCTGA
>JAGGYI010000130.1 GCA_021162655.1 Anaerolineae bacterium
AACTGGAGGTGCTTTCGGGCGAGAGGTACGCTGAGGGGGGATGCGGGGGATCGGAAGCAGGGATGCCCTCCCCCAAAAAGCATTGACAGGGCACAATGGAGCTCTTATAATGTAGGCAAGATATGCCCTCCCTGAGGGCATACCCGGTTCGACTGGTTCCCAGCCGGATATAGTTCCTCGTCGTTTGCCTTCCTCACGTCGATGATGACGTTCCCCTCACATCTCTCCCTCAACGACGAACGCCCAACAGCGTAGCAGCTAGTACCCCTTGGGGGCAGAAAGGAGGCGCGCTGCAGAGACGTTCGCCACGGTTTTCTTTCTAGTGGGTAGGTTTTTTCCGTGTCCGTTCACACCGCTCATCTCCACCGCAGTGGCCTCTCTGGGTGCCTATGGGCTCACCCGGCTGCGCTGGCGAGGAGCAAACACCTTCTCTAGCCTCATCTTGGTGGCCTACCTGATGCCCGGCATCATGATGCTCATCCCCATCTACCAGGTGTTTAGCAAACTTCGCTTGACGAACACTCTGCTCTCGCTGATCATCTCTTATCCCACCTTTGGGCTGCCCTTTGCCACCTGGTTGATGATGGGCTACTATAGCTCGATCCCCACCGAGCTGGAGGAGGCCGCCCTGATCGATGGCTGTAATCGCTTTCAGGCCTTCTTCCGGGTGGTTCTGCCGTTGACCAAGCCGGCCCTTTTGGCCGTCATGCTCTTTGGGGTCACCCAGGCCTGGAGTGAGTTCCTCTATGCCTACGTCTTGATCTATAGCGAGGACAAGATGACCATCCCAGTGGGGCTGGCTCAGATGATCACGGTGGACGTGTTGCCTTGGGGCGAGCTCTCGGCAGCGGCGGTGATCATGGCCATCCCGGTGTTGGCCATCTATACGCTGGGGCAGCGCTTTATGGTGCGCGGGCTCACGGCGGGGGCCATCAAGGGAGGGGGCTGAGGCTTGCAAGAAAAACATCCCCGAGCCTACCGCTCGGGGATGCTTTCTTTTGGGGGTCAGCTGCCTTTGAGGACAAGGGGAAGGTAGAGCTGCTGGGCGAGCGCGGGGGCCCAGTATCCGGAGTAGAGGCCGTAATCTCCGCCGGTGGCCGTCCCCGCGATGGATTGGGCCGCGGTTCCCCAAACGCCCCAGTTTCCACCGCTGCTCTGCCCACCGCCACCCCCGATGACCCACCAGGGGAGCATAAAGCCGCCCCCGTTGGCCAGGCTGGGGAATACCAACGTGCCCAGCAGGACCAGCGCCACTAGGAGGAAGAGAATTCGCTTGTTCATCGTTCACCTCCTAGTCGTGCTCGAGGGTCAGGCGCACGCCACCGAGGATAAAGGAGGTCGAAGTGTTTTCAAAATCGACGACGATTTGGACGGCAATGAAGCCCGTTTGCGAGGAGAGCTCGATCGGGTCGAAGGTAAGGGTAAAGTAGCCATAGCTGCTCCGATAGACGGAGCCCGTCCAGGAGTAGACAGCTTCAGCTCCGCCGCTCGAGGTCGTGCGGATGAGGCGGATCGCTTTGATGGTGTTGTGAGGCGTCCCGTCCTGCATATAGTAATATACCCGCAGCCCCGAGATGCTCACTGGCTGACCATAGAGCATTGCTGGCATCTGTGCAGGGATTGTAAGGCTCTTTTCCCCTGTGCTGCTGGCATCAATGACGACGTACTGGCTGTAGGGATAGAACGTAAGCCCCGAGGGAGTACCTGTATCCCGGGCAAAGGTGCCGTGAATGAATAGGTAGCTCTTCTTGGAGCTCTGGATGGGGCCGTCAGCATAGATCGCTGGGCCGCTGCTGCTCACTGCGCGCAGGGCCGTGCCGCTATCGCTCTGGGCATAGACGCCTGTGCCACCGTTGAGGGCCTGGCCGTAGACGCCTCGCCCAGAGGGGGAGGAGACCCCACCCTTGACCCCATAGGCCGAGCCGCTGGTCGCCGTATTCCAGACGTGCAGCACGGCATAGGGGGAATCCGTCACCGAGCCCGAGATGTGGGCCCCTGGTCGCAGGCTGAGGGCATAGGGCACGGCAAGCACGCTCTGCGCGGGGCTGAGGGGAGTATAGTCCCCTGTGCTATCGCCTGGGCGTACGCTGATCCCGATCCAGCGCGTGTCGCCGGTAAAGGCATCCTCGCCAAAGTTCAGGGTGGCCTCAAAGTAGCCGTTCACCACCTGTACGTTCTGCACGTATATGGGGTCTCCCTCTGGCTGAAGGGATGTGCCCGTTGTGCGGTAGAGCTGGAATTTATAGAGAGGGGAAAAGCAATACTTTTTGAACCTGGCCAAGTTGACGGTGGGGCCCAAAGCGGTTAAGCTATAGAGGTAAGAAGGGGGTGGAAGAGTCCCGGTGGGCTCCGCGGTCTTCAAAACCGTCTGAGGGGCGCTGCGGAAGCGGCCCTGGTGGGTTCGACTCCCATCCACTCCCGCTAGGCAGGGGGCTTTGTTAGAGCTGCATCTGGGATGTGCCCTGGGATGTGTCTCCATCGCCAGGGCGCTTTGCTTTCTCTGGCGCGTTTCGCTTTGTGGTTGAATTCTATGGGCTGGGCATGGTAAAATGAGGATAGCTAAGCTCAGAGGAGATGAATAGGGCGTAGCTGATGGTGAAGCCTGGCGAAAGTTCCAAGCGAACCTTAGTATGCCAGGTGTGTGAGGAGGATAGGAAAGCCGTAGTTGGTTCAATGGTGGGGAAAGATATTGTGCTGGACGTCAATAAAATCCTTGCCCCCGAAGTGGTAAGGGCAACTTGCTTCTATCCTCGCTGGGTCTTTCGGGTGTGAAATTCTCAAGACGGACCAGACAATAGATCAGTAGCAAGTGGGCGATATTCCGAAAGTTGTCGAGCTTGAGGAGATCCAAAGGGTTCGAGACGATAGGGACGAGATTGCCCACGAGTTGTCCAAACTTCTCGGCGAAAGAGACTTGGCTCTGAATTTAGAATTCTTTTTTACAAAGCAGGGAGTTATTAGGGAAAATAGAGGTTTGGTGGATAAGAAACTACGAGGTGGCATTAATCCGGAGTTTGGTGGCGTTGAAACGAACGATGCGAATATTCGCCCTGGCAGGATGGTGATATTGGATTATTTGGTTCTAGCGGCATTTTCTGGTTATCTATAGGGAGGGTGGTGAACTATCAGCGGGATTACTTGAGGCGGAGTGTGGGGAACCCAATTCCGGTTTGCTAGTGTTTCAGAAGATACTTGAGTTTAGCCAAGTGCCTGGCGGTGGCCGAGTGTGAATAGGATGTGACAGTGGAGGCGAACTTTGAAAGCACATTTAGTAGAAGAACAACAGGAACAAGTTTGGTGTCCGCTGTGCTATGCGCGTGTGAACGGTGACCTGCGTTCACATATTTTGAGCGTGCACGGCAAGGAGGAATTTCACAAGGCTGTGCTGACTGACAAAGCGCACGGGATGTCCGATTCCGAAATTGGAGAGCGCTACGGTATTTCCTTTAGTACTTTGGAACGGATCATTACAGAGGCCTATGGTGCTAATGTTAGCGTGCTAAAACGTCCCAAACGCATTAAACGATGGCAGCCAACCCATTTCCATGAGGAGACTACAACTGTATGGAGTTTCAAGCAGCGTGGTAATTGGGCTACTCATGACGGTCGTTATCGAGGCAATTGGTCACCTTATATCCCACGCAATGTTATTCTCAAGTATTCCAGACCTGGTGATGTTGTCCTCGATCATTTTGTTGGTGGGGGAACTACAGCTATTGAAGCGAAGCTTCTCGGCCGGCGGTGTATTGCTAGGGATATCAACCCAGGTGCAGTGGGAATAACCCTAGAAAACTTAAAGTTTTCGCCACCGCTTGAACTTTTCGGTGACGGAGCTTTACCGTTGTATGAACCAGAGGTGAAAGTCGGAGATGCTAGAGATCTGTCTGATATTTCCAGTGATAGCATTGATCTGATTTGTGCTCATCCTCCTTATGCGGGAATTGTCAAATATAGCACCAAGATTGAGGGTGATTTGTCCAGTTTGCCGGTGCAAGATTTTCTTATGGAAATGCGCAAAGTTGCTAGGGAAAGTTTTCGAGTTCTTAAGCCCGGTGGCAAGTGTGCCATCCTCATTGGTGATGCTCGCAAGTCGAAACATGTCGTTCCTATTGGTTTCCAAACCATCCAGGTGTTCCTTGATGCCGGGTTCATTCTCCGAGAACTGGTTATCAAGCGTCAGCACAATTGCAAGACAACAGGTTTCTGGTATACCCGAAGCGTTCAATATAACTTTTTGCTATTAGCACACGAGTATCTACCTATCTTTGAGAAACCGTTCGGAGGGTGTACAAAGGAGGAATGGCCTATAAAGGAATGTGTCTTGTCGCACCAGAGCAAGTTGGAGAAAGTTCATAGGGTTGAAAAAGGAAATTTAGAGGCGACTACTGTTTGGGTTTTCCCTCAGGATTATATAGAAACAGGGCTTAAGAGGAATATTCTGCAGAGGTTTAGTAAAGGTAGTGAAGAGTTTGTACAGATTCAGTTTAGTTGTGGTGAATACCACTTTTTAAATCTATCATCCGTGAAGAATGCACGTGTTTTGTTTGTTCGTTTAGCGGAGCAGTTCACGGAACGGTCGTTTGCAGCTTACCGTACGGCGATCAAGAAAATGGTTGCCCAGGTTCGGGCTTGCTTCCCTTCGGATGGTTTCCTAATATTGGAAACAAGGGATTTCCGTGTCGGGGGTAGGTTAGTGCCCACAGGACTGCTGTTATGGGAGGATATGATGCGTCAGAAAGATTTTGTTCTGAAAGAAATTATTATTGTTGCGCCTGAGGAAGTATTGCGAGAGGAAAGAGAACAGACAGAGTATCTTGAGATAGTTCATCGTTACCTTTTGGTCTATCGAAAAGGTGAAAACAGCAATTAAGGGTACTTGATTATGACCCCGAGAAACACAACGACGGGTGCAGTTTTAGAAGAGATGGTCCTTCCTGCGCTTAGGCATGGCAAATACCGATGCCAAACGCAGGTAAATATAGGTCAACGTTTGGGCGGAGGCCGACACATTGTTGATGTGCTAGCGGAAGACCCTAGAGGAAAGAGGTTTTTGATTTCGCTCAAGTGGCAGCAGGTCTCAGGTACCGCGGAGCAAAAAGTACCCTTTGAGGTGATGTGTTTGGCGGAGGCCATATTGTCTTCTCAGGGAAAGTACCATAGGGCATACCTGGTGCTTGGAGGCAACGGTTGGACGCTTCGCGATTTTTTCATAAATGGCGGCTTACGCGCTCACTTGCGCCATAGTGACTTGGTTGACATCGTGTCACTTGAAACGTTCATCAGCTTGGCCAACCAGGGGAAATTGTAAGATTGCCAAGTTGTGAGTCGGGATTTTGTTTATTTAGAATTGGATAGGAAAGGAAGCTATCGTGTCGCAGAGATGGGAGTATTGTATGGTTGAGGGAAAAAAACCAAGGCTCAACTGGTGGGACGCTTATCTATTGACTGAAGAAGGGCCTGTGTTTATATCGGATTCCAAAGGAGTGAAAAGGATAGAAGTAGATTTCGCCATCGGGCAGCTTATAGCGTGGCTTGGAAATGGGGGTTGGGAGATGGTAGGTGCAGTACCTGTACATAGCTCTAACGTTTATTATGATCATCGCTTATATTTCAAGCGTCCCAAGCTGTAAATTGCCAATGCTTTATGCGGATTGTCTTAACCTTACGAGGGGCTTTTTCTGGGCCGAGTTGGGAGAGATTTTTACATCAAGTGGGCGCCTTGTGCGGGGCGTTCTTTTACTATATCGATCGCCTCACGCCCCATGCTACCGTTTTGAACCAGTTTGTGATGGCTTTCGCCCTGGGGGTGATCTACAAATACACGGGGAACGTCATCGGGCCGATGCTTGCCTGGACCCTTCTCAATGGACAGGTTTGGTTCGTTGCTCGGCTCCTTGCTGAAAACAAATGGCCTTAGGCCTGGCCCAGCAGTGGCCAAAGCATCTTTAGGTAGAGGGCAAAGACGAGCACCCCCATGATGAGGTTAGCCGGCTTGTAGGGCGGGCGCAGGGCAAGGAGCAGACGCAACGGCAGGAGACCCGAGAGGATCAGCGAAGTCAGCAGGGGCAGGTCGTGAAAGCGTGCCTGGTAGGCAAGGGTTGCTGCCACCTGCATCTGTTGCCAGAGGACGAGTGCGCTTGCTAGGCAGAGGGGCAGGAGGACGCTTTTGGCTCGCTTCAGGCCCCGGCGGAGCGCTGGGCTGGACCGCAGGAGTTTGCACCAACGGCGTGGCAGCGCGTTGGTTGATTTGATGTTCCAGAGCCATAGCCCGAAGAGGAGGGCCCCGAGTGCTGCTCCGCTCCAAAGCTCGGCGGCCAGCGCGCTGAGGACGAACCCTAGGAGGAAACCTCCTACCAAAAAGGGAACGAGGGGACTGATGAAGCCACTCGCCAGGGAAATGAGGCCCCCAAAGATGGTCGCAATGCCTGCAACGCCCTGGTATGCTGGGGGGATGATCTCCAGTTTGCTGATGAAAAAGACGAGCCAGAAAGGCACGAACAAGCCCATGAGAAAGAGCCCCAGGAGCACAACGAGGACGAGCGCCCGCAAGAGCTGCCGCCGGCTTCCTTGGGTGGAGGGTTGCTGAAGCAACGCTAGCAATCCCCCTGGCTGTCCCTGGCGCTGCATGAGCTGGATAAGGTAGCGGGGCAAAAAGGCCACAATCACCCCGGCGGCAGCGAGCAAAAGGGGGCGGCTCCGGGCCTCCATGAGGTTCTCTACACTGAGGAGATGTTGAGCGCCCAAGGCAAAGGCCCCGATGACGAGATCATAAAAGAACTGCTCTGCATCCCAAAGGAGGATGAACCTTTCCCCGGCTGATGGTGTCTTCGGCATGCTCCCTCTCTGGGCTTTTACCATCCATTTTCCTCTCTCCTGGGAAGGTTGTCAATGGCCTAGAGGCTTGACAGTTCCCTGCAGCCAACATACCCTTGGCAGCAAAGGAAGGGGGTGGCCCCGTGAAGGTATTATCCAAAGAGCGCTTTCTTCGCTATGAGAACGGCCGGCCGGTGTGTACCGGCTTTGTTACCTACATCTCTCGGGAAAAGCCGATTCTCATGCATTGCTTTGGGCGCGTGGATGCCTCGGATACTTATGACGATTACGTTTTCTCTCTAAGCTACGATAACGGTGTGACTTGGGAGGAGCCCGTTCCTCTTCTGAAGAGTTGTCAGGTGCCTGGGGGCGTGGTCCGCTATGCGGAACCCGCTGCCTTTTTCGATCCCGAGACGGAGAGGCTCCTCGTCGTCGCGGATCGGATGTTCTATCCCGAGGATACCCTCGACGTGGATGCCAAGCGGGAGCTCGTCCTGGATGTCTATGATCCCGCCACCGATACTTGGGCTGGTCTGCGTCCTTTGGAGTTTGGTCTTCCCTATGGGCTGGCCGTCAGCTTTTGCTTCCCCATCAAGACCTCGCGAGGGCGCTTGGTTTTCCCCGTGCAGACGCACCTGCTGGATGAGGATGGCAAGCCCATTCACTATAAAGGCTGTTGGGCGCCTGCCGGGGTCGTCCTTTTCCTCCTTGGGGATTACCGCAGCGATGGTTCGATTGCCTGGCATCTCAGTTCCCCCATTGTGCCTGATCTTGAGAAGACATCTCGCGGGTTTTATGAGGCGACTGTCGCCGAGTTGCGCGATGGCCGCTTTGCGGCTGTCCTTCGGGGTGATAACAGCATGTTCCCCGAGCGCCCCGGGTATAAATGGCTCAGTTTCTCGGAGGATCACTGCGAGACCTGGTCGGAACCCATCCCCCTCCCTTGCGATCGGGGAGAGCCTATCGAATCAAGCTCCACCGGTTCGGCGCTCTTTCGTTCTCTGAAGACGGGCAAGCTGTATTGGATGGGCAACCTCTGCATCGAGGGAGTTCGCCCGAATGGCAACATGCCTCGTAGTCCCCTCGTCATCGCTGAGGTGCAGGAGGAGCCCTTTGCCCTCAAGCGCGATACGCTCACAGTCATCGACCGCCGGGCCCCTGGGGAGCCACCGACCCTCCAGCTCTCCAACTTTCGCTTCTATCAGGATCGTGAGAATGGGGATGCCGTCCTCTTTCTCACCCGTTATGCAGAGCATAGCGCCGAGGAATGGAAGCTGGCCGATTACTATCGCTACCGCGTGGCGCTCGATTGATCCTCTCGGGCCTCTCCAGTTCGCCTCAGGGGGATGGAGGCCGGAGTAATGCTGTGCTCCCCCGTTGGGGCTGTGTTGCTGGCCCTCTGTTCGCTTACGACCCGGCGGGCCTGGCCCGCGTGGCTGCCGGCGAGATTCCTTCCTGGGCACCCCAGCCCTACGCCTCGATTGGGATCGATGAACACCTCTACCTCGATCCTCCAGAGTGGGACCTGCCCGCTCTGGGGTGGGGCGTGCAGCGGCGCAATCGCTTGGGGGCAGTGGCCTACGACCGAGC
>JAGGYI010000308.1 GCA_021162655.1 Anaerolineae bacterium
GAGAGATGAACCCGGAACAGCTCTGGGAGACGACAATGGACCCAGAACGGCGCACGCTTATCCAGGTGACTCTGGAGGATGCCGCTTCGGCGGATCAGACATTCAATATGCTCATGGGCAGCGAGGTCCCTCCTCGGCGAAAGTTTATCCAAACGCATGCCAGAGAGGTGGAGAACCTGGACGTTTGAGAGCTGGCCGGGATGGGACGAGAATGAAAAAAAGGGGAAAGGGGAGCTTTCCCCTTTTTTTATTTAGCAGCTCACTCGATACATTTCATTCCTCTTTTCGTTCCGCCGCGTTTCGCCGAGATAACATCACCTTTTGCTTCTTGACAAGCCCTTACAAAGTCGGTAAGGTGCAAGCAAGCGTTGTCTCTTTTTGGGGGGAAGGGGATGGACTTGCAAAGGCGCTGGTGGAGTCCTCATGGGGTTGTTTTTCTTAGTAGCGCCTGCGTTATGATTTTAGAGCTGGTTGCTAGCAGGATAGTGGCGCCGAGGTTGGGCGTTTCTCTGTATACCTGGACTTCTATCATAGGAGTTATTTTGGCGGGTATTTCGTTGGGAAACTACATAGGGGGGAAACTGGCGGATCGCTGGGCAAGCTTCCCTCTCTTGGGATGTGTTTTCTCTTTTGCTGCGCTGCTGTGTCTGGGAGTTCTTTGGCTGAACAATGACTTGCATGATTGGGTATTGAGTAGTCACGTTCCTTTGCTCCTTGCAGTGGTAACTTATGTCGCCGCGGTCTTTTTTCTTCCTAGCGTTGCGCTGGGTAGCGTTTCTCCCATCGTGGTCAAGCTAAGTCTCAAGGACTTGGAACATAGCGGGGCAACGGTAGGCAAGTTATCTGCCTGGGCTTCTGTCGGGAGCATTGTAGGGACTTTTGCAACAGGGTTCTTTTTGATTTCTTGGTTTGGAACAAAGGCGATCGTGCTGCTCGTAGCGATAACCTTGGAGCTGATGGGCCTCTGGTTCTTATTGGCAGAGGCCCACCGAGCAAAGATTCGCCTCATGGTGGGGATAACATTGCTTCTCTTTGCGGTTCTTGTTCTCTTTTTACATAAAAAGGGGTTTCTTTGTCGAGAATGTCCAGTAGAGAGCGATTATTATTGCATCAGAGTTTTTGAAAGGGTACTTGAGGGGCATCGCGTTCGCGCGCTTGTGTTGGATCGCCTTGTGCACAGTTATACAGATCTTGATGATCCTACCAATTTAAAGTATGGTTATGAAGAGATCTATGCCCAAGTCATTCAGCCTTTTCTTCGACATAACCCTGCGCCCCGTGTTCTTTGTATAGGAGGAGGAGGCTATACATTTCCGCGATACTTGGAGATCACTTTACCAGAGAGCCAGATCAAGGTCATAGAAATTGACCCTGCAGTGACCGAGGTGGCTCATGTAGCTTTTGGTCTGCCCCGCGATACGCGTATCCAAACGTACAACATGGATGCGCGTTATTTTTTGGCTCACGAGAACAAGGAAAAGTATGACCTGATCTTTGGGGATGCTTTTAACGATTATTCGGTGCCATTTCATCTAACGACTCTAGAGTTTGACCGTTTAGTTGCTCAGGCGCTTGATGAGAAGGGTCTCTATGTGGTGAATATCGTCGATGGAGGGAGACGGGGGCACTTTTTGCGGGCCTATGTGCGCACTTTGCAAAGGGTTTTCCCCCATGTTGCCGTGATCCCCTGGGGAGCGCATTGGCGCCAGGCTGCTCGAACAACTTTTGTCATCGTTGCTGCACGACAGCCTTTGAATTTAGGAGCCTTGCACCATCGGCCTTTGGAGGTGCAAGAGCTTGAGGCGTATTTGGCTCAGGAGGAGCCTCTGGTTTTGACCGACGATTTTGTCCCAGTGGATAATCTTCTTGCGCCGGTGTTTGAGGATTCTGCACGGGGGTAGGAGAAGCGATGGACTTGATCGAGCGTTTGCGAAGGATACCTCTTTTCAGCCAGTTGGAGGAGGAGTATCTTCGCAAGGTGGCAGAGCTCTGTGAGGCTAGGGTCGTGCAGCCGGGGCAAGAACTGTGTCGGCAGGCAGAGCGTGGCTCTACGCTCTTTATCATCGCTGAGGGGGAGGCCGTTATCCATCGCGTGGATGAACAGGGGTTGCGACGTCCCGTGGGTATGGTACGTGCTGGAGATTATTTTGGCGTGACTTCGCTCTTTTTGGGGGAGCCGCGCGATGCTACAGTCACCGCCGTCACAGAGATGCGCATTTGGACCTTGCGGAGGCCGGCTTTTCAGGAGCTTTTGTCCGAGTACCCTGAGATTCGGCGCCGCTTGCTCATCCCAGAGGAGATTATCCTCAAGTTGCGTGCTCCCCGTTACCCTTGGCTTGAGCCAGGGGAACTGGTAGTTCACCATTGTCGGCGGCATTGGATAGTCCTTCTTCGCTCGATCGCTTTTGTGACTCTGGTGGTGTTGGGGTACTTGATTTTACTTTTCGTATTGCGTCGGTTTTCTCCTACTCCTCCCAGATTGAGTTATTTTCTCTTACCAGTGTTGCCCCTCTATGGAATAGCTTTTCTCTGGCGCTGGTATGATTGGCGGAACGATTATTTTGTCGTGACGACCCAACGAATCAGCCATCGCGAGAGGGTCGCGTTCCTTTATGATTCACAAGAAGAAGTGCCCTTGGACCGGGTTCAGAACATTAACGTTGTGCGTGGGCTTTTGGGGCAGCTTTTGGACTATGGCGATCTGACTATCGAAACGGCCGCCGAGATGGGCACGATGCTTTTCGATCATATTCCGCATCCGGAGGAGATGCGCCAGGCAGTTTGGAATCAGCTTTCTCGCGCTCAAGCAACCGCGCGGGCTACTCAGCGGCACCTCATCAAACAGGCCCTTCGCCAACATATAGAGCCAGGGACGGAGGCGGAACAGCCACCAGAGAGGGCAGTGGAAGAACCTGTTGATCTAGAAGAGGGGGAAAACGCTCAGCCCCAACCCCGCGCACTAACGAGGTTTCTTCTTTGGCTAGCGGAGCGAGATTTGGTCCCCCGTACCAGGATCCAGACATCAGAGGCGGTCACTTGGCGCAAGCATTGGATCTTTTTGATAAGGGATATACTTTGGCCTCTCGGGCTTAGCGTGGTGTTGGGGATCCTCTCTGTGTTGGGGTTCTGGGGCTTTCCTCCTGCTATAATCTCTCGTGTTCCTTTTTATCCATATATTGCCCTGTTTTTCACTGTATTGAGTATAGGATGGCTCTGGTGGCAGTTTAACGATTGGGGGAATGACCTCTACATTGTAACGAATGAGAGAATCATCGATGTTGAGAAGCGCCCTCTCTTTTTCTCCGAGCAACGTCGAGAGGCTAGTTTGGGGATGATTCAGAACATCTCTTTGGAGGTCCCCGATATTCTGGCTTCGCTTTTCAATTATGGGAATGTGGTGGTCCAGACGGCTGGAGCTGGGGAGTTTACCTTTGATGGCGTGCCTAACCCACACGAGGTGCAGCAAGAGATCTTTCGCCGGATGGTTGCCTATAGGGAGGCACAGCGCCAGCGCGAGGCCGCTCGTCGCCGTGCAGAACTTGCCGAGTGGTTCGGTGTGTACCGCGAGTTCGAGGAAGAGAGGAAAAAGAGGGCTGAAGGATCTTCTGGTGCGTTAGGGGTTCCAAAACAAGGGGAGCCCTAGAAGGGCTCCTCCCTGTTACTTCTGAAGAAAGTCTTCCCTGGGGGGAGAGAAAGCATCGAGAAGGACACAGTCAGAAAGTGCTTCCACACCGTGAGGTTCGTTGCCAGGAATGAGGCAGCATTCTCCTGCAGCGAGGACAAATTCCTTCCCACTGAGAGTGAATTTGACCGTTCCTCGTACTACATAAGTGATTTGCTCATGAGGATGGGCATGGGCCGGCACTTGGGATCCCTCTTTAAGAAAGTTCTCGGTGAGCATCAATTTCTCACCATAGCTAAGCACCGTGCGTAATACACCAGGCATGACTTCTTCTGGATGTTTATCGACCGCATGGGTAACCATCTCTCTCGCTCCTTTGGGCATTTTCTTGGAAGATGATAGTACGTCCCCGGGGGGATGTCAATCCCACGAAAGAGCAGCGCATGAAGACGTTTAACTATCAACGCTTCTATGATCGTTTTTCTGGGTTCTATGCTCCGCTGGTGCGCTTGATCCCTGTGTGGTTCGCCTACTCCTGCCGTGCATTGGAGAGGGCTCCCCAACGCGGGCGTGTGCTAGAGATAGGCCTTGGCCCTGGCTTGCTTTTGGAGAGAGCTGCTCAAAGCCGGCAGTATGCATGCCTTGTGGGGTTGGATCTCTCGTGGGGAATGTTGCTCCAGGCTCAGCGCCGCTTGCAGAGAGCAGGGGTTCACTCCTTTCTCGTCCAAGGAGACGCGGTGCATCTTCCTTTTGCCCAGCACACTTTTGACGGGGTGGTGATGAGTTTCGTATTTGGGGCTATCCCTGATGGGCTTGGAGCTCTGCGCGAGGTGGCTCGGGTGCTGCGTCCGGGAGGAGTACTTTCCATGGTGGAGGCAGGTGTTCCCTCAGACGGGAATATTGGGGGAACTTTGCTGGCTAAACTGTGGACATTTTTCGGGGATATTCTCCGAGATGAGGCTTTGCTGATGCAAGAAGCGGGATTAACGGTCATTCATCGAGAGGAATTCGGGCCTTTTCAGAGTTTACGTCTTGTAGTGGGACGAAAAGATTCCTAGCTTTTCATCTTTTTTCATCCGTCCAGCCGGAAGATGAGCCAAGGGACCAGCATTTCTTCAGGAGCAAGCCCTCCATGGCGCCCTCGTAGGACGAACCGAAGGTTCTGGCGATCTAGATAGTGCTTTCCTCGAGCGAGTGCTACCAAGTCTCCTAGGCGTGATCGGGCTTCTGGCATGGCTTTCCGGAATCCCCAAAGCCCTGCTCGGAGCAATTCGGAAGTGGGCTTGATAATAAAGTGAGGCTCTAGGCATTCCTGAACAGCTTTGAGAAACTCTTTGCTATGCTTTAGGGAGCCGTGGAGATAAGCCGTCCTCGATTCCCCGCTATAGGGGATGAGCAAGAGGCGAGCAAGAGGAGAATTGCCCTCTGTATCGTAAGCAGCTTCGATAGGAGAAGCGATGAACCCGTGGTCAGCACAGAGGATAAAGAGAGTGCCCTCTCGTTGCGAGGGGTCGAGTTTTTCCAGGAATTGGCGTTGGCAGGCTTCGGTAATCAACCGTAGCTGGGCTTGCCAAAAACCGTGCTCCGTACCTCGGGAGTGGATGGTAGAATCGATGCCGCCCCAGTAGAGAAAGTAGAAATTGAGGGGATTCTCCTCTTGAGTGATGGCATATTGAGTAAGGGACCAAAGGCCGTTCTCATTGTTGTAGCCAAAGACGCGCTGGAAACCACGGTAGCAAATGCGTGTGAGCCCGCCCCGCAGGTGGCGGGCGGGGATGAGGGCAGTGGTATGAATGCCAACGCGCTTCAATAGGGTGCCAATGCTTGGCACGGGGAGAAATCTCTCCGGGAGAAGTCCCCAATCCAAAAGCGTCTCTTTGCCTGTGCCATAAACGGGTTTGAGGGCGAGCATTTCTGTAAGGACACCGTACTCTCTGAGCCAGAGCTGGTAGCCCAGTAGCCCATGGACAATGGGCTCGGTGCCTGTCGTTAGGCTGGCGAGGGCGGTGGCAGTGGTGGAAGGACAAACAGAAGTCATAGGAAAGAGGCGTCCCTTTGGGATGTAGTTGTGCCAGAGGCAGGAAGGGTCTTCTTCCAAGGCTTGGAGGAATTGGAGGTACCCCAAAGCATCGAGGAGGACTAGGATGATCCGGCGGGTGGATGATTCAAAACCTCGCCAGTATACAGGGGCCAGTGGGGGGGCCACCGAGGGAAGCTCCTTGCCGAAAATCTTGGCAATGGTTGCCGCGATGTTGACGATCGAGTGAGCTTTGTATTCGGGCCAGACGAACTCGCTTTCCTGGGCGGGTTCAAAGAGATGGTGAGGCTTTTCTGTGCGGAGAAAGGTTTCTATCTCCAGAGAGGAGGGCATGTTGATAGCTCCTCGGCGAGATGGAGATGAGCGAACTCAACTTTAGCACAAATTCAGCTGACTGGCAATCCTTTTCGAAGCGATTTGTCCTCCGAAAGGAGGAGGATATAATGCGAATGCGTGGAAACTATGATGGAGGGAATAAATCATGGCTCGAGTTCGCTACGGAATCGTAGGTACTGGGGGTATGGGCACAGGGCATGCTCGTTCCATTCAAAAGATCGACGAGTGTGTGCTGACGGCCGTTTGTGACATTGTTCCTGAAGTAGCCAAGAGTGTGGGGGAGGAGTTTGGGGTCCCCTACTGTACAGATTATCATGAACTCATTGACCGCGACGATGTGGATGCAGTGATCGTGGCAACTCCCCATTATTTCCACCCCGAGATCTCGATCTATGCGATGGAAAAAGGCAAGCCGGTGATTTCAGAGAAGCCCATCGCTGTAACTGTTTCAGCGGCAGATGCGATGGTTGAGGCTGCCAAGCGCACGGGGACTCCCTTTGCTGTGATGTATCAAACGCGCACTTTTCCCGTGTGGCGGGCCGCTTGGAAGCTTGTAAGCAAAGGGGCGCTGGGGGAGATCTACCGGACGATGATGGTGTATGCCACTTTTAGAAGCCAGGCTTATTATGATTCTGCCGGTTGGCGGGCTACTTGGTCCGGTGAAGGTGGAGGGGTGCTAATTAACCAGGCGCCTCACTCGTTGGACCGCTTTGCTTGGCTTGGCGGTCTGCCCAACAAAGTGGTGGCTTATACGGCGACCAAGAACCACGATATTGAGGTAGAGGACGTCGCCTCGGCAATGCTCGAGTATCCTAATGGCGCGGTGGGCTATATTTATTGCTCAACTACCGAAGCGCCTACTTCAGAGATTATGGAATTCGCGGGAGAGCGAGGCAAGCTCCAGATCATAGGAGATCAATTGCGCTTTTGGGAGCTTCCCGAAGGGGTGAAAGCGTTTAGCGATACCTCTCCAGATATGTGGCAGCACCCGCCAGCTAAAGAGGTTGAGGTAGAGATCCCCGAGTGCGAGTCGGGCCATGCTGCTATCATCCGCAATATGGCGCGGCATATCCTCTACGGGGAGGAGCTTCTAACTCCAGGAGTAGAGGGCTTGAACAGCGTGGAGTTGATCAATGCAATCATTCTCTCTGGGGCTACGGGAGAGCCGGTGGAGATCCCTGTGGATCGAGCTCGCTATGATGCCTTTATCGAGGAAAAGAAAAAGACCTCTCGTCCCAAGAAAAAGGGTGGCCCTGACAAGCGCATCACAGATACGGTGCATCACCTCTAGCGGAAGGGAGAGGCAGAGAGACAATGGGACCAGGGAAAGACCTTTCCCTGGTCCCATTGTCAAGTGCTAATCATCTGTATTGTCGGGTTTGCGGGTCCAAACTCGGAGTCCAAAACGACTCAAATAGATAGGGATGTTCTGGAAAAGGGGATTCGTCTCTTCTATGGCGCGGATCATGGCCCGTTTGCGGCTCATAGAGGAACCGCTAAGGAGGGTGATCGAGCCTCCCTCGCCGCCTGCTCCGTTGACTTTCCACCCCAAAGCGCCGTATTCGCGGGCGATCTCAATGACTTGCTGGGCCTCCTTGCTGATTAGCTTGGGGTGAAGATCGCGCTGGGCTTCTGTATTAACGATCATTGCCTGCCCCAGAGCGGCAAAATCTCCGGCATAGAGGGCATCGCGAGACATTTGAGCCGTTCTGCGAAGAGCTTCTAGCTTGGGGTTATCGGGACCGGCATCCTCCAGGTTCTGAATAACCATCTCGTGGATGGCGGACGAAGAATGAGACCGCCCAAGGAAAATCAGGCTTAGGCGGCGCTCCAGCTCCCACCAAAGGGGGTTAGGTAGAAAGATTGGCGAGACTGCTGCATAGGGATAGTCAAACATTTCGATGTAGTTGATCCCCCCGAAAGCAGCGCAAAGCTGGTCTTGAATGCCGCTTTGTTGCTTGAGGATCTCTGTCTCGATGTGATGGGCGGCATAGGCAACTTCTAGAGGAGTCATCCGTCCTGGGGTGAGCTGGTCTAATGCGCCAATGAGAGCTACCGTCACGGCGGCAGAAGTGCCTGTGGAGCAGCCGGCAGGGGCTTCGGAAAAGATCGAGATCTGCACAGAGATGTCTGGAGGTACGCCCATATAATCGATAGAGGCTTCCAAGAGGGGATGATGGATCCATTCGTGGCGTTCATGCCTGGGAAAGACGGCGTAACGTTGGCCAAAGTTCTCGGCGTGGAGAATGACCCGATGTTCCATACTGTCGCGGGGGTATACCTCGATTTGGACTTCGACGTAGGGATAGACCCCTATATTAAAAACGCGACCATGCTTGGCGAACCATGTATCCGTCCAGCCGCCGTTGTCACAAACGCGAATAGGGGCCACGCTGTTGATGATCCGCAGGGGACGAGCTTTTTGAGGGGCCATTTCTCTTCTCCTAGGCAAGGCTGAAACTCTATTGTATATTGTAGCGAAGCTCTAAAGAGCTGTCGAGAGAAATGCACGGGAGGGAGTGGAATGAATCTCATCAAGTTGGATCCAGCGCGCAAGCTTGGGTCTCTGGACCGCAATGTCTTTGGAGGCTTTGCAGAGCATTTAGGGCGCTGCATCTATGGTGGTATTTACGATGAAGGTTCCCCTCTGGCGGATGAATGGGGCATTCGCCAGGATGTACTGGCGGCACTGCGCCGCCTGCGGATGCCTGTCATTCGCTATCCAGGAGGAAATTTTGCTTCGGGGTATTGTTGGCGGGATGGCATTGGCCCAAAGGACGAACGCCCGGCGCGTGCTGAGCTGGCCTGGAACACAGTAGAGAGCAATCGTTTCGGCACCGATGAGTTCATCCTTTTTTGCCGGCAGTTGGGGGCTGAGCCCTACCTAGTGGTTAACTGTGGTGATGGTTCTCTTCGGGAGGCGCGCGAGTGGGTAGAATATTGTAATGGCGAGGGGACGTCTCTGGCCAGGCTTAGGGAGAGGAATGGATACCCTGAGCCCTATCGCGTCAAATATTGGGGGATTGGCAACGAGGTGGATGGGCCTTGGCAGATAGGAATGAAGACTCCCCAGGAGTATGCTCGGGTTTTCACCGAGTTTGGTAAAGCGATGAAGATGGTGGATCCGGAAATTCACTTGATCGCCTCGTGGACAAGTGGCTGGTTTGATGATTGGGTGGAGCGAGGCCAGCTTCTTCTGGAGCAAGCAGGGAACCTCGTGGATTATATGGCTATACATTGGTATGTGGGCAATCGCGAGGATGATTTCTTTAGCTATATGGGGCTTTCAGAGTTGTTCGAGGAGCGCCTTTCTGCTGCCGAAGGGTTTATTTCTGCCATGCGCACTTGCCGAAAGATCAAGCGTCCTATTTATCTGGCTGTAGATGAGTGGAATGTCTGGTATCGGACTGGAATCAAAGAGAACCTGGAAGAGGAGTATAACCTTGAGGATGCCTTGGTTGTTGCTTTGCAGTTGAACGCTTTCCTACGCCATGCTGATAGCGTCAAGATGGCCAACTTGGCTCAGATTGTCAATGTCATTGCCCCTATCGTGACGCGCTCGGACGGGCTCTTTTTGCAGACGATCTTTTATCCTTTTGAGCTTTACAGTCAGCAAGCCAGAGCAGAAGTGCTGGATGTTTACTGGGAAGGCGAGACCTTCCAGGCTGGAGATCAGCCAGGGTTGCGGGTACTTGACCTTGTTGGTACTCTGGACGAGAAGGCGAGGGAGGGGACCCTTTTTGTGGTGAACCGGAGCCTCAAAGAGACAGAAGCTAGGATCATTTTACAGGAGGGCGAATTTGGTGAAGAGGGACAAGCTTACATCATAGGAGCCCCGAACATTAAGGCTAAAAATTCTTTTGCGGATCCCGAGGTGGTCAAGACGAAAAAGGTCCCTCTAAGGCTGAGCGGCAAAGAGTTTTTCTATACCTTTGCGCCTCATTCGGTGACGGGCCTCGTCTTCAAGTTACGGTAAAAATGAACGGGGGAGCGTCCTCAGGACGCTCCCCCATTTTTCCCCCTTTTGGGATTATTCTGTCAGCCAGTCGATCGCTTGGAGGAGAAGCCGTTGGTAGGGCACAAGTTGCCAAACTTCTTCGTCGTGTCCCATGGCGATGTAAGCTACTCTGCCCTTTCCTTCCTTTCTGCTCCAAACCATAGGGTAAGCTATTCCTCTGTCTATGGCGACCATATGGATTTCGATGGAAGAGGTATAGTCTTGGATGTAGAACTCATCCTTGACGGTGAACGCTTCAATGCCTTCAGTGATGGGGTGTTCCTTCCCCATGGGATAGACAGTGAAACTGAAGCGTGGGGGATGTTCGACAAAGACCGCCCCGATCAGCTCTCGGAGGGCGGGGTTAGGAGCTCCGGAGACAGACCCCGAGTGTACGGGGAGAAAACTTCCCCCTTGGCGTACCCATTCGATAAGGGCTTGCGTCTGCTCCGAAGAAAGTGTTTCGGGGTGGGTGTCTCCTTTGCCTTCCCGATGTTTGGAGAGGCTGGTGTAACTGAGAACAAGGTCATACCCCTTTTCCTTTAGATGTAAAAGGGTATCGAGGTCGTAGGTGGTCTCTACAAAGTGCCCAGCCGCCTCAAGTACAGGGCGGATGGCCTTTGTGAACCCTTCGAAATCATGGTATATTCCTCCGAGGATGATGAGAATGCGTTTTCCTGCCATGGTCTTCTCCTCTCTCCAGGATGCTTTTATAGGTTACAGAGAGGGGGAGAGTGTGTCAACTTGTTCGAGTCTTTTTTGCGGAAAGCTAAAGAGGGCTATAATATATGAGCTTTGCACATAGCAGAAAGTTCCCCTGATATGGGGACTAGGAAAGGAGCAAGATGAGCAAGGAACTCAAAGGTATTATACCGCCGCTGACTACCCCCTTTACCAAAGATGGGGAGGTCTATGAAGAGGGATTGCGCCGTTTGGTCGAGTTCCAGATCGAGAAGGGGAGCCACGGCCTTTTTGTTTGCGGAACGTATGGCTCTGGGCCGATTATGACCGTTGCCCAGCGTAAGCGGGTGTTGGAGATCGTTCTCGACCAGGCTCGCGGGCGTATCCCCATCATTGCGCACGTAGGCACTGCCTCGACGGCTGACTCGGTGGAATTGGCTCAGCATGCTCAAGAGGCAGGCGCGGACTATGTAGCTTCTGTGCCACCGTATTACCATCGGCATGATGAGCGGACGGTAGTTGAGTATTTCCGGACTTTGGTGAACTCGGTGGATGTTCCTGTCTTTGTCTATAACAATCCAAAGGCCTCGGGGGTGACAGTGACCCCCAGTTTCCTCCGTCATCTCTCTGAGGTAGGGGTTCAAGGGATCAAGGACAGCGGATTTAGCTATGTAGAGTTTACGCATATGATTTTGGCCATGGAGGACAAGCCAGATTTCCGCTTCGTTGTGGGGACGGAGGCGATTGCCCTGCCTGCCTGGATGGCTGGAGCGAGGGGTTGTGTTTCAGGATTGGCCAATGCTTTCCCAGAGATCATGGTGGAGCTTTGGGATCTATTCGAGGCTGGCAAGTATGAGGAGGCGGCCAAGCTTCAGCTCAAGGTAAACAAAGCACGGCTTGCCCTTCATATTCCCAGCTCGACGAACGCTGCCTGCTATGCAGCTCTGCATGAGCGAGGTATTGATGTGGGCTATCCCAAGGCGCCTATTTTGCCTGTTGAAGAGGACAAGAAGCAAGCTATGATCGCAGCATTCAAGGAGTTGGGTTTGCTTTAAGGAGGCGCTGATGGGTGAACAGAGCTTGCCGACGAAGCAGAGTGCCCACGTAGAGGTCGTCTGCGTGGGTGAGACGATGGTAATGTTTGCTCCGCCGCCCCACGAGCTGATAGAGTATTGTATTCACTTTACTGCTATGCATGGAGGGGCCGAGTCGAACGTGGCCATCGGGCTGGAGAGGTTAGGTGTTCACGCAGGTTGGATCGGCAAGCTGCCCTACAATGCTCTGGGGCGCAAGATCGTCAACGAATTGCGCTCTTTTGGAGTGGATACCTCAGCGGTCGTTTGGACAGAGAAGGGTCGGGTGGGCACCTTTTTTGTTGAATGGGGTGCCCGCCCGCGTCCTTTGATGACCATCTATGATCGGGCAAATAGCGCCGCTACAACGATGACAGCGGATGATTTAGATTGGCAGTATATTTCTGGGGCAAAATGGCTCCAGCTGACGGGAATCACTCCGGCCCTCTCGGAAACCTGCCGACAGAGTGTCCCTGAAATCGCTGCCAGGGCTCGTTCCATAGGGTTGAAGGTGTTTTTTGATGTCAATTATCGTTCACTGCTTTGGTTGCCAGAGGAAGCCAGGGCTGCCTGCCAAGAGATTCTGCCCTTTGTAAACCTCGTTACGGCGACAGAGGCGGATATGGAGATCGTTCTGGGGAGGCAGCTAGAACGTCGAGAGGCTTTGCGGTGTCTTCTGGAAGAGTATGGTTTAGAAGCGGCCGTGATGACTTTGGGAGGTGAAGGAGCTCTAGCTTATGATGGGGAACGCTATTACTCTTCGGCAGCTTATGAAGTGGAAGTGGTGAATCGCCTGGGGGCTGGGGATGCCTTTGATGCAGGAGTATTGTATGGCTACCTTCATGGGAGTCTGCAAGTGGGCCTCGATTATGGTATGGCCATGGCAGCCCTAAAGATGACGATTCCGCAGAACATTCCCATCGTCAATAAGGAGGACGTAGAACAGTTGCTCCTTGGCCGCAATTTGGAGCTTATTCGCTAAGGTGCTTTAGTTCAGGACATGAGAAAAGTGCTGGTAGAACTGCTCTGCCAGCACTTTTTTGGATGATTCCCGAGTGCCCCCAAGGGAATTCGAATCCCTGTCGCAGCCTTGAAAGGGCTGTGTCCTAGTCCACTAGACGATGGGGGCATCTACCGGGCGGAATTGTACCATGAGAGGCCTATAAGGTCAAGTTTCCAACTCAATCTTGGCTGTTGAGCGTATTGCATAGCGGCTACTTAGCCATGCCCCTATCCCAGTGCCCAGGGAAGCGAGAGCAAAGAGAGCAGGGTAAGAGAGATAATGAAGGAAGATGCCCGCCCCCATAGGAAGAAAGCCTATGGGCAGGGCGAGAATAGTATTTACTGCGGTATAGGTGGGTAACTCAGCTGGTGGAGCAATTTCCAAGAGGGCACTGGGAAAGCCCACCGTTCGCCCGTTGGCTGTTGCGCCTGTTAGGAAGAGAATAGGTAGCATCCCCTTCCAACCTAAAGGGCTGAGGGCAATGGCTAATAGAGGAGTGAGGGCTGAGATGATCGCACAGGTGGTAACCATGTGCCAGCTGCTGAAGCGATCTACCAAGCGAGCCCACAGAAGATTCGCCAAGGTACCCCCTACGACTTGGACCAAAGTGAACCAACCGATGGCACTGGCAGGGGCTCCCAATTCTTGCCGGGCATAGACGATGTAAAAGGGGAGGGCCATTAGGCTAAAGCCTGTGAGGACTTGGACGGCGATGAGCCCTTTCATTTGGCGTGTGGTGGTGCGGAGCTGTTGAAGGTATTCCGTCCAAGGTGAAACTTGTTTCTTGGCGTGCTTTTCAGGCTCTTCCGGGATGATCCAAAAGCCGACGGAGGCGATAAAGAGAGAAAGGGCAGCCAAGCCAAAGAGTAGGGCGTAATTGTTAGGATAGGGGAGATCAGTCAGGACGCGCTGGGCGAGCAAAGCCGCCCCGATGGCAAGGGGTCCTGATAATGCTTGGCGCCCGCCGAAAAAGGCTCCTCGTTTATCTGGAGGAATGACTCGTCCGATGATGTGGGTATAGGGAACTCCCCCGAGGCCTCCTCCGATAGAAAAGATCGCCAGAAGGCCAACAAGCGTCCAGGCGAGCAACATGGGGTGAGCGGCCCCAATGAAAAAGATCAGCCAGGCCAAGGTGCCCCAGCTCAGAGTGCGCAAGTAGATGGCTACCAAAAGGAGGGGCTTTTTCCGAGGGCGTGGTTCGATCCAGCGGGCGACAAAGAGCTGAGGGATGGTGCTGGCGATTGAGAGGACTGTAGAAAGCCCTCCCACCCACGACGTTGAACCAGTGAGATCGGCGATGAAGGCGTTGATTACTGTGGAAGGTTGGGTGAGAGCTGTCCCCAAAGCAAGGAACGCCCCATGCCAGAGAGCTCCGAAAAAGCTCCGTTTGACATGAGCTCTCGTGTCTTTATCAGTTCGGAGAACCATTTCTCAAAACCCTTATCAAAGATTGCCCCCTATGCTTTCTATGAGGGAACCTGCCGGAGGAGCTCGGCGAAGCGAGTCAGTGCTTCCCGGATCTCTTGGAGACTGGGAGGACACCCCTTTACCCAGATAATGTCACGTTCAGGATCGATGCCGAAATGGGGAGCACGTTCTATAACGGCTTGGGCATAGTGTGAGAGGCAATCCCCCACGAGCAACTCTAGGTGCCATTCTCCTCGTTTCACTTGTTCACCAATGAATGCTTGGGTTCCTGCTGCGGTGACGCGTAGATGCGCCAGCAGCTCTGGAGAGAACTCGGGCAACACCTTTTGAACAGCGGTAAGGCACTTTTGGCAGACGATGCCCTCGTCTCTCAGCACTTGAATGATGGCTTCAGGATGTGGGGGGCAGCCTGGAACAAAAAGGCCTTTTCCCTTAAACCGCTCGGCGCAGTCACCGATGACCAGAGTTTTCCCTCGAAGGGGGCCTGGTTCGCCCTCCTGGCCAAAGATCACGGTGAGGGGCTGAAGGAGCTTGGATTGCAAAGAGCGCCTAATGGCCGAGAGCGCAGGGATCCGGCAGCCGCTACAGGCGTTCAAGTCATAGATAGTGAGTTCGGGATGGAGCTCCAGAATTTCCTCAGCGGGAGAGAGAAAACGGTGCCGGCATGCATCCAAGGGGTCCCCTTTTAAGGTGATTTGGCCTAGATCTCCGCAGCCTACCCCATCCTCGATAGCCCAAGAGAGATAGCGGGTGGGAGCCGTAAGTTGCATCACCTCTCTCGCGACAACATCCACTGCCACAGGATCATCTCCGGCCATCAAGAGACGGGCGCCCGCTGGGCGTTTAAAGGTGATCCCTCCCGCGATGCCCTCTGATCCATCCCAGCCATCTACGATGATGAGATCGGCCTTGCGAATACGATTTAGATCAGTGATCGCTTCTTCTAGGAGGTATTGCCTATGGATTTCGGAACGCTTCCACTGGGGAATCAGCGCATAATTGTTCTTTAATGCGACGGTATAGTCTGCTGAGAGGTGCGTTTTCAAGCAAGGGACGGAGATAAAGACATCTGCATCCAGGATGAGCTTAGAGAAGGGCAATGGATAGGGATAGCGGGGCTTTGGTGGCTGGTGATCCTCATGGGGGCCTGCGTCCAAGTTGTAGAGTTCCACTCCCTGCCGGGCGGCCATCTCGCGCCAACCTCCCGTGGGGAAGGCTGTTTCGTGGCTGGTGCCAAAGCGCCCGGTTCCTTCAGCGACGATGATGCGGCCTGGCTGTGCGGGTTTAATCTCCTCTATGAGAGCTTCGACAAGCTCCACGTGAGTCGTCCCCCCAGAGCTGGCTGGAGCATCCGCCGTTAGGTTGGGCTTGATAACGACCAGATCACCACTGTGTACAAAGCGTTGGATGCCTCCTAAATCTATGAGAGCCTGATGGAGGAGTTGGCGGACTTGGGCAAAATTTGTCCAGCGATGTAATGATACGATTGCTTTTGAGGAGTTCATTGTTCCCCCAATTGGTCTGAAATTCTAGAGTCGGCGTCCATTTTAGCCCCAACTTGATGAGAGTCAAAAAAGCGCAAAGGGAACGCATAAAAAAGGGGTGGCAAGATCGCCACCCCTTTTCTCACTACTCTTTGTTCTTGTATTTATCTAGCTCTTCTTGGAGGAGTTTTCTGACGACGTGGACGTTTGCTTGCCCGCGGGTTGCCCGCATCACTTGGCCGATGAAGAAGCCAAGCACGGCCTCCTTGCCGGCCAAGTACTGTTGTAAGGGCTTGGGGTTCTTGGCCAACGCTTCTTGAACGAATTGACGTAATTGCTCTTCGTCACTGATTTGAGTGAGCCCTTTTTCTTTGACGATGGCTTGGGCCGACTTGCCAGTGGCAAACATCTCGTCCAGTACTTCTTTGCCCACTGTAGCATTAATTGTGCCCTCTTGGATGAGCTTGAGAAGCTCGATGAGCTGCTCGGGCGAGACTTTGATGGAAGAGATTTCCGTAGTGTTCTCTCGTAAAAGGCGAAAGATCTCTCCCACAATCCAGTTTGCTATAGTTTGGGGAGTGATCTGCTTCTGAGCAGCGGCCACGGCTCGTTCAAAGTAATCGGCGGTGGCTCGCTCTTCTACCAAAAGAGCGGCATCGTCTCCTTTGATTCCGTATTGCGCAATGAAGCGCTCTCGCTTGGCATCTGGGAGCTCTGGAAGACGTGAGCGGATCTCCTGAACGAATTCCCGTGAAAGTTCCAGGGGAGGCAGGTCTGGCTCAGGAAAGTAACGATAATCCTCAGCGAATTCCTTGGAGCGTTGAAAGACGGTGCGATGGCGATGTTCATCCCATCCCATCGTCACCTGGTGTACTCGTTTCCCTTCTTGGAGAAGCTTGGTCTGGCGTTCAATCTCGTAGGCTATGGCTTGGCGCACTGCCCGGAACGAATTCAAGTTCTTGACTTCTACCTTGGTGCCGAATTCTTTGCTGCCGAGGGGACGAACGGAAACGTTCGCTTCACAGCGCATGGCTCCCTCTTCCATATTGCCAGTGCTCACCCCTAGGTAGCGCAGGATGGTGCGCAGCTTTGTCAGGTAGAGCCAGGCCTCCTCGGCAGAGCGCATATCTGCCTCGCTGACTATTTCCATTAAAGGGACGCCAGCGCGGTTAAAGTCGATCAAGCTGCCGTCTTCTTCATGGATCAACTTGCCAGTGTCCTCTTCGAGGTGCACACGGCGGATACCAATTCGTTTCTTGGTTCCCCCTAGGTCGATCTCGAGCCAGCCATTGATGCACAGAGGAAGGTCGTATTGAGAAATCTGATACCCTTTGGGAAGGTCCGGGTAGGGGTAATTTTTACGGTCAAACTTGCTAAACTCGGGTATCGTGCAGTTGAGTGCAAGCCCCGTGAGAATGGTGGCCTCGACGGCGGCTTGATTAATCACGGGGAGAACTCCTGGCATGCCGAGGCATACGGGGCAGACATGTGTATTGGGAGGGGCGGAGGCATAGTCTGCTGAACAGCCGCAAAACATTTTAGATGCTGTCAAGATCTGGGCGTGTACCTCCATACCGATGATGGCTTCGTACTTCATCTTCCTCCTTTGTTTCCAGAGCTTGAACGTAATTATAGCAAAAAAGCGCGCTCTCTGGTAAAGGGGTCTGCATACCTAGCTCTGTTTCCAGATTAAGGGCATCCAGATGGTAACAGGCCCCTGACTGGTGCAATGCACTATGCGCAAATAATCTACGTGCAGATGGGTCCATGTGCCCCACCAGATTTCGATGGCGGGATTGCCAATGTAGAGGCTGTGTGGCTCAACTGCTAAAGTGGTACGCCCGATTTCCCTTCCATCTACGCGTAGTACCCAGGTGAGGCCTTGACGGATGACCTGTACGGTGTGCCAGGTGTCGTCCTGTGGAGCCCCCCACCACACTACTTGATTGAGAAGAGCGATGCGGAACCAGGCGTCTAACTGGTGGATGCTAAGAATGTCTTCGATGCCAGGGGGAGGTTCACTTCCTTGGAGGTAGCGACTCCCGTCATAGAAAGCGCTTCCTATACCAATAGTGGTGCCATACGCACTAAAGTGAGAGTAGCGAAAGCGCGTTTCAAAGATAAAGTCTTGCCCAAAAGGAAAGGCATCGTTCGTCCAGAGAATGGGGAAGCGATCAGAAAAGCCTTCCTTGGCTTTAAGCTCTATGACAGAGTCTGCGGTGGTGTAAGAACCATAGCCCAAAGATTGCTGCCATTGAGATAGATTGCCCTCGAGAAATTCCTCAGCAAACCGGTAGCCCAATTTCTCGCATCCTTGGGGCAGGGAACGGCTGCAGATGGTCAAGGCTAGGTCGTCAAGATAAAAGGTGCTGGGAGCGCTCTCGTCAGTTGTGCAGACAAAGACGATTTTTCGAGCTGCCGAAGCCCAAGGGGTGAGGTCCCTAGCAAAGAGGCGCCAATCGGGGAGCTCGGTGCTCGCGTCGAGGAGGGTGATCTGGACGAGTTCTTGGCCATCAGCATCCTGGAGGGAAACACGGAGGGTGTCTCGTCCTCGACGCTGCTCAGAAGAGTCTCTCCACCAGAAAAAGCTGATCCCCAAGGTTGTAAGCTGATCGGGAAGGGTGAAGGAAAAGGAGGCAGAAGAAGTAGAGAGGTTACTTCCTCCAAAGCGCAGGCTGTATTGGCCGGAATGGGCGACGAGTGATGAACGGGTAGCACCCTCAAGGCACCATTGGGCTGGAAGAGGCTTTTCAAAGCTCTCTGGAGAGAAGGCTTCCACGCATTCTATGGGACGCGTGGGAGTGGGAGTGGCCGTGGGCCCTGGAGTAGCAGTGGCCGTAGATGTGGCGGTGGCAGTAGGGGTGCGAGTAGGCGTGGCGGTGCGTGATGGCGTGGGTGTCGAGGTGGGAGTCAGAGTCATAGTCACCCGCGTTGGGGGGATGGGAGTGTACGTTCGTGTAGGAGTTGGTGTGTCGGTGATGTTTAACCGGGTAGGGGTAGGCCCTGGAGGGGAAGGTGTGGCCGTGGCAGTTCTAGTGGCGGTAGCCGTTGCTGTGTGGGAGGGAGTGGCTGTGATGGAAGGAGTGGGAGTTTGTGTGGGCGTGGAAGTGAAGGTCGGCTGGAGGTGCTCTGGGTCTAGGCGCCAAACGCTGGCTCCGTGGGTGCCAGCGAAAAGCACACCACTGCCAGTGGGGTCCGCGGCGAGCTGAGGGATTTTAAGCCAGTCGGTGAAACCATTGTTGTAGGGAGACCATGTTTCTCCACTGTCTGTGCTGCGGAACACGCTCATACCTGTTTGGCAGCCTACATAGATGGTGTGGTCATGAGGATAGCTCGGGGAGAAAAGAATAGAATGGACGCTGGCAGTAATGGGAATGCCAGGGACATGTCCCCAAGTGTTGCCTTCATCCAAAGAGCGGAGCAGGCCACCTTCCCGAGTTCCCACAAATAGGGTATGGTCCAGGCTGAAAGAAGGGGAGCAGCAGATGATCTCGCATCCTCCTGGGGCTGCATTATCCAAGAGCAAAGACCAGTGAAGTCCTCCATCATCGCTGCGATAGATGCTGCCGTCAAAGCTGGTGAGAAAGACTCTTCGAGTGATGGCAAAGTTGGGCGCAAACTCGATGTGGCTGGAAGCTGGATGTAGCTCGATAATTCCTATGTTGCTGGGAGTCCAACTATCTCCCCCGTCTGTAGAGCGATACACTCCATGTCCGTATGTAGCAACCATTACGAGTCGTTCTTGGGCAAAGGTGGGGGCGATGGCAATGTGCCAGATGGAGGTAGAAGAAATCTCCAAGCCGACCCTTTCCCAGGAATCGCCGCCGTTGGTGGAGCGGTAAAGCCCACCCCCAGCAATAGAGACAAAAAGTGTACGGTCTTGGGCATAGTTGGGAGAGATGGCCAAGCAACGGACGATCCGCCTGGGAGCACTGCCATCTCCTGGGTCGATGAGGGGAATCCCTTGATTAATTGCTTGCCAGTGTTCTCCTCGGTCGGTGGAACGAAAGACTCCGCTTCCAAAACCATCCCCAGCAAAAAGGGTACCATCTGCTCCGAAGGCTGGGGAGATGGCCAGCCCGTGGATGTCGGCGTTGGGAGGCATCCCGGAGGATTTTATCACCCAGGTATCGGCCAGTGAGAGAATATTGCTTTGCGCTGGTATCTGGGCCGAAGTGGCTTGAGTGATACCTTGTCGAAAGAAGACAAGGGCGCAAATCCCTACAAAGAGAACCAAGAGATTGCCCCAAATTGGCCACTTGGTTGTTGACATCTCTCTATCATTCACTTTATTTCGTCCAAAGAAGGTACGTAAAGATCGGCAAGCCATTCCTCTGTGATCTTTTTGCCCACTAGGAAGAACTTGCGGTCAGGATGCCAGAGAACATTGTTCCCCTGACGGCTTGTGAAGCTGGGGTAAACCCCAATGTCTGTGCGGTCTCTAGGGCCGATGCCTACTCCGTCGTTATCCATAAGGACCTTGGACTCACTGAACCAGATGGGTTGCTCTGCCCCCGGACGATACTCACCCAAAGCGATGTAGGCAGGTCGTCGGTTGAGGGAAGTGTCTTCGGGGGTGCACCCTTGGAAGCGTCCGTCGTTGTTGTGATGTAGGAGGATGTATCGACCATCAGGGAGGGGATAGATGGGGCAGCAACACAACGGCTGTAAAATGGGCAATCCATAGTCGTGACGCAAAAGTGGGCGGGGCGCGCACCAGGTATAGCCGTCGTCCTCGGAAAGAGAATACCAGATGTAGCCACTCATCGTTCGCATGACGCAGAAAAGTCGCTGGTCAGGTAGACGCACGAGGCTGGGCTCTTGAGCAATGCTTAGAAGGGGATTGCTGTAGTGAGGAACTCGCAGAGCTCGTTTCCCCCAGGCAGAATAGGTGATCTGGATCTCGTGAGGGGGAGGGTCGTCGTCGATATTTTCGAAACGCATGAACTCCACAACGCTCTCCCAGGCAGTCCAAGAGTTGTTGTGAGGAGGAGTGCGTACTGCCTTGCTTACCCAGCGGGTAAAACCGGTAAACCAACGCCCCTGAAGATCGCGGATGGGTTTTTGCCAGACGATCCAGTTTGAGGGGACCCAGGGATCTGGATGATCGTAGGGGCTACGCTTCATGGGAATCGTTTCCGGCTCGGACCAAGTCACCCCATTGTCATCGCTGTAGACGCAATCCATAGTGCCGGTATGTTGGTGGATTACATCATCGATCCCCTGGTACTGGTTGTAGATAACATAGATTCTTCCTGATTTAGAAATGAGCGGAAATCCCCAACTGGCCATAAACCCCTCCCCGGGTTCTGCAGGGCCAGCGATGCGTCGTGGTGGGGACCAGGTGAGGCCTTCATCCTCAGAGCGAGAGAAAACGATCCGGTGGTCTCCTGCGCCCTCGTAGCTGCTTTGCGTCCAGACGGCCATTAGAGAGCCGTCTGGGCCGTCAAAGACGAGGAAATGCTCGTTCCCAGTATCAAATGTGGAGCCATCTAGGCTCTGAGGGACATAGACAATGTAATCGGGTTCGCTCCGCCAGAGTTCTCGTTTCAAAATCTCTTCCATGGATCTCCTTAAGGGAAGCCTCTTTCACCGTGAATTCTAACCGAGGTGAAAGAAAAGGCAAGCGTCCTTTTTGAGGTGAGGGAGCAAGAGGATTGACCAGGTGGAGAGCTCCTTTATATAATGCCACTAATATTATAGGTAGCGTCCGCTGGGGGGTAAGCTATGGGTGAATGGGATACTCTGCACAAGACTACTCTGGTCAAGGGACAACCTGGGATCATTTTCTCCCTTCTCATGGGGAATATTATCTGTAGTGTTGTGGCCAATGCGAGCTTTAAACTGGCTGCTCAGAGCGCGACTTGGCGGCTCTTTCTCTTTTGGCAGCTTGTGGGCAACCTGGCGGGTTTGGTTACGGTGTTGACACTTACAGGGCTGTTGCGCTTCCTTCCTTTGCATGTGGCTTTCCCTGTCACAACGGGGCTGGCTGTCATAGGTGTTCAGGTGGGAGCGGTCCATTGGTTTTTTCACGAGGGGATCGGCCTGCAGCAGTGGGTGGGTACGCTGCTGATTGTAGGAGGCATCCTTCTCGTCGGGGTTCACCGATGATAAGGGGGTTGGTTTACCATTTCGATGCATTTCTGCGTCGCTTGTATGGAGTGTTCGAGTTCTCTGAGGATGAGAGGTGCCTCCTTAGAGTGCAGTTTGCCCAGGCTCCTCGTGATCTTGAGCTTTTGGGCGGTTTCCACTTGAGAAAAGGAGCTCCGGTGTTGCTCCTTCACCTTTGGAATGAACATCTCCCTCGGATGGCTGTGACTGGCCCAGACGTGGCCTGGGCGGCTCAGGTGCACCAGGGGCTGAAGCATTCACTAAGGGCTCTGGCTCGCTGGATGGGCC
>JAGGYI010000014.1 GCA_021162655.1 Anaerolineae bacterium
ACGGGCCAAGTTCTGACCTTTACCTATGAGAGCAACCTTTCCCCTCGACCTGCCAAGTTCACCCTCGTCTGGACGGATTACCCTGCAGCAGTGGAGGCGGGCGTTCAACTGGTAAACGATTTGGATCTGGAGGTTATTGCTCCGGATGGGCACACCTATTTTGGGAATGTCTTTTCAGAAGGCTGGTCTACCACTGGAGGGGCCTCCGATCGAGTGAACAACGTCGAGTGTGTTTATCTGCCTGCTAGCTTGCTGGGGACTTATGTCGTGCGGGTAAAGGGGTATAACGTCCCGATGGGTCCTCAGACTTTTGCCCTTTTGGTGGATCTCCCCCCTGCGCCTTCCTACAAAGCGAGCCTCCCCTTGGTGATGAGGGGATATACCTTCCCAACACCTACTCCTAGGCCAACTATCCCTAGCCCGACCCCAGGGCCTTCGCCGACGCCCACTATGGCTCCTGGGGAGTTCCGGGACGACTTTGGTACCATCACGGGAACGTGGCCTGTGACGGCGACGAGCGCTTATGAGATGGGGTATCAGGAGGGGCGCTATCGCCTGCGCGTTTACTATGCAGAGGGAGGACAGAGAGCAGTGGCCTTGCCAGCCCTCGCGCAAGGGGGAAGCCTCTCCCTGAGGGTGGAGGGACAGCCAGCGAGCGCTTCGCTGCTGGCCTATGGATTGGTCTTTAATTATACCCAGACTACCGGCGAGGGTGGAACGTATCTTGCCTTTATTGTTTCCTCCACGGGGTATTATGCCCTGGTGCGTAGCGATAATTTGGCCTTGGTAGATTGGACCCCTTCCTCGGCTATCGCTACGGAAGGGATGAACGTGTTGGAGGTGCGCCGGGAAGGTGAGCAGGTGCGTTGCCTGGTGAACGGAGAGCAGGTCATCTCACGCCAGGGCCCCGAGTTCACAGGTGGAGACCGTTTTGGGTTGGTGGTCTTTGCCTTCGAAGCGCCCTATGCTGAGGTGCTCTTTGACAACTTTGCCATGGTTCCCCTGGGAGGCTCAACCTCAGCCGCAAGGTTGGGGCCTATAAGCCTCCGAGGTGGGGCATTGCCCTTTTCTCTCCGGCTCAGTGGAGAGACTTTTGGGGGTGCACCTTGAGCGGAGGCTGATTTTCCCTTGAGGAGGGGAGCACAGTAAAGTAGAATCGTCGTTGGAAGCGCCGTAAGAGTTTGAGGATGGGCCTCCCAAAGGCCCAGATGAGGAGAGCATTGCCGGCCGCTCGGCCCAAGTCCCACCAAAAGGAGGTGAGGACGTAGAAAAGGGCATAGCGGCGTAGAGTCTCGCGAAGTCCTATCCCTGGCTGCCAGTAGAGGGAGGCTTGTTGGGGCTGAAAGACATAGGGCCAGAACCAGATGTTCATCAACGCTCCAAAGGCAAAGCCCCAGAACAAGCCCCATAGACCCAGAGCAATAACCTCCCCCTTTTTCCAGCGCTCCAAGCGAGGGAGCCAGGCGGAGGTCATTCCCACCCAGCCTGTCGCGAGCATTTGATAAGGAAGCCAGGGCCCCACTCCCCCGCCGATGAGGGCAGAGACGAGAATGGAAAAAGCCCCCAGGAGGAAGCCAAAGGTGGCTCCATAGGTGTAGCCGCAGAGGATGGGCAACACAAAGACGGCGGCGAATCCTGCTGGCCCGGGGACGGCCCGTAGCACCGCGTTGGCTGCTGAGAGCACCCCCAAGATGGCTACCATTTTCGAGTTCATCTCTCCGCTGCCCAAAGTGGCTAATATAGCGCCTAGGCAGAGGAGGATGAGGATGACGGTGAACAAGGGAGCGTCCTGAGCGTGGGCGGTGTTGCCAGTGAACCCTTGGCGGGTAAGAGTGAAAAAGGGATAGAGAAAGGCCAAGATCCCCAAGAGGCTTGCCCCTAGAAGGATGAGGGTATCTAGAGCATGGTGAACCCTTTGCTTTCTCATGGGAGGTCCCTCAGCACGTCCTCTACGGTGAGGTAGCGGTCATCTCGCAAGAGTTTGTTTACTTGGGAAGAAAAGACCATCGAATGCGTCATTACCTCCCGTGTGCTCCCGTCGACGACTATTTCGCCCTCCCCCAGGATGATCACACGATCCACGCTGGCGGCGACGAGCTCTACATCGTGGGTCGAGAGGATGACCGTGTGCCCTTTGGCCCGTTCTTCTTCTAAATAGTGCGCCAGGGCCTTCTTTTGTAGGTAATCGAGCCCTCTGGTAGGTTCGTCGAGGACGATGATCTCCGGGCGGGCTGCCAGAATGGCAGCGAGGGCGACGCGTTGTCGCTCTCCTACGCTGAGGTCCCGAGGGTAGGCCTCGGCCAGCTCGCTGAGGCTCAAAAGGCGCAGGATCTCGTCTATTCCTTCGCCTTCCGGCAGCCCGTGGTTCCTCTGGGTAAAGAGGAGCTCTTCTTTTACAGAGTCAGCAAAGAGAAGGGCATTGGGGTCTTGGGGAACATAGCCGACGAATTTGATGAGCTCCTCCAAGGGGGTGTGCCGGGTATCCAACCCGCGTACGCGCACGCGCCCTCGCTGAGGAGAGAGTAGCCCCACGATCTGCTTGAGGAGGGTGGTCTTTCCTGAGCCGTTGCGCCCCATGATGGCCACTCGCTCACCTTGATTGATCTCTAGGCTGATGCCTCGCAGTGCCGGGTGCCCATTAGAAGCGTACCAGAGGTCCTCGATGATGATCTCAGGAGAGGTCGAGGGTTTGGGACGCTCTGCTGGGGTCCTCTCGGAAAGCTGGAGCTGGCGGGCAAAGCGGCGAGCTTCTTTGATCGTGAGGGGTAGGGGCTCCCAGTGGAGGGCTCTACCCAGCTGGATGAGTGGAGGAGCCAACTCTATCTTGGAGAGCACTTCTCTGGGAGTGCCCTCTATGGGGGGGTAGCCGGCCCCCGGAAGGTAGATCAAGCGGTCCGCATATTGGACAATGCGTTCGAGCCGGTGTTCTGAGAGAATGATGGTCAGTCCTAGGTCAGCATTCAGCTTTTGGAGGGCGGTGAGCACTTCTTCGGCGGCTTGGGGGTCCAGCTGGGAGGTGGGTTCGTCGAGAACGAGGACTTGGGGTTCCAGTGTGAGCACAGAGGCGATAGCTACCCGTTGTTTCTCTCCACCAGAGAGAGTGCTGATGCGCCGATGCCGTAGATGGGCAATATTGAGCTGGTCGAGCACTTCTTCTACCCGCTTGCGCATGGTGGCCTGGGGGACGTTGTGGTTTTCCATGGCGAAAGCCAGTTCTGCTTCCACGGTGTCGGTGACAAACTGGGCCTCGGGGTCTTGGAAGACAAAACCCACGAGGGCGCTCATCTCTCGCGGAGAGGAGAGGATGGGATTTTGCCCCTGCACCTCGATGGTTCCCCCGATAGTACCACCGTAAAAGTGGGGCACCAGTCCATTGATGCAACGTAGGAAGGTTGACTTGCCCGCGCCAGACTTGCCCACAACGAGGACAAATTCTCCATCCTCGATCTCTAGCGATAGGTCCTGGAGCACCGGCTGGTTGGCCCCTGGGTAAGAATAGGTGACGTGCCGAAAGGAGATCATGCTGATCGCTCTCCTCCATTTCCTTGGGTCTGCAGAGGCACCGAGGCTGAAGGGGCTTCCTCAAAGAGGCTTACCAGCCCTGGCAGGGCTAGCAAGCTGAGTAAGAAGCCTATCCTCGCCTCAAAGGGGGGGAGCAGGCCAGAGGGTTGGTAGGGGTAATAGGTTAGGGCGGCCCTGTCTACACTGTAGATGAGCCCGATTCCCAAGAGAGTTGCGGCGCTGCTGAGGGCGATGAGGGAACTGCTCCTGGTCCAGCGTAGCCGGCGATAGTGGCTGCGCTGAACATGCCGCCCTACACGGTAGAGGGCATAGAAAAAGATCCCCCCGGCGAGGAGAAGGAGGAGCTCCCCGAAAATTCGTATTTCCCAGAGGAGAGGGAGCGCTAGCCCTCCGAGGACTAAAGATAAGCTTGCCAGAAGCAACCTTCGGAGGAGGGTCTCTTCTGCAGGGTTGGTGAGGCCCCCGCCAAAGCCTCTGGCTTCCATCGACTCGGCCAGCTGAATGGCATGTTCAAAAGCCGTCGTCAGGAGAGGCATAAGGAGGGGGAGAAAGTCTCGCCAGCTGCGGAAGCGATGTCCGCGGATTCTTTGGGCCTCGCGGATCTCTTGGGCGCTGAGGAGCATCTGAGGCACAAAGGTGAGGCCGATAGAGGCCACCACTCCTGCCTGGTAGAAAAAGGGAGGCACCAGGCGGAGAAGGAGAGAAGCATCTACCGCGGTGTTAAAGGCGGCAAAGATAAGCAGAAGCGTCCAGAGGGCAAAGCCCGAGACGAGCCCCATCACCACGGCTTCTAAGGTGATGGCCCCCCCGAGGAGGGGCCAGTTTTTAGGGAGGGTGAAGAGCACGTGGGTTCCATGATGGATCATCAGGGCATTGAAGGGGATAGTGACGAGCCAGATCAGGGCGCCAAGCTTGAGTAGTCCTTGCCAGCTACGCGCCAGGGATGAACTCTGCCCCACGACAAGGTAAACAAACCAAGCCGCCAAGGCGATGAGTATCAAGTATAGAGGATTGCGAGTCAATAAGGCGGCTGTGGCTGAGCTAACCGTCCAAAGGACCCAGGCTACAGGGTGTCTCATCAGAATTCGATACCCCTTCTCGCGGCGATGCCCTGCTGGTAGGGATGTTTGATCTCGGCCATCTCGGTAACAAGATCGGCCTTCTCCAAGATCTCTTTTGGTGCACGGCGCCCTGTGAGGACGAGTTCTATCTTTGGAGGACGCTCTTCGATGAGTTGAAGGACATCTTGGATAGAGACAAGCTGAAAATAGAGAGCGATGCAGATCTCATCTAGGATAACGATGGCGTATTCCTGGCTTTTGAGTACCTCACGGATGCGCTGTAGACCTCGCTGGGCCCGCTCAATATCCTCAGGAGAAGCCTCGTTCAGGTGGATAAAGTGGGGTTCCCCGAACTGCTCGATGGTGATATAGGGAGCGAGCCGAGGGATGCTATGGAGCTCCCCATAGTCTTGCCCTTTCATGAATTGCCCGATAAAAGTACGGTAGCCCCAACCTGCGGCGCGCAGCGCCAGCCCCAGGGCCGCAGTGGTCTTGCCTTTGCCGTCGCCGGTATAGACTTGTACCAAGCCTCTCTCTAGCCTGGGGAGGCTATCCTTTTCTACTGTCATGTTTCTTTATCCTTTCTTTGGGTGTTGCTCTTCCTTTTTGCCGGAGACCTGGGTGAGGCCCAGAGGGTAGCGGAGAAGGTACTGCCAGGGACCATCTGAAGCCTGCCCCGCTAGCCAGATCTCTTGCACTAGAAAACTCTCTTCCAAAGAGCGCTCTTCGCCGAGGTGCAAAAGCTGTTCCAACTCCTCATCCAAAAGGCCCAGGCCAAGGGTAATGTGCGGTTCATAGTTTTGGGTGTTCCAACGGAAGGTCTGTTCGTTCTGGAGGATGATTTGATTCTGGAGCACGGCCCAAAGGGCATTATGCAAAGCAACGAGCTCCGTTGCTTCGAGGAGCCTGATGTAGATAGCGTTATTGTCTTTAGAACGAAAAGCTCCCAATCCGTCGAGGCGCACATAAAAGGGTGGCCAGTTTTGGCAAACTTGCTCAATGCCTTTTAGCGCGTAGTAGTCCACCCCACTAGGTAGATAAAAGGGCCCCAAGAGCGTGATATGATAGCCCATGAGGGGGCGTGTTGTCCCCACCAGGGTAAGGAAGGCGTCCTCGATGCGCACTTCGATCTCTCTGGGCACCCGTGCCAAAAGGACGTAGCGCGTCCTCTGAGCTGCCTCGCTCACCGTTCTCCCTCACTGTTGGGGTCGCTCAGCCCATTTTAACGGAGGGGCCCTTTTTTGTCTATTTTACTCTTCAGGGCAAGGATGGGGGCAGCTCTTGGAAGGGAAATCGCCGTGCCTGGGCCCAGGCCTCCAGCGTGTGAAGCGCCTGGAGCGCCCTCTGCCTGGCTGCCTGGGGAAGCTCCAACTCGGCAAATTCTTTTTCGTCGAGAAGTTGGCGATGGCCATCTGGCAGAATGAGGAGGTCAAGAGCAAGGTCCTTCCAGACGATCTCCTCTATAGAGACCCTGGCTGGAGTAGTAATGTTGCAATACCACCCTTTGAGGAGACCAGAGGCATCATAGATTTTAAAGATGTTGAACCAGTGTTGGGGGTAGTAACACTCGATAAAGATGTCCCCAGGTTCGAGGGTAAAGGGCCCCAAGTCAAAGCTATAAGGGTGGCTCCAAAGGCAACGGGCGACAGTGATCTGCTCATCGCTGTAGACGCATTCCCCTGGGTAGGTCAGTACAGGGCGTCCGGTATGGTCCAGTTTGGTGATGGAGACATGTTGACATTGGCGCATTTTCTTATAACCCCAAGGCGGCGAGGATTTCTTCTCGGTAAGCAGCAAAAGTAGATGAGGAGACGACCCGCTCTTCTCGTGGTCGGGGGAGTTCGATGGTCAGCTCTCGCACCACATGGCCCGGCCTGGGCGAAAGGACATAAATGCGGTCAGAGAGAAAGATGGCTTCGTCCACGTCGTGGGTGACAAAGAGAAGGGTCTGCCGAAAACGCGCCCACACTTCCAGGAGCCAGCTACGCATCGTGCGTCGAGTAAGTGCATCCAGAGCCCCAAAGGGTTCGTCGAGAAGGATGATCTCTTGCTTGCAGAGAAAGGTGCGCATCAAGGCGGCTCGTTGGCGCATCCCTCCAGAAAGAGTTGCAGGATAGGCATCCTCGAACCCTTGGAGGCCAAAGAGAGGCAAGAGCTCGCGGGCTTCCTGACGGGCTTGCTCTAGGTCTCTTCCCATCACCTCGGGACCGAGGAGGATGTTGTCAAGCAGCCTACGCCAAGGAAGGAGGAGATCGCGTTGGGGCATGTATCCAATACGGCCTAGGCGTTGCTCTCCCGGCTTCCCATGGAGCAGGATGACTCCCTCATCGGGCTCCATTAGGCCGCTGATGATGTTCAGAAGGGTGCTTTTCCCGCAGCCACTGGGCCCGATGAGGGAGACGAACTCTTGGGCACGTGCCATGAGAGAGACGTCGCGCAAGGCTTGGACAAAGCGCCCGTCGACGCGAAAGGCTTTGGAAACATGGCGAACTTCGATGGGTGGTGGTTCGGTAGACACAGGGGCTCTCGCCCTCCTTATTTGGGAAGATAGTCGTTGGTAAAAGCTTTGTCAGGATCGATCTTTTTGCTCAGGAGACCGTTTTCATAGAGCCACTGGGCAAAGTTGGCCCAGACCTCACGTTTCTGCTCTCCCCAGCGTGGAGCGTCGTCCTGGTAGCGAGGACTTAGCCATGCCTGGCTTGCTTTCACTAGGGCAGGGTCACTCTCTGGCGAGTGCTTGAGAAGGATCTCAGCGGCTTCTTCTGGGTGCTCGATGGCGTATCGATAGCCTCTTGAGGTGGCTGCCAGAAAGCGACGCACCAGGTCCCCTTTCTCTTTGAGGGTCTTTTCCCCTGTGATGATGAGAGGCGTGTAATAGTCGGGTATGCAACTGCCATAGAGGGGAATGGTGTTCAGCTCTACCCCTTTGAGCTGGGCTTGGATGCCGTCCCAGCCTAAAAAGATCCAGGCAAAGTCCACCTTGCCCGAGAGGAGAGCGGGGAAGGCGTCAAAACCGACATCGACGAACTTGACCTTGTTTACGTCGGCGCCATCGCACTTCATCAAACCGGCGATGATGGGCCTCTCGATGGGTAGACCATAGGAGGCGTACGTTTTGCCTTCAAAGTCGGCAGGGCGAGTGATCCCCGATGATTTGAGGGCGGCAAAGGCTGAGGTGTTGTGCTGGATGATTGCAGCGATCGAGACAACAGGGATTCCTTTGGCCCGCGCGATGGTTACCTCTTCTTGGAAGCTGACTCCGAACTCGGTGTTGCCAGCAGCTACTTGCTTGAGTGCCGCTGCAGGGTCTGAGGGGATCTGGATTTCCAGGTCGATGCCTTCTTCTTTGTACCAGCCCTTCTCCAGGGCAACGTAAAAGCCCGTGTGGTTTGTGTTTGGTACCCAATCTAGCGAGAGAACGGCCTTCGAGGGGCCTTTGGCTCTGCGGCATCCTGTGGAGGGGAACAAAAAGGCCGCCAAGACGAGGCCAAGCAGGAGAAAGCGCAACCGTCTCTTCATCTCTTTTTCCCTCCTCTCGATATCCAAAAGACCTCACTTCTTTTGAATCTCTTCCCAGCGCTCCTCGCGTGCGGCGGTATAGTACCAGCGGAGCGTCAGTCGTTCGAGAAGCTTGACGCTGCCAAAGAGGAGCACGCTAAGCACTGCTGTGACGGCAATGCTGGCAAAAACCCAATCGGTTCGAAAAGAGTTCGTCGAACGCAGCATAAAGATGCCCAGTCCCTTGCTACCGCCGACCCATTCCCCCAGGATGGCGCCAACAACGCTATAGGTAATGGCGACCTTGACTCCGGTAAAGATCATTGGCAGTGCGCCGGGGAGGCGTACTTTGAGAAAGATGTCTTTGTAAGAGGCTCCCATCGTGCGCAGCAGAGAGATCATCTCTGGGTCGGCCGCGCGAAGGCCATCAGCCGTGTTGACGGCGATGGGGAAGAAGCAGACCAGCCCCACAACGATGATCTTGGGCCATATGCCGTAACCAAACCAGATGACCAGGAGGGGGGCGATGGCGATGATGGGGATGGTCTGGGAGATAACTAGTACAGGGTAGAGGGCATCACGCAAAAAAGGGGAGAAGTCAATAGCCAGGCCCAAAGAGAACCCTGCTCCCAGGGCGAGCAGAAAGCCCCAAAAGGTTTCTTGCGCCGTCTGCCAGGTGTGTTGAGCCAAGAGGCCTCGCGCCTGGATGCCAGCTTGGAGGATCTCCCAGGGAGAGGGGAGGATGTAGCTTTCTATCTGCCAGATGGCGGTGGCTCCTTGCCAGAGAATGAGTAGGCTCAAGAGGAGAACAAAGGGAGGTGCGTAGCGCCAGTTCCCCAAAGGTCGCCATCTTTGGCTGGGCCTTGCTCGTTTATCCCTCATCCTCCTCTCCTTTCTCTGGAAGAGGACAAGCATTGGAGATGGTGATGACCATCACGGCGGGCCCATGCTGGGTTGCCCTGCGGAAGCCCTCGCGCAAGGCCTCAAAGACGGTTTGGTCGTCTCCCCACGTAAGGGTGCTCATGCTGCCTGTTTGAAGGGGCAACCCTTTTGCGGCAAGGGCATCCAATACTTCTTGGATGGCTGGGGCGAGCTCAGCTTGCCCTAGAGGATAAAGGCTCACCTGTGCGCTGATTCCGATCATTTGTCTATCCTCCCAACGAGCAGTGCCCCCCGGTTGCGGGCAACGTGCTGCCCCCACCATTCGAGGAGAGGCGCAAAGCGAGCTCCCTTCCCCGAGGGGCTGATAAAGACAGAGCTATTCCAGCGAGGGCGTCCATAGGCGCCGAGAAGGGCGAGAAACTCTTCTGGAGTAAAAAAGTGGGCTTGGCGGAACGGACTCTCCTGGCGCTGGGCCTCCTCCTGGTAGACCTTGGCCCAGGGGCTGTTGGCGTTCAAGACAGCGATGACCATCCGTCCGCCAGGAGCAAGCACGCGGTACATCTCTTGGAGGGCCTGGGCGGGATCGCGGACGAACTCTAGGGTGGTCACTGAAAGGACGAGGTCAAAGCTCCCCGTGGGGAAAGGTAAGGCTTCCGCTTCGCCACGCTGCCAGTGGACGGGGGCACCTTTCTCCCGGGCCACGCGCAGCATCGCTTCGGAGCTATCCAGGCCGACCACTTGGAGCCCCTGCTCGGCGAGTAGGCAGGCAAAGTGCCCTGTACCCGTGCCCACATCGAGGGCTCTTTCCCCCGCCTTGGGCTGGGCTAGGCGGAAGATGAGGGTCCTCTCTAGGCGGTCCACCAGGTTCCCCAAGGGAGTTTCAAACCAAGAATCATAAGTCTCGGCGAATTCCTCTCGAGAGAAAGGGTTCTGCTGCAGACCTGCTTTGCCCATCTGCCTAGCCCTCCAAGTATTCCTGAGGTGTATGGATGACGAGGAGCAGACCGTGTTGAAAGGTGATATGTGCTTCTTCGGCCAGAAGGACGTTGCTTATCCCACGGGCGGGGCCAAAGAAGAGTGTCTCGTTGTGTAGAGGGTACTCGAGGCCTTCTGTCTCGATTCCTTCCACATCTCCGCCCAGAGGGAGAAGAGAGATTGTATCCCCAGGGCACCCGCGAAGCGAGCCGCTGCCCCGCAGAAGAAAGATAAAGGAGCGTCCGTCAAAGAGAATGACCTTCTTTTCGCCGAGTTGGGGCATGCTGAGAAGCAGAATGTTGGCAAGCTCATGGTCGATCCGGCCGCCGAGGGCCCCCAAGACGAGGATGCGATCGCTCCGCTGGGCGGCTTCTAGCAGGGCGAGCTCGGTGTCGGTTTCGTCTTTGGCCGTGGGGTAGCGTCGAATGGGGCATCCGCTACGCTCTAGCTCTTGCAACACAGAGGGAGAGACAGAGTCTAGATCGCCGATGAGAAGGTGGGGAGTGCGCCCTTGGCTAAAGAGCCAGTTTGCTCCTCCGTCTGCTGCGATGATCCACTCGGCCTGATCGAGAAGGGGCAGCAAGCGCTCTGCGTGGCTAAATACGCCATTGACTATGACGGCGCAGAAAGGTCTTTCTAAATAGTTTTGCATGGTGGGTTTCCTTGTGAAGGCAAAAAAAGTGCTGCTAGCCCGGAAAGCCAACAGCACAAAGACTTTTTTTCACTGTTTGCTTCCCTACGCTGGCATTACCCAGATCAGGTTCAGGGGTCGATGGTCAAGCCATCCTCTCAGCCCGCTCTCGAGCTCCCCCAGCAACACATGATCGATATTCAGTTTTTTAGCTGTTCTCGACCCGACAGACCGCCTCCTCTATATGCCCACCATAGGCCTTTAACTCTTTTTGGTAGGCTGTTCAAGCTTGGCTTCTTTGGCGGTCTTTTCGACTTCTTCGGCCACCTTTTTTACTTCTTTGGTGGTCTCGTCAGCTACCCCTTTGACCTCTTTGGTGGCCGCTTGGGCCACGTTCTTGATCTCTTTTTTGGTCTCATCGATTTCTGTAGAGGCTTTCTTGAATTCTCGAACGCCCTTCCCTAATGCCCCACCGAGCTCAGGCAGCTTGCCTGCCCCAAAGAAGATAAGGATGATAACGAGGATGATGATGAGCTCTGTGGGCCCTACATTCGGCATAATCACTCTCCTTGAGGCTGCCGAGCAGCCTCAGCTCTGCCTACGCCTCTTTGGCTGGCTCTTTTTCCTTCTCTTCCTCGGCTACTTTGGGCCTTTTTTCCTCAGCCTTGGCTTCTTCTTTTTCTTCCTTCTCTTCTTTACCCTCTTCCTTCTCGCCTTCCCTTACGGCTGCACGAAAGTCCCTCACGCCCTTCCCTAGGGCTCCACCGAGGCTGGCTAGCTTGCCTGCTCCAAAAATAGCGATGACGATGAGCAAAATAATGAGTAGTTCTGTCGGACCAAGGTTAGGCATCTCTCTTCTCCTACTGATCACTAATACGCATTTATTGTATACGTTAGACGAGCAAAGTCAAATCCGCTGCCGAAACAGAAAACGGGTTACCTATTTTATGGTCACTTGGTAACTTGGCGGGACGAACTGAATCCATGTCCTCCCTGGGCGAAGGGGGATGGGGTTGCCCTCTTTATTAAAGTACTGGATAGGCTCGTTTGGCGAGAGGCTCTTCCAAATACCCTCGATGACCACTCCATCACGGCAGATCTGTGCTCGTCCTGATCCTTGGAGGACGATATCGATTGCAGTACTCCCCAAGCTGTCTTCGACGATGTCTGTCTTTTTATGTTCGGTGTAAAAGATGATCACATTGTCGGCGGCGATCTGTTTCTTGGTTAGGCCATCCAAATGGGGTTTGCCCTGCACATAGCGCAAGTAGCGTCCCTGGTCAGCATCATATGTCCAATCCACCACGCAAAGCTTGGGGTAAGGGATGTGAATCTTTTGGGCGGGCTTTCCCCTTGGAGGAGTGGGGTCGAAAACATATCCCTTGATGGGGGTCTCCCTTTCCCAGCCCTTTTTGCGGAGGTACTCATGGATTTTGGAGGTCGAAGTGTACATGCGCCCGCGCCAGTCATATCCCTTGAGGATGCCATAGGGCTCTGGGTGAAAATATTGATCTAGGTCCACAAACTTGGCCTGTGAGATCAGCCAGCGGATCTTGTCGCTGGCCCCTGAGTGAACCAGTGCTGCGTCGTATTGGGGGGCGATGGCCAAGCTACTCAGGCGAGCACTGCGGATGGGACGGATTCGCTCCGCATCGGAGCCCAAGTATAATGCTGTAAAGCGGGTGAGCGTCCAGCCGTCCATGATCTCCTCAAAGACGACGTCGGCCAAGCTGAGCCCCTCTTGAGGGCGAATCTGGGGGTCATTGCCAATGCGCACCGCAAGCACGCGGCGGCGCAACAGAGAGGGGTCGCTTACCTGGAGGCCTGTCAAGGGATTGGTGTTAGGGTTGGGCGTCTTTGTCGGAGTAGGGGTGGCGGTGGCTGGCACAGGAGTGGCGGTCGGTGTATGAGTTGGTGGGGGGGTGAACGTTTCCGTCGGGATGGGGGTAAAGGTAGGGCAGCGTTTTCGTAGGGAGCGACTGGTTGACCGCCACGGCCGTCTCTTTGGTAGAGGAGCCACAGCCTGAGAGAAGAAGCGCCAAACAGGTGGCCAATAACGAGGCCCAAAGGAACAGTCTTTTCTGGCGCCCGGCTTTGCTTCCCATCGTCCCTACACCCCCTTGGATGGTCTTGCCAGATTATAGCATAGTCGGGCCGGAAGGAGAAAACTTGGCCCAGGACCTGGAGGTGGTGATGGAGTGAAAGGAAGAGGGGGTTGAGGAAAGACAGTATGCCCTGATCCCACGGGCGTTGATCTTTGTGCGATATGGCCGAGAGGTCCTTCTCTTGCGGGGGCACTCGAGGAAAGCCCGTTGGGCAGGCAAGCTTAATGGCTTGGGAGGGCATGTTGAGCCAGGGGAGGGTATCCTTGCTGCCGCCCAGTGGGAGGTGTGGGAGGAGGCAGGGCTCTACTTGAAGAAACTGGATCTGCGCGCGCTAGTACATATTTCTCCAC
>JAGGYI010000224.1 GCA_021162655.1 Anaerolineae bacterium
AGACCACAGGGGACAAGGCACCCCTCCCCGCCAGATTGACAGCCCTCCCCCCTGCCGCTATACTTGGCAGATGACCCCTTAGAATAGCGAAAAGCAAACCTTCCATGGCCAAAACAGCCTCTGTAACGCCTATCAGGCGCCAGTACCTCCAAATAAAAAGGCGCTACCCCGATGCCATCGTCTTTTTCCGCTTGGGAGACTTTTACGAAACCTTTGATAAAGATGCCGAGATCGTCTCCCAAGAACTGGACGTGGTCCTCACCTCGCGGAACGTTGCCAAGGGGCAGCGAGTGCCGATGGCCGGGGTTCCCCACCATGCCGCCGAGGGATACATCGCCAAGCTGATCGCCAAGGGCTACAAAGTGGCCATCTGCGAACAAGTTTCTCGCAAGCCGGTAAATGGGTTAATGCCCCGCGAAGTGGTGCGCATCGTCACCCCTGGGACGGTGGTAGAGCCCGTCCTCCTCGCCGAGAAGCGCAATAACTACCTGGCCGCCGTTGTCCTCGAGGAGGATCAAGCGGGGATCGCCTATGTCGATATCACCACGGGCGAATTTGCCACCACCCAGCTCAAAGGACAGCCGGCCGATATGGAAGCGCTGAGGGAGCTCGTTCGGCTGGCCCCGGCGGAGGTCATCCTCAGTGACCAAGGAGAGAGCTTTCTGGGCCAAGGCAAAGACAAAGCCGCCGAGGCCGCTCGGCGCTACCCCCAATTCGCCACCCTCGAGGTTCCCCTGACCCTCTATGAGGATTGGCGCTTTGAATTGGGCAACTGCCGGCAGGCCCTTCTGGAGCATTTCCGCGTGACTACCCTAGCAGGCTTTGGCTGTGAACACCTGCCCCTGGCCATCCGCGCGGCGGGAGTCATCGTGCAATACCTCCGCCAGCATCAACCAAAATCCCTCAGCCAGCTGACCAGGCTCGCCACCTACTCGGTGGACTCTTTTATGACCCTCGACGTCGCCACACGCCGCAACTTGGAGCTCACCGAAACCATCCGCGACCGCAGCTTCAAGGGATCGCTCCTCTGGGTTCTCGATGAGACGCTTACCCCCATGGGAGGGCGCCTCCTCAGGCGCTGGATAAGCCAGCCCCTACTAGACCTCGCAGCCCTCGAAGAACGCCTGACCGCGGTGGATGCCTGCTTCCAAGACTTGGCCAAACGCACAACCCTGCGCAACCTCCTACGCAACTATGGAGACCTGGAGCGCCTGACGAACCGGGTCGTACAGGGGATCGCCGGCCCGAGGGAGCTCATCGGCCTGAAGCACGCCCTGGAGCGCGTCCAAGAGATCCGCACCCAGGTGAATGAGCTGGCTCAGCAATCGTCCGTTCAAGGGGCTCGGGAGGTCTACCCCCTCAACGGGGAGGGACTCGATCCCTGCCCAGAAGCAAGCGAACTGATCGCCCGTGCCATTGTCGATGATCCCCCTGCCACTTTGGCCAATGGGGGCATCATTCGGCCGGGGTACTCGGCCGAGCTGGACGCCATCGAGGAATCCGTCGCCGAAGCCAAACGCTGGGTGGCCAACCTCGAGCGCGCCGAGAGGGAGAGAACAGGGATCAAAAACCTCAAAGTGGGCTATAACAAAGTCTTTGGCTACTATATCGAGGTGACGAAAGCAAACCTCGACCTAGTCCCAGCGGAATACATTCGCAAACAAACCCTGGTGAATGCCGAGCGTTTCATCACGCCCGAGCTCAAAGAGCGGGAGGCCCTCATCCTCAACGCCGCAGAACGCACCCAGGAACTGGAGAGCCAGCTCTTTGAGGAGCTCCTGACCCAGCTCGCCACCTACGCCGAGCGTCTCCTGGGCACAGCCAGGGCCATCGCCCATCTGGACGTTTACCTTGCCCTTGCCGAAGTGGCCGCAAACTATAACTATGTGCGACCCGAGCTGAGCGACGACCTCCGCATCGAGATCGTCCAGGGGAGGCACCCTGTCGTCGAGCGCACGCTGACCGAGGAGCCCTTTGTGCCCAACGACACCTCCCTCTCTCCTGAGGAGGCCATCCACATCATCACCGGCCCCAACATGAGCGGCAAATCCACCTACCTCCGTCAGGTGGCACTCATCACCCTGATGGCCCAGATCGGCTCCTTTGTGCCAGCCCAGTCGGCCCACATCGGCTTGGTAGACCGCATCTTTGCCCGCGTGGGGGCCCAGGACGAGATCACCGCCGGCCAGAGCACCTTCATGGTCGAGATGGTCGAGCTGGCCAACATCCTCAACCACGCAACGAAAAAGAGCCTCCTCATCCTTGACGAGATCGGCCGAGGGACGAGCACCTACGACGGCATCTCTATCGCCTGGGCGGTGGTAGAGTATCTCCACAACCATCCCCGCCTGCGCCCCAAAACGCTCTTTGCCACCCACTATCATGAGCTCACCGAGCTGGCCGGCTTTTTGCCCCATGTGCGCAACTATAACGTCGCCGTCGTCCGCCAAGGAGACCAAGTCATCTTTACCCACCACATCGTCCCCGGCGGGGCAGACCGCAGCTATGGCATCCACGTCGCCCAGATGGCTGGGCTCCCCTCCCCCGTCATTCACCGGGCAGAGGAGATTCTCAAGGACCTAGAAAAAGCCACCCAGCGCGTCCCTGCAGGCTCTGGCAGGCGCGTCATCAAAGTGCAGCAGCTGGCCCTCTTCCAAGAGCCCCATCCCGTGCTGGAGGAGCTGCGCAAGCTCGATGTGATGTCCATGTCTCCTCTGGAGGCCCTGAACAAGCTCTATGAGCTCCAGCAAAAGGCCCAATGAAAGCCCAGACGCACCGCCCCTGGCTTCCCCTGCTTCCCTTTCTCTGCCTCCTCGCAGCCTTGGCTTGGCAGCTTTGGCTCAACCCCGCCCACGAGGAACGGGGAGCATCCCAAGAGCGGCTAGACAAGGCCAGTGCCCCCCTAAGGCCGGGGCAAACGATCTCTCAGAGCTTCCTCTGCCAGCACGCCGGGCTCAAGGGCATCGAGGTGTTGCTCGTTGTCTACAACCCTCCCGTGCAGGCTCCACCATCAGCAAAGCTCTCCCTCACCCTAGAGCGCCTGGACAAGCCCAGCCCCCCCATCACCATCGCCCTCCCGGCAGCGGGTCTCAAACACAACCAGAAGCTTCGCTTCACCTTCCCACCCCTGGAGGACTCGGCCCAAGCCCATTACCGCTTTACCCTCGCGAGCGACGGGGATTATGGAATCGGCTTCTGGCACACCACAAACGAGGCCTATGCCCCTGGGGAGCTCCGGCTCAACGGGCAGCCCGCCCATGGGGATCTTTACTTTACCACCTACTATAGCTACACCCTGCGCCAAGCCCTGGCCGAAGCGGGTAGGCTCCTTTTCTCCTGGGCCCCAGGGCTGGGGGTTCTCATCCTTTGCCTCTTCCTTCCCGGGCTTGTACTGGGGAGCTTGTTCCAAGCTTTCAGCGGGCTAGATGCTCCCTCCAAACTGGCCTTGGGCCTTGGGCTCAGCATGAGCTTTTGGGCCCTTTTGCTCCTTTGGATCTCCTTTCTAGGGGGACGCTTTAGCCCCCCTTGGGCCTGGAGCATCCTGGGGCTCCTGGCCATAGGAGGAGGATACCGCTGGCACAGGAGAAAGGGGCCTCTCTGGCAAGCTGCCCAACCCTGGCCTTCCCTGGCACTCTTGGGCATCCTTCTGCTCACTTTGGGGGCTCGCCTCCTCCAGGTGCGGGAGCTCGTCGTCCCCGCCTGGGTGGACTCGGTACACCACACCACCCTCACCCAGCTCCTTCTAGACCAGGGCCGCCTCCCCTCCTCAGGGGAACCCTATTTTGCGGCAGAGAATCTCCACTATCACATGGGCTTTCATGTCAATGCTGCCTTGCTCTGCTGGCTTGGTGGTCTCTCTGCCCCTCGGGCTGTCCTTCTCCTAGGGCAGGTGTTGAATGCCCTTGCCCCATTGGCAGCCTACGCCCTCGCCAGCTGGTGGACGGGCCAGCGCTGGGCAGGGGTGGGTGCCGCCTTGGGAGTGAGCGTCGTCTCCTACCTGCCCGCCTACTATGCCAGCTGGGGGCGCTACACTCAGCTCGCCGGCCTCATCCTCTTGCCTACAGTCTGCATTCTCCTCGCCAGAGCCACCAACCATCCTCGCCGATGGCCTGCAGCCATGCTCGCCCTCTCAGGGCTTGCCTTCACCCACTATCGGGTCTTTATCTTTCTCATCCTCTTTATCCCCTGCCTCCTCCTCTGGCAGGCAGCCCGTTCCAAAGGCAGGCAGGCCCTCCGTGGCCTTGGCACGCTTACCGTCCTGGCCCTGGGCAGCACGCTCCTCCTCTTCCCCTGGGCAACACGCATCTTGCGGGCTACCGCGCGCCTCCAACAGATCTATGGAGGATGGGCAGCTCCCCAGGAACTCGATAACGCCTTCCCTCTAGGGCTCCTCCAGACGGGCTGGGGCAAGTATTTTCTCTGGGGAGCGGGCCTGGGGATGGGCTGGGCTCTCCTTCGGCGCCGCTGGGCGCTCTTGCTCATCCCCCTCTGGGTGGGGCTCTGGCTGTTGCTTGCCAACCTCCATCTACTGGGCCTGGCCGACATCTGGCTTATCACCAACCCCTCCGTCGCCATTGCCCTGTGGTTGCCTTTGGCAGTCCTCGGCGGCTGGCTGGCCAGCGATCGCTTGCAATCGCTGGGCCGGCTATTAAAAAGATGGCCCCCTTGGAGGACGCTCTCCCCCCTCTGGCCAAGCCTCTTCCTCTGTAGCACCCTGGCCATCACTGGCTGGGGAAGCTGGCGCATGGTGGATATCATCAACCCTCTGACTATCCTCGCCACGCCCGAGGACATCAAAGCCATCGCCTGGACCAAGGAGCACACCCCTGCGGACGCCCTCTTTCTCATCAACACCCGCCCCTGGCAAGGGGCAATCCACACCGGCACCGACGGAGGATGGTGGCTCCCTTTGCTGGCTAAAAGACAGGTGACCCTACCCTGCATCCTCTATCAGCAGGGCCCTCCCTCCTACCGCCAGCGCATCAACACACTGGCCCAGGCTGTGGAACAGGCTTCCTCTCTCGACGACCCCCAACTACGAGAGCTCCTCAGCCAGTGGGGCATCAGCCATGTCTTTGTGGGGAGCAAAGGGGGGCGGCTCCTGCCCAAAGAACTGGACCCGAGCCCCTATTACTCTATCCTCTATAGCTCAGGGCCTGTGCGCATCTATGCCTTTTGCCCAAAAGGGAAGGAAAAAGCGGGGCAACAAACCAGGAGATGATATCTAGGAGGAGAAAAAGCTAAGCCTCGTCGTCCTTGGCTTCACTGCGAGCTGAGCGCTCGAGGTGCGCACGCTCCATCTGGATGAGCGTCTCGGCCACCTGCTCGATGGCCACCCGTTGCTTCCGGTAAAAGTCAGATTCGCTCATCGCCAGGCGCTTGGCAATATCGCGAATCTTTTCCCCCTGGATGAACTTGAGGTCAAGGATGTTATACATCACCCACTCGTGCGAGGTCATGCTCCGCTCCCCCTCTGGCCTGAGCCGCTCGATGGCCTCACGCAATACGGAGCGCAGTGCCTTGACGGGGACATCATCGTTCTCTGGTAGGCGCTCCCGCACGATATTCATGCGCAAGAGGGGGCTTCGGCTGAGTTTGGGCCCGCCCCAGAACTGACTGAGCGCATCCCGCACGATCTGCACGAAACCCGGAAGGTGAATGGGGTTCACATCCAAGTGTTGGAGCACATGCTCCCCCGCATAGAGGGGGCTCGAACGCCAAAGCTGAATGCGTTCTAGCTCGTTCCCCAAGCCCTGCAGGATGGCAAATACCTGTTGTTGCAAGCGCATATCCTCCAAGGCCAGCTCAGCATGGCGCACCAGCCCATACATTGTTTCCAGGTCCTCATCGCTGAGCTGAGGGAGAGTATCCACCGCCCGAATGCCAAGGATCCCCAAGATGGCCTTATCGGCACGCCCCCGCAGAGGCAGAAGCCAATAGCCATCGGCGGATATAAAATCCTTTGCCGAGATGAACTCATCCTGGCGGCTCTGCTCCAAGCGATCGAGTAAGGAGGGAAGATGGGTCCGGGCAAGGAACTCGCTGGCCGCCTCTTTGGGGCCGCAGAAAACCCGCAGAGAGAGCTGGGAACCCTGCATCGTCACGATAAAGCCCGACGGCGCCCGCAAGAGATCACAAAGAGAGATGAGGGTATTCTCCAGCAACTGCTCCAGGTCCGTCGTAGTGAGCAGCCGTTGGTCCAGAGATTGGATCCAGGTGATCTCTTCGCGGTCGCGACGGTAGATGAGCCGATCGATGGTTGGCTTGGCCACATTCACCAAAAGCTGGAGGAGGACAACGCTCCCCGCCACCGTGACGATGAGCACCGTATCCCTGGGCAGGCCCCAGATCTGTTCCACCCGCGGGATCGCTAGCATAATGACGATCACAAGGATGCTCACCAGCGGTCCACGCAGCAAAAAGTGCAGCAGGTTATGCTTGATGACGCGGTCGGGCAAGAGCACCCCTTGATAGGCCACAATATAGCCGATGACGATGGTCATCAAGGCGATGCCCAAGTTCCCCACAAGGGTCAGCAAGGAGATAAAGTTGGCCGAGAACTCTCGGGCCGTGGTAGGGATGAGCAGGTAGGGGAACACTCCAGCGCTGGGGGCGGCAAAGGCCAACATCAGGTAAGACATTCGCCTTCGCGAGGTGGAGGTGAGGCAACGCCCACGCGCCCGACTGATGTTCGCCCAGCCGCTGAGCGTTGCGATGGCATAGTAAAGAACAAACACCCAGAAAAAGGGCCCCGCCACCAAGTGGTAGAAGTGCTCCTTGCGAGCCACTCCGTCGACGATCAACTCCGTTGAGACAGCCAGGACAAAAAAGACCAACCCCAGCACATAGCTGAGGACCACCCCCACACGCCGCCAACGAGAGGCCGCCCCAGTGGCCCGCAAAAGCGCATCGGAAAAGTGAAAGTAGGCAGCCGGCACGAAAGCGATGCCCACCCATTGCAGGCGTAACCAAAAGCGCGCGGCCTCCGCTGTGCTCACTTCGGTGATGCTCACATCGACGATATAGACCGCCGTCACAAAGGCCATCAGGGCACAAAAGGCCCGAGCCACCGAACTGCGAAAGTTGTGGGTAAGGGTGTAGAGAAAAAGAGAGAAACCAATGATGACGTTAACAGAGGCTAATATGAGGTTCCCAAAGTCCAGAATCGCTGTAATCGTCTCCGCACTCATCTCAGTTCGCACTCTAGCCTTTCAAGGCCCGGCTTTACCCTCCGAGGGCAACCGCAAAATAATAGACGATAGGCACAACAAAAAGGAGGCTATCCACCCGATCCAACAGGCCACCATGCCCTGGGATCAGGTTGCTTGAATCCTTGACTCCCACCTGGCGTTTGATGACCGACTCGGCCAGGTCACCAAAGGTTGCCCCAAGAACTAGCAAAAGGCCCAGGAGCGTCCCCCAGCCGAGCCATAGCCCCAGCAGGAACCTGCTCAGAAGAGCCACCGCCAGCACACCAAAGACAAGCCCAGCAATGGCCCCTTCCCAGGTTTTCTTGGGGCTGATCTTGGGAAAGAACTTGTGCCTTCCTATGCTACAACCCACAAAGTAGGCTGCCGTATCACACACCCAGGTGCCCAAAAGGGCAATGACCACCCAATAAAGGCCGTGCTCCAACAGGCGCAACCGCACAAAGTGACTAAGAGGAAATCCAATATATACTCCTCCACTGACGAGCAACGCCCAATTGAAAAGGGAGCCGGGGGCATTCCCATGGAACACTTCGGCCGTCAGGGCCAACAGAGGGATAAAAACGAGCCCCAGGGGAAGCAAGCGAAACTGGGGCCACTGGGCGTCTACCACAAAAAGCCCGACGAAAAGGAGCCCCAACACATAGGAAGGAGCTTGCCCCTTGCGGCGCATCATGGCCAGATATTCATAGCCCGCGCCCAAAGCGGCCACTAGCACCAAAAGGAAAAGGGCGATCCCGCCGAAATAGACAGCAGCCCCCACCAAGGGGATCAATACAATAGCGCTCAAGACGCGTTTGATAAGCATCGACGATGACCTCCTAGAGGGGCAAAGAAGAGAGGAATCGCCCTGCAATCCCCGTCATCCCTGCTGGGAGGGTAACCCCCCGAAGCGACGCTGGCGATTTTGATAGTCCAAGAGGGCTTTGAGGAGCTCCTCGCGATCGAAATCGGGCCAAAAGGTGGGCGTCACATAGAACTCGGCATAAGCCCCCTGCCAGAGGAGAAAGTTGCTCAGACGCATCTCGCCACCCGTGCGGATAATCAGGTCAGGATCGGGCATTCCGGCAGTATAGAGATGCTCGGCAATAGTCTGTTCGTCGATCTGCTCCGGCGCCAGCCCCTCCGCAACGATGCGCCGCACAGCATCGACGAGCTCAGCCCGGCCGCCATAATTAAAGGCGACGTTCAGAATCAGCCGATCGTTCTCTTGGGTCACCTGCTCGGCGTAGCGGATCTTTTTCACCAGCTGCGGAGAAAGGCGCTCCGTACGCCCAACATGGCGGATGCGCACCCCGTTGCGCTTGAGCTCGTCGAGCTCGTTATCGATCATCCGACCGAAAAGGCTCAGCAGGGCACGCACCTCACGCTCCGGCCGGCGCCAGTTCTCCGTAGAAAAGGCATAGACCGTGAGGACCTTGATCCCCAGCTCGATGACATCACGGAGAACGCGGCGCAGGTTCCTCGCTCCCGCGCGGTGTCCAGCTACCCGCGGCACCCCCCGCGCCCGCGCCCAACGCCCATTGCCATCCATGATGATGGCCACATGGGTGGGCACAACCTTCAGCTCCCCCTGCTCCAAAGGGGCAAAGGAACTTGTCCTTGCCATCAGACTTCCATAATCTCAGCTTGCTTTTGCTCGCCCAGCTCGTCAGCCTTTTTGATGTACTCGTCCGTCAGCTTTTGGAGATCCTCTTTGGCCTTGTAGAAATCATCCTCCGAGATCTCTTTGTTCTTTTGCAGCTCTCCCAACTCCTTGAGGCCATCGCGACGGACGTTGCGGATCGCCACGCGAGCTTCCTCTACCCGTCGGCTCACCAGCTTGGCCAGCTCTCGCCTCCGTTCATCCGTCAATGGAGGGATCGCCAAGCGGATGATCTTGCCATCGTTATTGGGGGTGAGGCCCAGGTCCGACTTGAGGATCGCCCGCTCGATGGCCCCGATAATGCTTACATCCCATGGACGTATGGTCAGCAGTCGAGGTTCCGGCACAGCGATCGTCGCCACCTGGTTGAGGGGCATAAGGCTGCCATAGGCCTCCACCCGAATCTTTTCCAGCAGGGCCGGCGAAGCCCGCCCTGTACGAATGCTCACCAGATCGGCGCGAAGGGCAGAGATCGCCCCTTCCATCCTCTCCTCGATCTCCAAGAATAGCTCATCTAACATGGAACCCACCTCCCTCCAAGCCATCATCTCGAAGGCTTGTGCAGCACAGCTAAGGGGTTGTCTCAGCGCTCTTCCCCTCGCGAGTGACCAGGGTACCGATGGGCTCACCAAGGATAGCCTTTACCAAGCTATCTGGTGGGCTCAGCTTGAAAACCATCAAAGGCAAGCCATTGTCCATACACAGAGACAGCGCCGTACTATCCATCACTTTGACACCCAAGTTGAGCGCCTCGATATAAGACAGATGGGTAAAGCGCTTGGCATCCGGGTTCTTGAGCGGATCTTTGTCATAGACGCCGTCCACCTTGGTCGCCTTGAGCAAGATATCTGCCCCAATCTCCATCGCCCGCAGGGCAGCGGCCGTATCGGTGGTAAAGTAGGGGTTGCCCGTCCCGGCGCCAAAGATCACCACCCGCCCTTTTTCCAGATGACGGATGGCCCTCCGACGAATATAGGGCTCAGCCACGGCCCGCATCTCGATGGCCGTCTGCACGCGAGTGATGACGCCCATCCGCTCTAGCGAATCCTGCAGGGCCATCGCATTGATGACCGTCGCCAACATCCCCATATAGTCCGCCGTCGCTCGCTCCATCCCCCTAGCAAGGGCATTGCTCCCCCGCCAGATGTTCCCTGCACCGATGACGATAGCCATCTGCACATCATATTCGAGCGCGGCACAGATCTGCTTGGCTACTTGGTCAACCGTGGCAGGATCCACGCCAAAGCCAGACTCACCCGCCATGAAATCCCCACTCAACTTTAGCAACACCCGGCGATACTTGGCAACCGCCATCGGCCTCTCCTCTTCTCAGTGCTCTGCCCTACTGGCCAGGGGCGCTCTCTTATTCTATTTGAAAGCGAGCAAAGCGCCTGATGACAATGTTCTCGCCCAAGCGAGCGATCGCCTCGGTGACAAGCTCTTGAATGGTCTTTTCCTCATCCTTAATAAAGGGCTGCTCAAGCAAACAGTTCTCCTGATAGAACTTGGCCAGCTTGCCCTCGATGATCCGCTCGATGATGTGCTCGGGCTTGTTCTGGTCGGCAAGCTGCTTACGGTAGGCCTCTTTTTCCGCCTCTATCACCTCGGGGGGGATGTCCTCCCGCGAGACCCAACGCGGATTTGCCGCCGCCACCTGCATGGCCAAGTCATGGCAGAGGGTGCGAAACTCTTCGGTGCGCGCGACAAAATCCGTCTCGCAGCTCACCTCTATCAAAGCACCCAGTTTATTCCCTGTATGCACATATGCCTCAACCCGCCCATCAGCGGCGACTCGGTTCGCTTTTTTCGCAGCGGCCGCCAAACCCTTTTCCCTGAGGATCTCGGCCGCCTTTTCCATATCGCCCCCCGCTTCCTCGAGGGCCTTTTTGCAATCCAGTACTCCTGCTCCCGTCAATTGCCGCAACTCTTTGATCATCTCTGTCGTGATGGCCATGGAACTCACTCCCATTTTATATAGAGAGCCGGGCGATACCCGGCTCATTCGCATTCCTCACGCTCTACGAGGCCGTTCCCTCGGTCTCCTCCGGCTCAATCAGAGGCTCCTCTTCTTCCTCCTCATCATCGATGATGATGAGGTCTTCCTCACCGGTTGCCTCTAGAACGGGCTCCTCAGCCGGAGCCTCTGCTTCCGCAGGTGGCACCGAGCCTTCCGCCTCTGCTAGCGGCTCCTCCGGCACTTCTACCAAAGGAGCAGCCACCAGCTCGGCCTCCTCGCCTTCCTCTTCCATAATCACCCCGCGCATCTGCTGGCCTTCAATGACTGCATCGGCGATCTTGCTGGTGATCAAGAGGATCGCCCGAATAGCATCATCGTTGCCCGGGATCACATAATCGATAGGATCCGGATCGCAGTTGGTATCCACAATGGCAATGATGGGAATACCCAAACGATTCGCCTCTTTGACGGCGATCTCTTCTGTGTTCACATCGGTGATAAAGAGCGCATCAGGAAGCTGATAGAGGTTGCGCAACCCCCCTAGACGCCGCTGAAGCTTAGCCAACTCGCGGAGCTTGCGCATCGCCTCCTTTTTGGGCAACAGATCGAACTCCCCCCGCTCGCGCTGCTCTTCCAGCTCGATCATATAGTCGATTCGCGAGCGAATGGTGCGAAAGTTCGTCAACGTACCCCCCAGCCAGCGGCTGGTGACGTAGGGCATCCCACAACGGATCGCCTGCGCGGTGACGTTCTCCTGAGCCTGCCGCTTGGTGCCTACAAAGACGATGGTACCACCCTCTGCGGCCACATCGCGGGCGAAATCATAAGCCCGCTGCAGGCCACGAATCGTTTGCTGCAGGTCGATGATGTGGATCCCATTGCGCTCGGTAAAGATATAGGAGCGCATCTTGGGGTTCCAACGCCGGCTGCGATGCCCAAAGTGAACCCCTGCTTCCAGTAGCTGCTTCATCGTAACGATAGGCACAGTCTCCACCTCCGTTTTCTTACACCCGCCCCTCTCACCCATCGGCGAACCAGCACACCACTGGCACGGCGCCTACGTCAAGGGACGTGTTTGATAAAATATAAAAACCTCGGGCTTGCGCCCGGCTTGAGAGTATATCATGAGTCCAAGGTTTACGCAAATGATGAGGTTGAGCAAGGCCCCCATTTGTGATATACTTTATCTTTGAAAGCAAAATGCACTGCGCAAAAGTGGAGGATCTTTATGCTAAGTGAAGAGCTGTTGGCCATCCTTGCCTGCCCAGCATGCAAATCCAAGGTCAAGCTCGTAGCAGATAGGTGGCTCGTTTGCCAGAACCCAGAGTGTCGGCGCAAGTATCCGATCAAAGATGGGATCCCCCAGATGCTCATCGAAGAAGGGGATAAATACGTTGACGTATCAGAGGAAGAATTGGCCAAATTGGAACCCTGAGCACCGCCATCGGCGGGCTTTTTTCGCTGGGTTCATCTGTCTTGCCCTCTTGCTTCTTGCCTGGGTGGTGCCGTACCCTGCCCGGGCAGAAGCTCCCATCCAAATCCTGGACCAGAAGCAAAGCTACACCTTTTCACAAGCGCTCTCCTTTTCTCTAGAAGCCAAAAGCGTAAGCCCCATCACGGAGGTGATCCTTTTCTACGGTCAGGTGGGGGAACGGCTTGTCCGCCGCATCTATCCCAAGTTCTCTCCGGGCACCCACGTGCGCGTCAGCTATACGGAAGAGCTCCAACGGGGGCAATACCCTCCAGGGATCCGCTTCCGCGTCTGGTGGGAGCTCCACACGCAAGACGGCCACACCCTCAAGACCCCCACCAAGACCTTTGAATACACAGATAACAACCACGATTGGCGGCTCCTCCAAGGCAAGCGGGTGGATCTATATTGGTATGGGGAAAAGGAAAAGCGCGCCCAGGAGCTCTTGAGCAAGGCAGAGGAGGTCCTCACCCGGCTGGAGGAAGAGATCGGAGTGGCCGTCAAAGAGAGGGTGCGCATCTATGTCTACAACAGCCGGCAAGACATGCTTCCCGCCCTCTCCCCACGCAGCGAGGGCTATGATGAACGCGTCCTGACGCTGGGCGTGGTCGTGGCCAAAAATACGCTCCTCCTTCTTGGGAGCCGCAGCGACGTCGACCAGATCCTTGCTCACGAGCTGTGCCACATCGTCGTGGGTATGGCCACAGAGAATCCCTATTCTGACCTTCCCCGCTGGCTAGACGAGGGGTTGGCGATGTACGCCGAGGGCAAGCTGCCCCCCGAGAATGCGCACGCTTTGGAAAGGGCTATCCAAGAGGATAGCCTGCTCTCCATCCGCTCAATGAGCAGCTATAGCGGCCAGGCCAGCCAGGTGGATCTTTTTTATGGGGAGGCTTATAGTATCGTCGATTTTCTCCTCC
>JAGGYI010000059.1 GCA_021162655.1 Anaerolineae bacterium
GATAATACGGAGACAAGGGGGGTTGTCAAACAGGGTGAAGAAGCTGGAGGCCTAATCGGCCGTGCAGACGCTGTTGCCCCCTTTGCGCTTGGCGAGGTAGAGGCCACGGTCTGCCAGGCTCACCACGCTGCTAGCCGTCTCACCTGCACCTGGGTGGTAGACGGCTACCCCACCGCTTACGGTGATGTAGACGTGGTCATCTGAGACGGCAAAGGGGGTCTCGCTGATCACTTGGCGGATGCGTTCCGCCAGGGCCAGGGCCTGCTGCTTGCCCGTCTGGGGGGCGAGGATGATGAACTCATCGCCTCCGTAGCGGGCAACGATATCCTCTTTGCGCACGCTGCGCCGAAGGAGTGTGGCAAGTTGGCGGAGGAGCTCATCCCCGGCCTGGTGACCATAGGTATCATTGACGAATTTGAGCCCCCGCTCTCCATCGATATCCAGCATGATGATCGCTAGTTCGTGGGCATAGCGCTCTGCCCGGTTGATCTCTGCCTCAAAGAGTTCGAAAAAGTGAGCGTGGTTGTAAAGGCCGGTGAGGCCATCCTTGGTGGCCAGCTCACGCATTCGCGCAAAGAGATAGGCGTTTTCCAGGGCGATGCTTCCTTGGGAGGCGAGAATGGCAAAGATGTCTCGCTCATCCTGAGCAAAGGGCTCCTCGCTGTGGCTGGCCAGCGCGGCTACACCGGAGATGCTCCCCCTCATGGCCAATGGAGCGAACTCGAACCTGCGCCAAGGGGCGTCGTCCACCTCCTGTGAGCCTGGGTCCAGCACATGAACCTGGATCTCGGTGGCGTCGGGGCGTGAAGGCTCAGGTACATAGTCTATCATCGCCTGAACGAGGCTTTCTTTGGCACTGGCAGAGAGCATTTTAGGGGCACCGACGAGGGCGAGCCCCCGTTGCGCCCCGTTGAGGGAGAGGAGGAGGACGCCCACCCCATCGCAGGTAATGGAACCCAGAATCGCCCGGGCCAGCACCTGGGCTACATCGAAGGAATTAAGGGCCCCGGTTAGTGCTTGGCCGATATCGTGAATATACTCCAGCTGCTGCCTTCGGCGCCTTTCCAGCTCTAGGTTCGTCTCTTGGAGCTCTTGGACGAGCCGCTCGTTGCGTCGAAGGAGGTTTTGCCTTTCTAGGGCGCGAGAGATGGTCAGGGGGATGAGTTGTAGATCGGGGATGGGCTTTTGCAAATAGTCGTAAGCACCGAGGCGCATCGCCTCGACGGCTGTTTCGAAATCCGCGTGGCCGGTGAGGATGATCACTTCGCTGGTCGGATAGCGCTCTTTGATGCGGCGAAGCACTTCAAGCCCGTGTACATCGGGCAGGAAAAGGTCGATGATGCTTACATCGATGGGGGTCTTTTCCAAAAGGGCAAAGGCGCCCGCCCCATCGGCAGCTACAAGGGTTTCGTATCCCTCGCGGCGGCAGAGAGAAACGAGCAAGCGCCGGATACCTTCTTCATCATCAACGATGAGGACGCGTTCTCCCGTCACGTGTTACCTCTCCAAGATGCGCACCCCAGTAGATGAAGCGACAACTACCGTATCTACTAGGCCAAGAAAGAGCCCATTTTCAACGACCCCAGGGATGGCGTTCAGCGTTAGAGAGAGTTCCTGAGGGTCTCTGATCTCCCGAAAGAAGCAGTCGACGATATAGTTTCCCTCGTCGGTGATAAAGGGGGCTTGCCCAGACATTCGGAGCTGGGGACTAGCTCCGTGGGCGATGAGGGCTCGCCAGGTTTGCTTCCAGCCAAAGGGAACGACCTCGACGGGTACGGGTGCTTTGCTGCCCAAGCGGGGGACCAGCTTGCTCTCGTCCACAACGATGATCTCCTGTTTGCTGGCTGCTGCGACGATCTTTTCACGCAACAGGAACCCTCCCAACCCCTTGATGACTTTGAGGTGGGGATCCACCTCGTCGGCTCCATCGATGGTGAGATCGATCTCTGCTTGCTCTTCCAAAGAAGTCAAAGGGATGCCCTGCTCCCTAGCGAGATGAGCGGTCTCCTCCGAGGTGGGTATGGCCAGGATGTTGTGGAGCTCACCTTGGCGGAGCTTTTCGCCGATACGTAGGGTGGCAAAGCGCGCTGTGGAGCCGCTGCCCAATCCTATGACCATCCCGTTCTGGACAAAATCAACAGCTCGGTAGGCCGCTAGTTTTTTAAGTTCTTCTTTGGAAGCCAAAAGACCACTTCTCCTCTTGAGGCGCAAGGCAATGTAGCAACGCTTGGATAAATTATAACCTCAAAAGGAAAGGTGTAAAATCTCCAGGTAGATTCATAGACCTACCCAAGTTATGACGTAAAAAGGCCGATTTCGTTACGCTTTGCCAGGTTTCTCTCGATCGAAGAAGGATGGTATCATTGAAATGCTATGAAGGTCTATCTTGCCTCGTTGGGATGTAAATTGAACTGGGCCGAGATCGAGACCTTTGCTCGGGAGTTGGTGGCTCGGGGCCACCAGGTTGTGTCTGCTCCCGAGGAGGCCGACTGGGCGATCGTCAATACCTGCACTGTGACGCACATCGCTGCGCGCAAGTCTCGACGGTTGATTCGACACCTGCGGCGGTGTAACTCCCGTTTGCGTCTGGCTGTCGTAGGGTGTTATGCCGAGGTCTCTCCCCAGGAGGTGAAGGATCTGGGAGCTGATCTCGTCTTGGGGAATCTTGACAAAGAAAAGGTTGTGGAGAAGTTGCTTGCTTTTGAGGGAGGGGAGGACGTTCCCCTGCCGCACCAGGGTTCTCATCCCGTTGTGCGAGGGCGCACTCGGGCCTTTGTAAAGATTCAAGACGGCTGCGACAATCGTTGTACCTATTGCATCGTTACCATCGCTCGGGGACCTTCGCGGAGCCGGAGGCCGGAGGAGGTGGTAGCCGAAATAAAAGAGAGGGTCGCCGAGGGCTATCAGGAAATCGTTCCTACGGGCGTCAACATTGGGGCCTATGGACGAGACAAAAGCTCCCACGGCAGAGTCCCCCTTGAAGAGGGTTGGTCCTTGGAGCGCCTAGTGCGGACGATCCTGAAGCAGACCTCTGTTCCTCGGCTGCGCCTTTCCTCCATTGAACCTTGGGATTTGGATCCGGGAATGCTGGCCCTCTGGGAGGATTCGCGCCTTTGTCGGCATCTGCATTTGCCCTTGCAGAGTGGTTCTGATACGGTTCTCCGGCGGATGGGGCGCAAGTACAGTACGGCCCAGTATGCTGCCCTCGTCGAGGAGGTACATCGCCACATCCCAGGGGTGGGCCTCACTACTGATGTGATCGTGGGTTTCCCTGGGGAGACGGAGGAAGAGTTCTCTCAGAGCTTGCGCTTTGTTCAGGAGATGGCCTTCTCGCGAGTGCATGTCTTTCGCTATTCGCGTCGGGCAGGCACCGCTGCGGCGCGGATGAAGGACCAAGTACCTCCATCCGTCATCCAGGAGCGCAGTGCTCGCATGCTTGCTTTGGCCCGCAGGCTAGCTCGTGACTTTCATCAGCGCTTCATAGGGCAAGAGCTTCAGGTCCTTTTTGAGAACCTTGCTGGCGAAAACACTTGGCAGGGGTTGACAGACAATTATATTCGCGTGTGGGTGCGCACGGAAAGAGATCTGCACAATACCATCGCTTGGGTGCGTGCTTTTGCGGCGGATGAAGAAGGCTTGCAAGCCATCCTCCAAGAGAGCGTTTAAGATAGGCAGATTTTGACGAGCATTGATGCCTCTGCTATAATGGCTATGTTGAGAGCCGTTAGCTCAGTCGGTAGAGCCCCTGCCTTTTAAGCAGGTTGTCGCGCGTTCGAGTCGCGCACGGCTCATAATACAATCTGTAGGGGTCTTCGCACCTCGCACCACTACCTGTAGTGGTTGGGGCTTTTGCAGCGTAAGGTTGTCAAGGTTTGCCGGCCAAAAAGCAAAGCCCCGCCCAAGCTCAGGCTTGCCTGGACGGGGAGAGTATGCTATCCTTAACCCGCTCA
>JAGGYI010000024.1 GCA_021162655.1 Anaerolineae bacterium
CTCTGTTGGCCCTTCAGGGAGGCTAGCGTTTGCGGTGGGCGAGGCGGATTTCGGTATAGACGCGCTCCACATTTTCGCGGCGGCGTCTCTTTACTAGCGAGCTCTGGCCCTCGGGGATAGGGAACCAATCGAGCATCCCCACCTTTTCTACGCACTCGCGTCGGCTGGCGCCGGCTTCGAACATCTCGTTCACCCGCCGGCGCATCTCGGCGATATAGTCATAGAGAGGAGAGATGACGTCTTTGCTGCAGGGTTTGCCTACTCCGGGCACGATGATGTCGACGTCCATTTCCTCGATGCGTTTAAGAGTTCTCAGCCAGGCCTCAGAATTGGCTTGGTACATGGAGGGATGCTCGTTGTTGGTGATGTTATCTCCCGCAAAAAGGATGCGCTCCTTGGGCAAGTAAACTCCCAAAGAAGCGGGGGTATGCCCCTCTAGATAGAGAACCTCCACTTTGCGCCCGAGGTAAAGAGTAAGCCTGTCCTCTACATAGATCTCGGGAGGATGGATAGCAACCTGAGCAAGCTCTTCTGCGAGGAGAGGATCCTTCTCGCGGTAGAGGTTGGCCAGCTGTTCTAGGAGGTTTTTGTATTTGCTCAAGGGCTTGAGGGCAAGCTCATGTCCAAAAACCCGAGTGGGCATGAAAAAGTGGTTCCCTAAAAAGTGCTCGGGGTGATAATCCGTATTCACAATGCCATAGACCTTTTCTGCCCCCATGCGCTCGAGCGTGGCCTGCCATTGGCGTGCCTGAGGAGGGAGCATTGGGGTATCCACCAGAATGGCTCCACGGCCGGTGAGGATTAGCCCAACGTTTCCTCCCTCGAAACTATCTTCTATGTAGACGCCGTCTGCAAGCTCTTTCAGCACCTCTACCTCCCGATGCTAGCTATCTTAGCAGTTCCTTGGCCTTTTGGAGGATCTCTTCAAGGTCCTCGGGGGCTACGCCACCCCCTTGGGCGACATGGGGGCGCCCCCCTCCACGCCCTCCATAAGGGGCAACGACCTGGCGCAAAAGCTGGCTCATGTCCAAGGGCAGGTTCTCTGAGCGGGCAAAGCAGAGCTGAGGGGAGGGTTCGGTGACTGCCAGCAGAGCGACTATGCCAGGGGTTTGCGTAAGGTTCTGGGCAATGTAGCGCATGTTCCCGGCATCATAGCCCTCTAGAAGGCGGCAAAGTACGCGCATCTCTCCGAGGGGCTCGGCTTCGGCCAGGAGTTGGGGCAGTTCATAGTCGAGCAGACGCTTGCGCAGGCTTTCGGCCGTGCGTCTGGCGAGTTGTTCCGCCTTTTGCAGCCGTTGAATGGCTTCGGAAAGTTCCTCTGTGCCCACACTGAGCTGGTTTGCCGCCTCTTGTAAGAGGCGATCTCTCTTGGCATAGTCCTCCAGGGCTCGCCACCCGCAAAGGAACTCGACCCTTACCTGGCCGCGGCGGCGCTCCCAGCGCCGGATGTGAATGGGGCCAACCTCCCCTGTACGGCGCACGTGGGTGCCGCCACAGGCGCTCAAATCAAAGCCCTCCACCTCGACGATGCGGATCCGCCCATGTACCACAGGGGCCTTGCGCAGAGGCAAAGAGGAGGCTTCCTCCTCATCGTATTCCTTAGCGTGTACAGGGCGGTCTTCAATGACGATCCTATTGGCCAGCGCCTCCACCCGTGCTGCCTCTTTGGGGGAGAGTGTAGGGATGGCTACGTCTATCGTCACCACTTCGCTGCCCAGGTGAAAAGAAGTTGTTGCCGCGTTCAGCTCGCGTTCAAAGGCCTGGGAAAGGATATGTTGCCCTGTATGCTGTTGCATGTGGTCAAAGCGCCGAGACCAGTCGATCTCTCCTTCCACTGGACCCAACATCAGGGGGCGTTCGAGAAGGTGGATGATTTTGCCCCCCTCCTCTTCTAGTACTTCCACGACGGGGATGCCCCCTAGTGTGCCCAGGTCGTGGGGCTGCCCCCCTGATGTGGGGTAGAAACAGGTTCTATCTAGCACGGCGGCTGGCTGCCCCTTGAAGGTTAGCGTTTCCATCACCCAGGCGCGAAAGTGACGCTGGTAGGGATCCTGCCAGAAAAGACGTTCCGTTGCGCTCAAGAAACCTCCTGGAAGAAGACCTTTTCCCAAGCTAGAGAATTATAGCACAGGAGAGATGGAGCAACAATTGCCCTGGACGGTTCCAAGGGCAAAAAGCCAACAGATTCCCTTTTCCTCGAGCAGTGCTGGGCTAGCCCTTGCGATGAGCTCTTATCATCTCGGTGAGGCGTACTCCCTCTTGGTAGGCTCTTTGTAGAAAAGTGGGCTCGTCTTTGTTCTCCACGTTGCGTATAGAGAGCTCCATGCTGACGCATTTTTCATAAGAGGACCTGGCCATAATGTCGGCCAGACGCTCCCAGTCGATGGTCCCTGAAAAGAGGGGTTTGTGTTGATCACTCTGTCCATCATTGTCATGGAGGTGCACAGAGATCAGGCGGTCCTTCAGCTTCTCGAGCCAGGTGAGCCCGTCGCAGCCTGATAGGTTCCCGTGCCCTGCGTCATAGCAAAGGCCCAGATAGTCAGGAGAATAGTCTGCGAGAATCTGGGCGATAATCTCAAAGCTTTCAGGGAAGCCCAAGTTCTCGAGGGCGATGCGTACCCCGTGGGCCCGGGCAAAAGGTTCAAGCTCATCTAGCGACCTTTTAATGGGCTCCGAGTATTCCCAAACGTGCATGATGACGACTCCACTCCCCAGGTGGGCCGCCATAGCGATGCGGTTTTGCACTAGCTCCACTCCGGAGAGGCGTTCATACTCACGGGAGGAGGCCCAGTTTTTCTCTACCCCGCTGGACCCATGCAGATCCAAAAGCTGGAGATGAAATTCCTGAAGCCAGTGTTGGATCTGCTCTATTTCGTACCTGGAGTAGAGAAAGTCGGTGTTCCAATGATGGCACCAATGAATGTGGCTGAAACCTGCCTCGGCGATGCGTCGAAGGTAGGGCTCGGGATTCCCCGTGTCCTTGGCATAGTCCGTTGTGATAGAGAGTTCCATCTTTCACCTCGCTAGTTGCTTCTAAGGGATGTGGAGGGGAATGCGAATGGGGCCCTCCAGGGGTTTGCCTGTGACGTCTCGACCCAAGAGTTCTTTATCTCCCATCAGGAGATGAACGGCGAAGGTATATTCCCCCGCAGAAAGCTTGCTCGTGGGCAAGGAATAATGCACGATGACGCGCTCCCCTTTCAACCAATGGGAGGGCTGAAGCTCCCCTGGGGCCAGCCCCAAAAGTTGGGAACCTAGTTGATGCCCCTCGTGCAGTACCTCTAACCTTACTAGATAGTCGGTGGGAGAGTCAACTCTGGCGCGCCAGTAGAGGGACACCTTTCCCTCTTTGAGGGAGGCAAGGCTGTATCCCTCCAAGAGGATTTCGTCCCAATGGATGATGAGAGGATGCTCCGGCGGGGAAAAGGGGGTGTAGATGCGCCGCTCTTGGCCGTACCACTGAGCTAGCTGGTAGTGCTCACGAAGCCAGTGAATGTAGCTGGGGAGCTCTTCCAGGCGTTCGCTCCAAAGGATGACAGCTTGAGGAGCGTAGAGCCGAGTCCATTGGATGGCCTGTGAGGCGTTGAGCTGCCCTGTTTTGATGCGCATGCTGGAGAGGTTGATCATCTCAGGGGGCACGTCTCTTTGGGCATAAAAAGCCAGGCTGAGATCATCGCTGATGAGCCAAGCCGAGGGGGCAAGGTTCTCTCTTAGGTAGGCCGCTGCTGAAAGGGCCTGGTGATCCTCCTTTTCCTCCTCTGGGAGGCGGAGCTCCTGGGCAGCTCGCCAGAGCCCTGGCACGTTCGCCAGCCAGAGCCCCAGCGCCAGCAGGCCGATGAGAAAGTTCCTAGACTTGGAAGCCCGAAGGCTTTGGCCAAGTTTCTTTACTCCCAGGGCGGCTAGTACGGCCAGCGGGGGTAAGAGGGTAATGAGGTGATGGTCATAGAGGGGGGAATACCCCACCCAGAAGAGCAACCCCGTTCCCAGCCAGAGGGGGAGCACGAGGGCTTCCCTTTCTTTTCCTTTCATCCCCAGGCCGAGCCCCAGGATGGGCAGGGCAAGGAGCCCATAGAAGGGCCCCCCGTGCTCTAGCCCTAGGAGATATCCTCCAATGCGTTGGATGTTCTCCCAGAGGGGGAGGCTGTTCAGGGCGGCGCTGCGTCGTGAGGTGCCCAGGAACTGACGGGCAAAGCCCCATGGGCTGACCCAGAGAAACCAGAGGCTGAAGCCAAGGAGGGTCCCGAGGGCCAGCCATCCCAAAGCGGGGAGTGCGCGACGGGCTGCCTGACGGTTGGGGAAGAGCAAGGGCCCGAGGGGGATGAGCAGGAAAAGGGTGATCGGCTTGATGGCCAGGCTAGTTCCAAAGGCTAGCCCGGTTCCTAGCCAGGGCCAGGCCCCATCTCTACGCTGTGTTGAAAGAGCGATCGCTACGGCGAGGGTGGCCAGAGCTGTGGCGGGTAGATCAGCAAAAACCGCCCGCGAGTTCTCGATGAAGGCAGGGGTGAGGAGCAGATAGATCACTGCCCCCCAGGCAGCCCAGGGAGAGCGAGTGAGCGCATAAGCTATCCAGGCAGTGCTCCAAAGCCCTAGCACGCTGAGGGCCAGGATGAGCCCTCGGGCGATCTCTACTCGTTCTCCTCCCAGGCGGAAGACCGCCCCCAGCCAGAGGAGCAGGGCTGGAGGATAGTTGTACCAGATGCGTTCATAGAGAGGATATCCGTGGGCAATAGCTCTCCCTGTGCAGAGGAGTACGCCCTCATCCCAGCCCCAGGCAAAGCCCCCTAGGTGTAAAGCGCCCCACGCAGCAAAGCCACTGATGGTGATGCCCAGCCCTCCCCAGCCAAGGCCCTGCCAGAGCTGGGCAGGCCTTTTCCCCTCTCTCATGATCTTTGAGAGACCTTAGGGATAGATGCGCCCCAGGGTGCGAGGGAAGGGGATGGTCTGGCGGATGTGGTGCAATCCACAAATCCAGGTGACGGTGCGTTCGATCCCCAGGCCAAAACCGGCGTGGGGCACCGAGCCATAGCGGCGCAGATCCAGGTACCACTCCAGGGCCTCGCGGGGGAGGTTATGCTCCTGGATGCGTTGCTCCAAAAGCTCGAGGCTGGCTGTGCGTTGGCCTCCACCAATGATCTCGCCGTATCCTTCGGGGGCGAGTAGGTCTACCGAGAGGGAGAGCCTGGGATCCTCGGGATCGGCCTCCATGTAAAAGGCTTTGCACTGGGCCGGATAACGGTGCACAAAGATGGGCTTCTCAAATTGAGATGCTAGGATCGTCTCATGGGGAGCGCCGAAATCCTCTCCCCAAGGGAGCTCTTCGCCATGCTGACGCAGGATCTCGAGAGCCTCGTTGTATGTGATTCGAGGGAAAGGAGGTGAGATCTGCTCGAGCTTGGAAGTATCTCGTTCGAGGATCTCGAGTTCCTGCTGACGTTCCGTCAGCGTGCGTTGGACGATGTAAGAGACAAACTCTTCTTCGATGCGCATGCAATCTTCCAAGTCGGCGTAGGCCATCTCGGGCTCGACCATCCAGAACTCGATCAGGTGGCGTCGTGTTTTGCTTTTTTCTGCTCGAAAGGTTGGCCCGAAGCAATAAGTGCGCCCAAAGGCCATGATGGTAGCTTCATTGTAAAGCTGACCGCTCTGGCTGAGATAGGCTTTCTGGCCAAAGTATTCTGTTTCAAAGAGAGTGGTTGTTCCTTCGCAGGCGGCTGGGGTGAGGATGGGGGCATCAACCAGTAGGAAGCCGTGGTCGTCGAGCCAATCCCGGATGGCCCGGATCACCGTGGCCCGCACGCGCATGATGGCCCATTGCTTTTGTGAACGTAGCCATAGATGGCGGCGATCCATCAAAAAGTCGATGCCGTGTTCCTTTGGGGTGATGGGATAGTCTTGGGTGAGCTGGACGATCTCAAAATGGTTGAGCGAGAGTTCGTACCCGCCGGGTGCGCGTTTATCTGCACGTACCGTGCCCCTGGCGATGACGGAGGACTCTTGGGTGACGCGCCTGGCGGCTTCAAACTCCTCCTCAGAGAGATCACCCTTAAAGGCTACGGCCTGCATGAACCCTGTGCCGTCGCGCAGAATGAGGAACTGCAGGCGTCCTTTATCTCGCTTGTTATAGAGCCACCCTTTGATGGTGACATCTTTGCCCTCATGCTTTGCCACATCGCAAATATACACGTGCTCGGCCACGTTCTCGCCTCCTAATAGGGAATGCCTCCATTAAGGAATTCTACTGCCACCAGGCTAGCGCGTCAACAAGGCCCTGAGCCGCCCTATGACCCCCTGAAGCCGCTGGAGTGGCAGAGCCTGTTTGATGGCCTGGAGTTCTTCTTGATCAAAGACGTGGAGGACAAAGAGCCCGGCTAGGTAGAGGATCGTACCCAGGGGCAGGGTGAGAAGTAGAAACTTGCGGGGGAGGCCACTAAAGAGAAGTAGCGCCAGCGGCAGGGCGCTGAGGATTTGCCTCCAAGAAAGCTCTGCCCAGGGAATACGTGAGAGGTGCCGGCGGATGCCCACATAGAAAGGAATCAGCAGAGCCAGTTCCGAGGCAACGGTGATATAGGCAGAGGCGACATAGCCGAATTGGCTGATGCCAATGAGATTGGCGATGACGTTGAAGCTCAGCCCCACGAGGAAAGCTCGGGTGAGGAATCGCTGTTGGTCCAGGGCGATGAGCACATATTGGGTGACCGAGTTGATGAACCCCAGTGGCATGTACCAGATCATGACTCGGAGGATCGAGGCAGCCTGGGGGAGGTACTGTGAGCCTCCCAAAATGGTGATCAGTTCCTTGGAGAGAGCCCAGCCCCAAAAGGCCCCAGGGATGGCGATGATGAGGAGTACCTTGATGGCCAGGCAGTAAGCGCGGTAGAGGGAATCTTTGTCGGTGGCGGCGTAGCGAGACATCAGGGGGAAGATGGCCATGGTAAAGTAGGCGGGGACGAGCCCGACGGCGTCGACGTATTTGTAGGCTGTGCTATACCAGCCTAGCACCCGAGGGTCGGGTATTAGCCACTCGAGGAGAAGGACGGCTACCTTGAAAAAGAGGGTGGCCAGAAGAAGATTAATCATCAGGGGATAGGAATCGAAGAACATCCTCCGTTGGAAGGCCCAGTCTATCTCCATGTGGGGATGGAAGAGCAGCTTGCGCACCAAAAGGTAGAGGATGGCCAGGGTGACCAAGTTCACTATGATGGAGACCGCTGCCAGCCCGACATAGCCACCTCCAAGAAAGAGGACCATTGTGCCCAGAGAAACCTTGAGCAGTGTGGTGAGGGTGGTAACCGAAGCAGGGATCTCCATTTTCTCATAGGCGTTAAAGAGGGCGGCAAAGCTTGCCGAGATGTTGCTGGGCAAGAGCCCCAGGCCGAAGAGGCAGATTGCGAGGATGGTGGGGCCATCCAGTGGCTTGGTGAAGAAGCGGACGATGAAAAAGAGCACGAGGATGGGGATGCTGGCTGCCCAGAGCCCTGTCCGCAAAAGGATAGTGTTCGCCAAGTAACGGTTTGCCTGGGCCTTTTCTCTGGCTACGTCGCGGGTGACCAAGGTGTTCAGCCCAAAGTTCACAAAGATGTCGAACCAGCCAATGACGACGACGGCGAGATAGTACTTGCCCGCGTCTACTGGCCCCAGGATGCGCAACATCAGCATGGCAAAGACCATGTCGATGGCTTTGTTCACCAGTGAAAGAGCAATGGGGGCTAGGGTGTTTTTGGTCACTCGGTGGAGGGTTTGCTCCTCCAAAGGCTGTCGATAGAAGCGCATCCAGCTCCATAGCCCGCCCAAAAGGAGGAGAACGATCCCAGAGAGGAAGCTGACATAGAAACCGAATTTAACCACGTTGGGCGAGTATTTGAAGCGCACAATGTACCGCCCCGCAGGTACCTGCACAGCACGAAAATTCCCGTTGGCGCGGTAGATCTCTAATCGCTGTTCGGCGTCTCTGGTGGTGCCCACAGGGCGGATGAAGGCCAGCCAGCCCTTGGCGTAGCTATCGGTCAGCACGAGGAAGCAGCGCTGTGGGGCGTCTACTTCTACTTCAACTTCGTTCAAGCGATAGTGTACTACTTTGGCCCTCTGGCCGAGTTCCTCGGTGGCTTGTTCTGGCTGGGGGACGGGGACCTCGAGGATGACCTGGCGCCGTGGGTCCAGCGTGCGCAGTGCTTGCTTGCGTTCTTGGACATCAGGGATGGTCAGAGCCTGTGAAACGAGAAAAGCTCTCGGTAGGGCGTCTTGATTGCGGTAGATGCGTATTTCGCCGTCGTACACCAGGGCGTAGTTGGGCCTTTCAATGCTGTGGGCCCGCGAGGTGAGCACATATTTGACGTTGAGCAGATCCAAGAGAGGGGAATCCAGTGCTTCGGGGTGGTTCTCAAAGATGGGGGCGATGCGGTTGTAGGGCAGCTCCGTTTGCTCTTGGATGAGCTTCATGTACTCGACGTACTGTTTTGGGATGATGGAATCGTATCCTCGTACGTCGGCGATGTCGTAAAACATGCCGGCATTGGCGTTAAAGGTCTTTTCACTGCCCCCTACATAGCTGGTGATACGGTAGAGAGAACGATCTTGGAGGAGAAAATCGATTGCAGGAGTGCGATAGCCCACCAGGGAGGGGTCGACGGCCGGGAAGAAGGGCTTGCCGATGATGAATAGCTCTCCTACGGCAAGTAGGGTGAGGGCCAGTGCCCAGACGTGGGGTCGATGAAACTTTTTTCGCAGGCAAAGGATTGCCCCTCCCCCAAAAAGGGCCAGCCCAAAGATAAGCAGGTTGCGGAACTCGTAGGAATAGAACATTCGCCCGTCAGAGAAGGCCTGGGGGGCCAGGGCTAGGTGTGGCAATAGGCGCTCTGCCAGGGCGGCAATGCGCTCTTTGAAGGCAAGGCTCCCTCCCAGGGCGATCAAGAGGCTTCCACCAGCCAGCAAGCTTCCCCAAGGCAGGGCTTGTTTCAGTAGAGTGCTTCTTAGGCGAGCCCAGAGGCCTCCTCTGGGAGAAGGTTGCTTCTCTTTGGGCCAGAGGGCCTCCAGCCCCATGCCGGCGAGGATGGCCATGCTCAGGCTGTAGAGATAGATCCAACGGAAGGGGGAGTGAACTTGGTTGAGCCCGGGGAGATGGTAGATCACAGCGTAGAGAGGGCTGCCAAAAACAAAGAGCAATGAGACCAATGCAGCTAACCCAAAGAAACCTACCCGTCGCCCTTTAAAGTGCAGGAGGCCTGCTATAGCCAGGAGAAAGGGCACCGTGCCCACGTAGCTGGCCCCCTCTACGTAATTTTTGATGCCCCAGTAGATCGTATCGATCTTTTCTCCCAAGGCGTTCACTGTGGCTGGGACAACCTGCCAGCGAAAGAGGTCAAAGTAGGTATGGTGGGCGGGGTTGCCGAAAAAGTCGGGAATAAAGAGGGAGATGATCCGCCGTAGGGGATAGGCCCAGCCAAGGATCTGCTGCAGGCTGGCACTGCCTTGGCGAAAGTTGCTTCGTACGAGGTCCAAAAGGGGTAGCCATTGGGCTGTGCCCAAGCCCAGGCCCAGGAGGGGCATGGCGAGGAGAGCAAGGGCCGCTTTGCTCAGGGGGCGCCAAGAGCGCTTTCTCCAGGCCAAGCCCGCCAGGCGCCAGAGGGCAAAAGCAGCACTCGAGAGGGCGACGTAATAATACATCTCAGGGTGCCCAGCCAAAAAGACCATCCCAAAAGCGCCGGCGCCTAGGATGATCTCAGGGAGGAGCTTCCAGAGGGGAACTTGGCTGGAGCGACACACACTGCGCTCAATGAGGGCGAGGATGAGAGGTAGCCAGACGGCGGCCGCGACGATCATGGGAAAGACGTTGCGGATCACCATAAAGCCGCCGAACATAAAGGAGACTCCTGCTAAGGTAGCCCCTGCCCTTTTGAGACCGAGACTGCGTCCCAGGATATAGGTAAAGAGGCCGGCAAGAAAGAGGTGCGCTGTGGCGAACCAGCCATAGGCCAGGGGGATGGGCAACACGTAGAAAAGGATACTCAGGGGGTAGAGGGCCGAGTGTTGCCCCGCGGCTAGGAAAGGTACTCCTGCAAAAATGTAGGGATTCCAGAGGGGGAGCTCTCGAGCGCGTAGGGCCTGGACGATCAGCCTTTTCCAGGCATAGTTTTCTAAATAGAGGTCGCTCAGCAGGCTATTGTGGGGCACCTTGACCCCTGCCTGCTGGGCATAGCTTTTCCAAGGTTCCCACGCAAAGACGTTATCGGCGGGGAGAAGGGTTTTGCCCCCGAGGGTGACGGGCCAGAAAAAGAGGACTGCCAACCCTAGCAGACCGAGGACGATGAGAAGGTCCTTTCTCCATTCCTGTTGGTGCACGGTTCTCCCTTGGTGTGTTCTCTGCCGAGGTGGTGCTCAGCATTGCTAGCAACTGGAGCCCAAAGAGGGCTGGGCGGATTATACCTTTGCCTCGCTGGAGCGTCAAAAGATGAAAAGTAGATACTTGACAACCCTACCCCCGTATGGTATAGTTGTTCCAGAATTCACAAGCGATCACCAATCAGATTGATTGAGGAGCAAGTTATGGCAAATTACGTGATCATCGGAGGGGTGGCCGGAGGGGCCACAGCGGCAGCTCGTCTACGGCGTCGGGACGAGTTTGCGAACATTATCCTTCTGGAACGGGGCAAGTACGTCTCTTTTGCGAACTGTGGGCTCCCCTACCATATCAGTGGGGTCATTGCTGAGCGCGAGGCGTTGCTTGTCTCTACGCCAGAGAAGCTGCACGACGAATTCAACATCGACGTGCGCACCGAGCATGAGGCTGTACGCATCGATCGAGAAGACAAGGGAGTGGAGGTACGCGAGGTGCGTACAGGGCGTACCTATCGGCTGCCCTACGACAAGTTGATCCTCTCCCCAGGAGCGCGGCCGTTCGTCCCGCCGGTGCCAGGGGTGGATTTGGAAGGGGTACATACCCTGCGAACCATCCCTGATATGGATGCCATCAAAGAGAAGGTGGATTCCGGCCAGGTGCGCGAGGCCGTCGTGGTGGGTGGGGGGTTCATCGGCCTGGAGATGGCCGAGAACCTCATCCATCGGGGCCTGCGGGTGACCTTGGTGGAGATGCTCAAACAGGTGATGTCTCCTCTGGATTTTGAGATGTCTGCCATCCTGCACCGGCACCTTCGCGAAAAAGGCCTTCGGCTGGGCTTGGGTGATGCCTTGAAGGAGATTCAGCGGGCTGAGAATGGCCGGCTGAAGGTGATCCTTTCCAGCGGAAGGAGCGTCGAGGCGGATCTGGTAGTTCTCGCTTTGGGGGTGCGTCCAGAGAGTGACCTCGCACGTGAGGCAGGGCTCGACCTGGGGCCTCGAGGGCATGTGCTGGTCAATGAGTTCATGCAGACCTCCGATCCCGATATCTATGCTGTCGGGGATGTGATTCAGGTGATCCACCCTGTGCTAAATATTCCCACGGCCATCCCTCTGGCCGGGCCGGCTAACCGCCAAGCACGCATTGCGGCAGATCACATCACTGGCTTAGAGAACCCCTATCGAGGGACGTGGGGCACCTCTATCGTCAAAGTGTTTGACATGGCTGCGGGTTGCACCGGAGTGAACCGAGCAATGCTCGAGCGCGAGGGAGTGGAATACCGCTCCTGCCTTATTCACAGCCAGGACCACGTTTCCTATTATCCAGGGGCCATGCCTCTTTCCATCAAGCTCTTTTATTCTCCTGAGGGCAAGATCTTTGGGGCGCAGGCGGTGGGCTACAAGGGTGTAGAGCGCACGATCAACACCTTTGCCGCTGCGATCATGGCAGGGATGACGGTCTTTGATCTGGAGCATTTGGAGCTGGCCTATGCCCCGCCTTTTGGGGCGGCCAAGGACCCGGTAAACCTTGCCGGCTATGTGGCTAGTAACCAACTGCGTGGCGATACAGACCTCATCGAGTGGTCGCAGATCGCTGAGCTGGATCCGGACGAGTGGGGTATCCTTGATGTGCGCTCTGACGCCGAGTGGGAGTTGGGGCACATCCCCGGAGCGATCCATATCCCCAATACAGAGCTGCGTGCTCGCCTCGACGAGTTGAGCAAAGAAAGGAAATGGGTGCTCTATTGCGCCATTGGGCGCCGGGCGTATGTAATGGAGCGCATGCTCAAACAGCGGGGATACCGCGCTTATAACCTTGCTGGCGGATGGACGACCTACTCGGTAGCCACCGAGCCGCAGAGCAATTTCGAGACCTGGGAACCCCTTCAGGAACAGGTAGGGGCTGTCGCTGCTTTGGCGGATCCTTCTGACGATCCTCCCGCTGTCCAGGTTGATACAAGCGTGAACGCCTGTGGGTTGCAGTGCCCTGGGCCTATCCTGGCGGTCTATAAAAAGATGGCCGAGCTCCAGGAGGGCCAAGTCCTTGAGGTGTTGGCGACCGATCCGGGCTTTCGCCGCGATGTGGCTGCCTGGTGTGAGCGTACGGGCAACCAGTTGCTCTCTGTTTCCCAAGAAGGGGAGACGATTCGCGCGCTGATCCGCAAGGGGCATTTGCCCGAGCAGCCAGCGACCCCTCCCAGTGCGAATGCCAAAACGATGATCGTTTTCTCGGATGATCTGGATAAAGCCTTGGCGGCTTTTGTCATCGCCAATGGCGCGGCAGCCATGGGGCAGAAGGTGACCATGTTCTTTACCTTCTGGGGGTTGAATATCCTCCGTCGCAAGCGGGCTCCCAAGGTGAAAAAGTCTCTCATCGAGCGGATGTTTGGTTGGATGCTCCCCAAGGGAGCGGATGCTCTCAAACTCTCTAAATTGAATATGGCTGGCTTGGGCACTGAAATGATCAAGAAGGTGATGCGGTCTAAAAAGATCGACTCTCTGCCCCAGTTTCTCAAGGCCGCTCAGGAAAACGGCGTCCGCCTCATCGCTTGCCAGATGACGATGGACCTGATGGGCATCAAGCCTGAGGAACTGATCGATGGAGTGGAGATCGGTGGCGTGGCCACGTACTTGAATGAGACGGACAAAGCCAGCGCTACTCTCTTTATCGGTTAGTAAAATCGGGGGCTTTTCTTGGGGGCACCTTGCGTGCCCCCTATTTTTTTATGGGCGGTAGAGCGACTCGTAGACGCGATATTGGCGGTAGATTTCGCCAAGGTAGCTCTTGGCTTCTGAGGAGGGCAGGGTCTCGTGGAAAAGATCAGGGTCAGCGATGGCTTGTCCTCCTGTCCAGCGTTTCAGGTTCCCTGGGCCGGCGTTGTAGGCGACCAGTGCGGCGAACCAGTCGCGCGCGTAGAGGTTCAGCAGCGTGCCCAGGTACCAGACGCCATAGCGCACGCTGACGAGGGGGCGTTCCAGTAGCGTGGGATGGTATTCCTCGGCTCCCAGACGCGCGGCGATCCAGTGGCCCGTCTCTGGCATCACCTGGGTGAGGCCCACTGCCCCCGCATGGGAGACGGCCCGCGGGTTAAAGCGGCTCTCTTGGCGCACCAGGGCCAGGAAGAGCAGGGGATCCACTGCCCAGCGCTCTGCCTCTCGTTGAACAAGGTGTCCAAAAGTCGTGGGGTAGGCCAGTTGGAGGAGAGCTCGGGGAGCTTGGGAGATGCCGCCGCTTAGGTAGATGAGCCTATCTGCACAGTAAAGGGTGATGGGGTGCGCGCCGAGTTCGTCCGCCAGGTGGGCCAACTCTAAAAGTGCGGGAGGATCCTCGCGAGCTTGGCTTTGCAAAAAGCGGAGCACCTCTAATCCCTTGTCGTACCAGCCAAGCTTCCAAAGCATTTCCCCTTGCCGAAAGATATTCCTCTGGCTGGCCGATAGCCCTGGGGCTTCTTCGTTTAGAGTGCGGGCCCATTTTTGTAGTTGGCGCCAGTCCGCCGCGTTCAGCGCCGAGGAGGGGACCAGGGGAGAGACGTCTGCAGGGATGCGCAGAGTGCTCCCTTGGAGAAGATCGCGGGCGCGAAGGCCGTAATAGCTCCAGGGACTGGCCTCGTGGGCCTTTTGCCAAAGTTCCTGGGCCAGGTCTTTCTCCTGGGTGGCCAAGCCCTTCCAGGTGAGAAGGCGGGCCCGTTGCTCTGGGGCCAAGCCTTCCAGAGAGATGGCTTGCCAGAGCTCTAGGGCAGTGCCCTTTTGCCCCTGTGCGTAGGCCATCAGGCCCTCGCGAAAGCGGGCTTCGGGGGCGTGCTCGTCTTGAGGGTAAAGAGTGTAGAGCTGGTGGTAGAACTCGGCCGCGAGGCTCCAGGCCTTGTTGCGCTCTGAGGCTTGCCCTGCCAGCCAGAGGGCCAGGGGAGCCTGTGGGTGGCCGGGGTAATGGCGCCAAAACTCCCGATATATCCCCGAGGGGTCCCCGCCATAGGCAGCTGCCGCCCGTGCTTTGGCCATCCAAGCTTTAGGAGTAAGTGGATCCTCGGGATGCCTTTCGATGAGCACGTCGTATTGCTGAAAAGCCTGGGGAAACTGTCCCAGGGCTTCGTAGGCTAGCCCCAAGTAGTAATGTGCTTCGTTGGCTCCCTCGTCGGGTTGGCTGTTGAGGTAGCTGCTCAGAGCTTGGATGCAGGGGCCATATTGCCGTGCGTAGTAAAGGATTTTTCCCCGTTCCAGCTCTGTGAGCTGGGCAGCGCCTTGGGCGTCGAGCATCTGTAGGGCTAGGTAAGCGGCATAGCTCCGAGGATGTTGCTGGATAACCTCTCGGAACTGGGCGAGGGCCTCTTTCTCTCTCCCTGCTTCCAGGAGCGTCTCCCCCCTTTTTTCTAGGATGAGGGCCCGATAGTTCTCTTGGCGCGCAAAGGAGAGGATGCGCTCATAGGCCTCCAGAGCACCTTTGTAATCCCCAAGTTGGCGGCGCACCTTGGCCAGCTCCTCCAG
>JAGGYI010000199.1 GCA_021162655.1 Anaerolineae bacterium
AGGAGCTTGTCGCTCGCTTTAGCACGCAGGATCTAGCTGCGTGCTAAAGCGAGCGACAAGCTCCTCGATGAGGTTGAGGAAATCGTCCATCTGGGGGCTCCACTGAGGGAAGAGAAAGCTGGGGTAGGTATTGTGCCAATGCGCTGGCAGGCTCCAGCCCAGCCGAGAGCCCACCTCCTCCCAGTAAGCCTCGCAAAAGGCCTCGGCCACCTCGCTCCCAACGAGCCAGCCAAAGTTGAGCTGAAGCCGCCCATCAGTCCAGACGGTAAAGAGAGAAGAGGAACTAAGTCCAAGGGCCTTGACGCCCAAGCTGCCTCGTTGCGCGCCCCGGCCCCAGCTCACCTTGAACCCTCGGGAGAGGACCCGCTCATAGAGCGAGCGGACGGCCATCACCCCCTCCTCTCCGATGTTCTCGGCAAGCGCCTCGAAAAAGAGCTCCTCATTCCACTGCTTGAACGCTCGGGAGGCCGAAGGGGCCGCCTGCTTGGCCCTCCTGGCTTCCTCGGTGTAGCCAAAGAGGGTGGGCACGATGATGGTGATCCCCTCCAAAGCGTAGCGCCGCGCCTCGACGAGGAGCACCTCGGTACGCTCCGTCTGCTTGTTCAAAAAGTCCACCACGCTTTTCAGCTCAAAGGGGGCCTCCTCGAGGAAAAAGACGAGGCGAATGTGCCCCTGCCGCAGGTTCTCTTCGGCGCGCTGGAAAAACTCCTCGATCTCTAGCTCCTCCCCTTCCACCAACTGGTGAAAGGCCTCCTCCAAAGAGCTCCCTGAGCGACGGGCGCTCTCCTCAGCAAGGCGGCGAAGCTGCTCCCCAGTCCAGTAATGGTGCCCGTTCGCCGCATATTCGAGCATCTGCCCGATGACCTCCCGACGGGAGCGCGTATCGGCAAAGCGCTTGCACTCTACAAACGTGGGGATGGCCTCCTGATCGAGGAGGACGAAATCGATGGACCAGCGATCCGCCCCCGAATTCGGGTCGGGGACGGGCATCTCGCGCTTGACGAGGAGCCAGCGCCGCGGGTCATCGGGATTGATCTGCTCCCCGGGGAGCAGGTCCAGGTTCCTCTCAAGGACCTCCTGGAGCTCATGGCCCTCATCCTGGCAGCGGATGCTGCGCATGGCGATAGAGGTCCCATCTGGGTTGAGTTTGTACACCCGGCTCACCACATTCCTCCTCTACTTGACATTCACGGCAAACTCCTCCAGGCCCAGGCGCTGCAGCGTCTCGGGCAGGGGGTGAGCCGTCTCGGGATCCCAGCCGGCCAGGCGATAGTACTCGTCCATCAGCTCGCGGTAGCGGGCAGGGTCCACCGCTACCCGCTGGCCCAGGAAGGGGTTCTCGCTCCCCTCGGGCTTCTCCAGGTAGGGGATGATCGTCTCATCGGTGGAGCGATCGCGCCCCCAATTACGGATGGCCAGGAGCCGCTCCAAGGTAAAGGCCCGCACCGCCGCCTGGTAGAAATCCTCTCGCGAGAGCTCCAGCCCAGAGATGGGCTCAAAGATATAGTACTCGAGGTATTTGCCCTCGACCCCATCGATGTGTACGAGCAGGTCCTCGGCCTCGCTGTCGGTGAGTAGGGGAAAGATGTTATCGCAGATGCCCAGGCTATCCTTGAGCATCCCCCGCCCATGGTGAAAGACGGCCGCCAAGGCCTTGCCCGCATAGCCAGCGTATGGATCCACCGCCGCCGCCGAGCCATAGAGCGCCTCGCCGACGTGGGCGATCTTTTTCCAGATGGCCTCATCGTTGGGATCGGGCTTGAGCTTGCGCAAGAGCCCAGCGATGTTCGTCGTATAGCCGTGGCCGCCGCCCATGGGGTCGCGCGTATCCATGGCCCATTGCAACGAGGTAACCAGCCAGAGCGGGAAGGGCGGGCTGGGGAAGGAGCCATGGCCATCCCAGTGGGAGGCCTGCCCCCAGGCGGGGTAGAAATCGGGGATGATATCCTCCCCCACGCCGAGGATCTTGGCAGCCCGCGGGCCGCCCTCGGCCAAGACATCGCCCCAATCCTCACGGCGGGCGATCTTTTCGATCATCTCGACCCAAAAATAAGGGTCATGAAGATCCACCTTGGTGCCGCCGATCTCCAAGAACTCGCCCCGCTCCTGGCAACAGAGGATCCAAGGGGCGATGCCAAAGATGAACTCCCAATGGTTCAGGCCCAGGTCGTTGCAGAGCTGGGCCACCTCAAAGCCGGCCTCAAAGCCCAGGTCGATCTTGATCCAGCCCCCCTTGACAAAGATGGGAGCACAGCAGAAAAGATGCCCTGTATACTTGCGATCTTTGTAGACCGCCCCTGGGACATCGACATAGAATCCTCCACAAGATCCCTGACACTGATAGGAGCAAGGAGCATAGCGCTGTTTGGCACCTTGGGCGATGTTGGCCCCGAAATCGATGGGCTGAGGGCCGTAGCGCTTGCGCAGCCAGCGCGAGACCTGCCGCGAGCGTCGCAGGGCCTCCTCTGGATGGGCGATGCCCACCCCGCCATGCCCCAGAACGGCGATGGCCTTGAGGTTCTTGCTGCCCATGACGGCGCCAAAACCCCCCTGCCCCGCTGCGCTCTCGGTGCCAGTGGCGATCACCGCATAGCGCACGAGGTTCTCCCCCGCTGGGCCGATGGCCAGCACGCGCCAGGCAGGGCCAAGCCGCTCCCGAAAGATGCGCTGGGTCTCGATCAGGCCGCGGCCCCAGAGGTCATCCGCCTCGCGGATGGAGACCTGGTCATCCTCGATCTGCAGATAGACGGGGCTGGAGGCCTTGCCGGTGACGATGAGCCCGTCATAGCCCGCGTATTTAAGCATGGGCCCCCAGTGCCCGCCCAAGTTCGAGCGGGTATACCATTCGTGGGGATAGGCCTGCGGGCTGAGGCCGGCGATGGTCACCCGGCCAGAACTGGGGGCCGGGGTGCCCATGAGCGCCCCAGGGAAGAACATCAGGGGAGCCTCTGGGTCAAAGGGCTTCACCCCCGGGGGGATGAGATCCCAGGCAAAGCGGGCCGCCAGCCCACGCCCCCCTAGAAAGGAAAAGACATAAGGCACCGAGGGCAGCGTCCTAGTCGTGCCAGTCGTCAAATCTACATGGAGAACTTGGCCGGTCCAGGGTGCCACTTTATCAGCCATAGGTAAAGGAACCTCCTTATACTTTCCAAGTTAACACGCCACGAGGGCAGCTCGCCACGCAGGCAGGCTCGCCTTGGCAGGTATCGCACTTGAGGGCGATGCCCCGACGGTCGTCCATAACGATGGCATCATAGGGGCAGGCCTCGGCACAGAGCCCACAGCCCACGCAGAGCTCCTCATCGATCGCCCAATAGCCCCCCTCCTGCCACTGGATGGCCTCCTGGGGGCAGGCCTCGGCACAGGGGGCGTCCTCGCACTGGCGGCAATAGCGCACCTGGTTCACCGCCGTCAGCGCGTTGAGGACGATCTGGATGCGCGCAAGGCTGGGGATCACCTCGCCCTCGTGCACCAAAGAGCAGGCGACCATGCAGGCTTGGCAGGCGATGCAATGATCCTCATCGACCTCCAAGTGCCCTTGCTTGGCAGATGTTTGAACGTCAGCCATCACTTTCCCCCTCGTCTATTTCACCTTCTCGGCGGTCCATTCGGCCTTGCCGAACTCACCCAGGGAAACCTCGCCCTTCATCGTCTCCCCTTGGACCTCACCGCTAAAGGCATAGCGCACCCGGTTGGATTGGTAGCCCAAGGTTACCTGGAACTCGATATGCTGGCCAAGGATGCGCCCCTCGAGCTCCGGCTCGCTGAACTGGCTCCGATAGCGCCCCTTGAGGGTAGTGCCATCCTGCTCCAAGGCCATGGCATGCTCGCTCTCGCCGAGGACGTAGCGGATATGCACCTTCCAGCTCCCTGCCACATCGACCGGCGGAAGCTGAGGCTCCTCGGCCAGGGGCGGGCGCTCCTTGCTGAGCAGCTCGCGCAGGCGGCGAGCGACGACCTCGTCATCGCCCTTTTCCATCATGTAGGGCATCACGCGCAAGCCATCGCGGAGGAGATGCATGGCAATGCGCGGCTCGCCATAAAAGAGCTCCTCGTGGATCTGGGCCGGCGTGCAGTGGAGCACGGACGGATCCCAAGTGATGACCAGCGTCGGGGCCACGTTGGCGATCCCCGGCTGGTCGATGCGCGTCTGCACCGAGGGAAGATCGGCCACCGCCTGGCG
>JAGGYI010000257.1 GCA_021162655.1 Anaerolineae bacterium
AAGGAGGGCTCGGCAGTGGAGGGCAAGAGCCCCCTGGTCGAGGAGCTCCTTCCCTGGGGCGAGGTGCTCGCTCGCTTGGAGGAGCGCCTCGGTCGGGAGCAGGTAGAGACCTGGCTGCGTGGTTCCTATCCCCTCTCCTGGGAGGATGGGGTGCTGGTCATCGCGGTGCGCACCCCACGGGCGGCCGACTGGCTAGAGTACCGCCGCCGGGAGGACGTGCTCGCGGCGGTGGAGGAGGTCACCGGGCAGCGCCCTCGAATAAGCTTCGCTGTGGCCTGAGGCGGGAGAGCATTTTTGACGCTGTCTTTAGGGTAAACCGCGAAAAGGCAGATTATAATGAAAATACATTTCAAGGGTTTCATTTTCCCTGTACTTTTCGCTAAAAAGACCCTAGAGCTGGCAAGAATCCCTCCAAGTTGGTATAATCTGCCAAAATCATTTGGCGGAAAGGGATTCTTTGCACGATTTGAGGGGGGTCACATCGTGGGAGGAAACGGACGTAGGCAGCCCTCTGGCCGCTCTTTGGCTGCCCGCGAGGGGCGCGCCCGCCAATGGGCTGGGCTGGACCTGGCGACCCTTCTGGAGAGGATGCCGATAGGCCTCCTCTGGTTCGATCAGAAGGGATGCATCAAGGGGGCAAACCCAGCGGCGGCGCACCTCTTGGGCAAGGAGCCGGCGGAGATCCTTGGGGAGTTTCACTTTCAGGTGGGCTATCATCTTTGCAAGGAGGATGGCCAGCCCCTTTCGGAAGAGGAGCTCGCCGAGTTCCATCGTGCCCTTGGCCAGGGACAGGTTGAGGAGCGCATCCTGGTGGTGGATGCCCCCGGGGCAAAGCCCCGCTGGGCCAAGTTCGTCGCCATGCCCCTTTACTCATCCGAGGGCGAGCTCCGTGGCTCGCTAGTGGTGTTCGACGACATCACCCCCCGTGTGCAGGCAGAGCAGGGCCTGCAGCGGAGCGAGGCGCGCTTTCGTGGCCTCTTTGAGACGCTCACCGAAGGCGTGATCCTCTTTTCTCCCCAGGGGCACATCAAGGAGATGAACCCCGCAGCGGCGCGCATCCTCGGCCTCGAAGAGGCTTTGGAGGGGCAGCAGCATTTTGGTGGTTTGGCGCGCCAGCTCTTCTGGCCCGATGGTCGCCCTCTCACCTCGCGTGAGCTGGCCGAGCTGCGTCGCCGGGCCAAGCGAGGGGCCCTGGAGGAGATGACCCTGGGCATCCAGCGCCTCGATGGGCATCTCATCTGGGTGCGTCTGAACGCCTTTCTCCTTGGCGATCTGGAGGGACGCACGGAATATATCGTGCTCACCTTCCGCGACGTCACCGAGCAAAAGCGTGCCGAGGAGGAGCTGCGCCACCACCGGGAGCGCTTGGAGGAGCTCGTCCGTGAGCGCACCAATGCCCTTTGGGCGGCGAACGTCCAGCTGCGGCAGCAGATCCTCGAACGCGAGCGCGTGGAGGCAGCCCTCCGCGAGAGCGAAGCGCGCTACCGCGCCCTCTTTGATTCGGCCAACGATGCTATCCTCCTCCTGCGGGGTGAGGCCTTTGTCGATTGTAACCCCAAAGCCCTGGAGCTCTTTGGGGCCAGCCGCGAGGAGATCATCGGCCGCACACCCTTTGACTTTTCTCCCCCCCAGCAGCCCGATGGGCATGATTCCCTCGCCTGGGGGCGGGCCAAACTGCAGGCGGCTTTTGCCGGCGAGCCCCAGTGCTTTGAGTGGCGCCACCTGCGCAAGGACGGCACCCCCTTTGATGCCGAGATCAGCCTGAACCGCGTGAAGGTGGGCGCGGATGCTTACCTCCAAGCCATCGTTCGCGACGTCTCGGCACGCAAGCAGGCCGAGGAGGAGCTGCGCCGCAGCCGCGAGTTCCTCCGTTTGATCCTCGATACAGACCCCAATTGCATCTTTGTCAAGGATAGCGAGGGGCGCTTTCTGCTAGTGAACCAGGCCATGGCCGAGCTCTGGGGCATCCCCGTGGAGGAGATGGAGGGGATGAGCGAGTGGGAGCTGGCCGAGCGCCTCCACCTGCCCAAAGAGCAGGTGGAGCGCTTCCTTGCCGAGGACCAGCAGGTGCTACAGGCGGGCAAGCGGCTGGAGTTGCCGGTTTCCTCCATTCGCGATCCTCAGGGGCGGGCGCGTTGGTTCTATACCATCAAGGAGCCCCTCTCCTTCCGGGGCCGGGAGAGGCATGTGCTGGGCATTTCGGTGGATATCACCGAACAGAGAGCTGCCGAAGCGGCCCTCCGCGAGAGCGAAGCGCGTTACCGCACCCTCTTTGAGGCTTCCATCGATGCTATCTTTGTCGTGGACATGGATGGGCACATCCTCGATTGCAACACCACCGCCTGTGCGCTCTATGGTTATACCAAGGAGGAATTCCGTCGGCTCAAGGTGGCGGAGCTGGCTCCGCCAGAGACGGTGGCTCAAGCGCGGGGAATTGTGGATGAGCTTTTCCGCAAGGGGACAGTGCTGCGGGAGATGCTTGCCCAGCGCAAGGACGGCAGCACCTTCCCTGCCGAGGTGAGCGTGCGGGTGGTCACCATCGGGGGGCAGCGGGTGGTCATCGGCTATGTGCACGACCTCACCGAGCGCCGCCGCCTGGAAGGAGAGCTGCGCCAGGCGCAAAAGATGGAGGCCATCGGGCGGCTGGCCGGCGGTGTGGCCCACGATTTTAACAACATCCTCACCGTGATCAACGGCTACAGCGATCTCGTCTATCACTCCTTGGAGGCAGGCGACCCCCTACGGCAGGATGTGGAGGAGATCCGCAAGGCAGGCCGGCGGGCGGCCGAGCTCACCCAGCAGCTTCTCGCCTTCAGCCGAAGGCACAAGCCCGAGATGGCCTCCCTCGACCTGAACGAGGTCCTTGTTGGTATGGCCAAGATGCTCCGGCGGATCATCGGCGAGGATATCGAGTTGGATCTCAGGCTGGCCCACAGCCTGCCCCCGGTGGAGGCGGATCGTGGCTATCTTGAGCAGATGATCATCAACCTGGCGGCGAACGCTCGCGACGCCATGCCCAAGGGCGGGGTGCTCACTTTGGAGACGGCCTCGCTGCAGGGGGAGGGGTGCCCGGGCACCTATATGCGCGTCGCTAAACCGGGCCCCTGTGTACGGCTCACCGTGCGCGATACGGGCGTGGGCATGAACGACGAAGTCAAAGAGCATCTCTTTGAGCCCTTTTACACCACCAAGGAGCCGGGCAAGGGCACGGGATTGGGCTTGGCGATGGTCTATGGCATCATCCAGCAACTGGGTGGAGGGATCGACCTGCTCAGCGCGCCCGGCAAAGGGACGACTTTCCGCATCTACCTGCCCTGCAGTAGCGAGCCCCTGGCGACCTCGGCGGCCAAGGAGGAGCCCAAGCCGCTGCCCCGAGGGAGTGAGACGATCCTTGTCGTCGAGGATCAGGGGAGCGTCCGTCGCTTTGTTGCCGGGCTGTTGGAGCGGCTTGGCTATACTGTGCTCCAGTTCTCCCGTCCTCAGGAAGTGCTCGACTTTTGCCGCTCCCAGGAGGAAAAGAGGGCGGATCTCCTCCTCACCGACGTCGTCATGCCCGAGATGAGCGGCCCTGAGCTAGTGGCCAAGCTCCGCGAGGAATATGGTCCCTTCCCGGTGCTCTATATGTCGGGCTATGCCGAGAGGGTGATGGAGCAGCATGGGGGGCTGCCCGCAGAGGATGAACTTATCTCCAAGCCTTTCAGCCTGGAGAAGCTGGCCCATGCCGTGCGCCGAGCTTTGGAGGGTCAGGCTCGAGATGGAGGATAGGAGGAGCGATCCCCTTGACTTGGGGGAAAGGAGCGCTCGATGCAGAGCTGGCGTGCACCATGGGAGGATGCCGAGGCTTCACGGGAGCTCGGAAGGGTCCGTAAGGGCCTTTTCGTCCCGGTGCTCCTGGGGCTTGCTGTGCCCAGCCTTTTTGCTGGCTTGGTCCTTGGCGTAGACTGGCTTTGGCGGGGGCCGCGCTACCAGCCGGGGATGTGGGTTACCTTGGCGGTGCAACCCCTCTATCTTTTGGCCTATTTCCTCTTTCTGAAGGAGCGGGCCAAGGCAGCCTACTGGGTGATGGTACTCTCCTTCTTTGCCTCGATGACCATCCTCTTGCTCTTTCACGGCACGGCCCACGTCGTCACGGTGGGCTATGCCATCGTTGTTTTGGTGGCGGCCATGTTCCTGGGCTCTTGGAGGGCCCTGGGGCTATCTACGGTGGCCGCGGTGGTCTACTTTTTGGCCTCTTGGATGGAAAAGAGGGAGTATATTCCCTGGCCCATCGCCTATGCTGAGGTGCCCATCTTGAACGGGGTGGGCCTCTGGGTGGCTTTGGTCCTTTTGGTCATCTGCGATGACTGGATCTATTCGCGGGAGATCTATCGCCGCCTCTCCCAGCAGCGGCTCCTCGCCCGTGGCTTGCAAAAAGCCAAGGAGGAGCTTGAGCGACGGGTGGCTCACCGCACAGCGGAGCTCAGCGCGCTGAACCGCCAGCTGCGCCGGGATATCGCCGCGCGGGAGAAAGCGGAGCAGGCCCTTTGCGAGGCGGAGCAGCGTTACCGAGCCATCTTTGAGACGACGGGCACCGGCATGGTGATTCTCGATAAAGAGGGGATCATCACCCTGGCCAATGAAGAGTTTGCCCGCATGGCGGGCTATCCCCGCGAGGAGATCGAGGGGCAGCTCTCTTGGAGGCAGTTCGTCCATCCCGAGGACCTGGCCAAGATGGGGGAATACCGCCAGCTGCGTCTCCTCGATCCCAAGCTAGCCCCGCGCAGCTACGAGTTCCGCTTCCTCAAGCGCCAGGGAGAGGTGCTCCATGCCTTGGCCACCGTCTCGATGAACCCCGAGACCAAAGAGGCCGTGGTCTCGGTCATCGACATCAGCGAGCGCAAACGCATCGAGGAGCAGCTGCGCCAGGCGCTAAAGATGGAGGCGGTGGGCCGCCTAGCCGGCGGCTTGGCCCACGATTTCAACAATCTCCTCACCGTCATCAATGGCAGTGCCCAGCTTATCCTCGCCGATGTGCCCTCCTCGACCCCGTGGCGCCAGGAGCTGGAGGACATCTACCAAGCCGGCCTGCGGGCTGCGCGCCTTGTGCGCCAGTTGCTCACCTTCAGTCGGCAGCGCTCCCGCGAGGTGCAGGTCATCAACCTGAACAAGGTCCTCGAGGAGACGTCCAAGATGCTTCAGCGCCTCCTTGGGGAAGACGTCGCCCTCGATATGCGCCTGGCGCCAGACTTGGGCTACATCCGCGCGGATCCCAACCAGCTGGAGCAGGTCATCGCCAATCTGGCCGTGAACGCCCGCGATGCCATGCCCGAGGGTGGCCTCCTCACTTTCGAGACGGCCAACGTCCCCGCGCAACAGGTGCTCTTGGAGGAGCTTGCCCCCTCGGTGGAGGGCAGGGGCTATGTCCTCCTCAGTGTGCGCGATACAGGCATCGGCATGAGCGATGAGGTCAAGGCGCATCTCTTTGAGCCCTTTTTCACCACCAAGGAGCCGGGCAAGGGCACGGGGTTGGGCCTGGCGATGGTCTATGGGCTTGTCCGTCAATGCGGGGGGCGCATCGAGGTCGAGAGCGAGCCCGGCCAAGGGAGCACCTTCCGCCTCTACTTCCCCCGAGTGGAGGCCCCCGAGCATGTGGAAGAGGATCCCGAGGAGGCCGAGGCCCTTCCCAAAGGGCGTGAGATGGTCCTTTTGGTGGAGGATCAAGACGAGGTGCGCCGGCTGACCGCGCGCATGCTCCAGGCTCTGGGGTATGAGGTGGTTGCCCTCTCCTCCGCTGAGGAGGCCCTGCGCTTCTGCGATGAAGAGGAGTACCCGCTCGTCGATCTGCTCCTCACCGACGTCATCATGCCCGAGATGAGCGGCCCGGACCTTTTCGCCCAGCTGCGCCAGCACTATCCCTACATCCGCCCCCTCTTTATGTCTGGCTATCTTGGGCGCCGGGCGGTGGAGCGGGTGCTCGACCAGCCGGGGATGACTCTGCTGAAAAAGCCCTTCTCTTTAGAAGGTCTGGCCCACGCGGTGCGCCAAGCCTTGGATGGCGCCAGGGAGGCAGGACTGGAAAGTTGACTTTGGCTCCCAAGTGCCCATAATAGAAATAGAGGGTAGGGCCAAAATTCATTGGTAGAGGGTGGAATAGGTTATAAGGGTTATGTCTCCAGTGCATATAGCTTCTGAATTTGATCCCGCGGCTGATTTTATCCTTTGGCAAGGGGATTGTTTGGATCTCCTTGCCCATATTCCGGATGGCTTTGTTCAGCTGGTGGTAACTTCACCCCCCTATAATTTGGGCAAAGCCTACGAGCGGCGCCTTGATTTGGACACTTATCTTGACCAGCAGCGCCGGGTGATCGAAGAAAGCGTTCGGGTGCTTGATGAGCATGGCAGCATTTGTTGGCAAGTGGGGAATTATGTGCGAAACGGAGAGATCATCCCTCTGGATATAGTTCTTTTCCCCATTTTCACTTCTTTGGGTTTACACTTGCGCAATCGGATTGTTTGGCATTTTGGCCACGGGCTTCATGCGAGTAAGCGTTTCTCTGGCCGCTATGAGGTGATTCTCTGGTTTACAAAGAGCGATCAGTATGTGTTTAATCTCGATGCAGTGCGTGTACCTCAAAAGTACCCGCGAAAGAAACATTTCAAAGGCCCCAAGCGAGGGCAGCTTTCGGGTAATCCTTTGGGCAAGAATCCGGGAGATGTTTGGGAGATTCCGAACGTCAAGGCAAACCACGTGGAAAAAACTATTCACCCCTGTCAATTCCCTGTGGAATTGATTGAGCGTCTAGTGTTGGCTCTCACAAACGAAGGGGATTGGGTTTTGGATCCTTTTATTGGGGTGGGCACAACGGCTATAGCAGCGTTGATGCATGGACGGAGGGCTATTGGGGCGGAGATTATGCCCGAATATGTCGCTGTGGCTAGGGAGCGTATTCGTTTGGCCGAAGAAGGGAAGCTACGTATCCGGCCGATGGAACGCCCGGTCTATGATCCGAACAATCGGGGATACGTGCCACCCAAGGTGGTCACCCTTGGAGGTCCAAAACAACCTCTTTTAATCAAAGATCCTCTTTCCTCTAATTCCTCTGGAGCGTAAACGGGCATGCGCATAGTTTACGAATACTCCCATCTTGGGGGCGCTGAGATACTTGAGGTGCGTTATCCCTCTCTCAATGAGGAGATCTATTCAGTGATTGCCCAAGTTGTTCCGCAGAGGGAGAAGGTCAGTCGCGAAAAAGCAATGCGTGGAAGGCGGCTCTATTCACCTAAAGACATGAACCGGCAATTTCGGGAAGCTTTTGTCAGCCTAGGTTATCGCGAGCTGCGCGACACGTATACCATTACTCTACCCGATTACGCAGTTGAGATTCGTGGAGCTTTTAAGCAAATCGATTTTGTGAAGGAACGGGTCCTTGTCGAAGTACAGTTTGGCAAGTATGCTTTCATGTTTTATGATTTGGCCAAGTTTCAATACTTTTTCAACGAGAACAAGGCCGATGTAGGAGTAGAGATCGTCCCCTGTCATGCACTTCACAAGCAGATGTCTACAGGGGTTTCTTATGGGGAACAGCTCATCTACGATATTGAGCGTTTAAAACGCCATTTCCCCGCTGTTCCTGTCAAAATCATCCTTCTCGATGCTGAAGGCTAGCCCCTTTCCCCTTTGTGAGCGGCCTCAACCAGCCTTTTTGCCAGGGCCTCTTCCTCCTCTGGTGTGCGCACCTGGCCATCCAAGAGGGCATCGCGCACGCGAGAGAGGATCTCCCCATAGATGGGCCCAGGCGGCACCCCCAAGCTGCGCAGGTAATGCCCATCGATGTGCGGCTCCACGCGGGCCAGCTCGCGCTCATAGAGCTCCAGGCGCTGGCGCACCAGCTCCGAATCGGTGAGCACCGAGAGGACAAAGCGCGCCTCTCGAGAGAAGGGGTGCAGCAGCCGGTAGATGGCGCTGGGCAGCATGACGGTGGCCCGTAGTTGGCCCAGGGCCTCGCGCAGGCGGCCCACTTCGCGCAAAAAGCGGGCGTCGTCCCCGGCGATACGCAGCCGGCTGATAAAGGAGGCCAGTTCCTCGGCGTCCATCTGGCTGGTGAGCAGGGCCAGGTAGCAGAGGCTCAGGGCCGAGGCGCGGGCATCGTCCTCGCTCAGCCCCACGGGGTGGGTGCCGTTGGGCTGCCATTCGGCTGGCCAGGCATGAAAGCGCTCGCGCAGGCGGGCAAAGCGCTGGGCCGTCTCGCTGGTAAAGCGCAGGCTGGGGTGGATGTGCTCCAGGGCGCCCAGCTGGGCCAGGCGTTGCAGGCAGCGCTCCGGCTCGGCCTCGCGGAGGATGAGGTAAAGCTCGTGGCGCAGTCGTTCGCCGGTGACGTGGTCCAAAAGGTCCAGGGCGTCCTCGATCAGCCGGGCGGTGCGCTCCTCGATGGTAAAGCCCAGGCGCTGCTCAAAGCGCACGGCCCGCAGGATGCGCGTGGGATCCTCGACAAAGCTCAAGTTGTGCAACACGCGGATGCGCCGCTCGCGCAGGTCGCGCTCGCCGCCGTAATAGTCGAGCAGCTCGCCATAGCGGTTGCGGTCCAGGCAGATGGCCAGCGTGTTGATGGTGAAATCGCGTCGGTAGAGGTCCTGCTTGATGGAGCTGCGCTCCACCTGGGGCAGCACCGAGGGGCGCTCGTAGAACTCGGTGCGGGCGGTGACGAAATCCAACGAGGGGGGCACGCCGGGGGGGCGTTCCCCTTCGAGGATGATCTTGGCTGTGCCAAAGCGGGCATGGCTGCGCACGCGCCCGCCGATCTGTGGGGCCAGGCGGTGGGCTAGGCGGATGGCGTCCCCCTCCACCACCAGGTCCAGGTCCAGCGTGGGGGAGCCGAGGAGCAAATCCCTGACAAAGCCCCCGACGATATAGAGGGAATAGCCCATCTCGTTGGCCACGTCACGGGCCTGGAGGAGCAGTTGGCGCAGGCCTTCGGGGAGGGCCTCCTCCAACAGGCGGCGGATCTCCTCGGCCCGCGAGGGCTTGGCTGAGGGCGTCCAGAGCTTGATGAGGTCGGTGCGGGTGACGATCCCCACAAAGCGGCCATCCTCCACCACGGGCACCTGCCCCAAGCCGTGCTCGATCATCACTCGTTGGACCTCGTCCACGGGGTCGTTGGGCCGCACATAGACGGGCCCCGTGTAGAGGATGTTGCGGATGGGCATCTCGCCCAGGCGGTGGTGGAGGGCGCGGTCCACGTCGCTGCGGGTGAGCATGCCCACCAACTGGGAGCCCTCGACCACGGGGAACCCTTCGTGCCCGTAGCGGCGCATCAGCTGGGCCGCCTCGCGGATGGACATGCTCGGGGGCAGGGTGTGCACGTTGGTAGACATGATCTCGCGCACGCGCACGGGCGGGTGCACCTTTTCCTCCAAGAGTTGGAGCAGGCGCTCGCGCACCTCGGCCAGGGAGCGGTTCTCTACTAGGGCGGCCGCGGCCTTGGCGTGGCCCCCGCCGCCAAGCTCGCGGAGCACCTCGGCCACATCGATGGCCTCTGTGCTGCTGCGGGCGATGATCTGCACGCTCCCCCCGCAGCGGGCGAGCATAAAGCAGGCCTCGGGCTCATAGATGTCCATCAGCTGATGGATGAGCGAGGAGAGCTCGTCGACATACTCGGCCAGCTCGATGGCTGCCAGGCAGATACTCCGCCCCTGGATGGTCTGGATCGTGCTTTGGGCGATCAGCCGGGAGAGGGCCTCTTGCTGGGCTGGGCTGAGTGGCCGGTGGAGAAAGCGCCCCACTAGGGAGAGATCGGCCCCTTGGCGCAGGAGCCAGGCAGCCGCCTCCACATCGCGGGCAGTGGTGCCCGTGTAGGAGAGGGACCCCGTATCCTCATAGATGCCCAAAAGCAACAGGCTGGCCCCCAGCTTGGGCAGTTTCAGGCCCCGCTGGCGGATTTTCTCCACCAAGAGGGTGGTGGTGGCCCCCAGGGGCTCGCCCTCAAAGGTGGCTCCCTTGGGCAGGGGGCTCTCTAGCGGGTGATGGTCGATGATGTGGATGCGCGTATGGGGGCCCATCCCCCGCAGCGGGGCGATGGCCTGCGTATCTACCAGGATCAGCTCCTCGATGCGCCGTCGCCCCAGTTCCTGCCGCTCGCGGAAGGGCAGCTCATCCTTATAGAGGGCGATGAAATCGCGCAGGTTGCGGTTCAGCTTGAGGGGAAGCACCGGCTGGTGCTCCGGGTAGAGGAGCGCGGCGGCATAGATGGACGCAAGGGCGTCCATATCGGCACGCTCGTGGCTGGTGATGACCTTCATCCTCGCTCGCCTCGCTTCCGCCCGCAAGATCCAAGGCTCCCTCATTATAGGTGAGGGCCCTTTTATGGACAAGTGCCCCCTTTGCCTGTTGACTTGGCCTTCCCCCTGGGGGTATATTCAGGGTGCCCTGGGTGATGCCCTTGGCTGCTGGGCCGGAGGATGGAGTAAGGGGAGGTGGGAGATGAAAAGATGGCTTTTGTTGCTGAGCTTTGCCCTGGTTTGCGGGGCCTTTTTTCTCTTTGTTGGCCTCTCGGAGGCGGTTCCCCCGCCAGCCCCTTCGTCGGCGGCCCAGGAGCCTCTTTCCAAGGGGGGCGGCTATCTGTTTGTACACAACGTGACGGGGACCTGGGGCGAGGCGGTGCCTATCACGGTGGATATCCAAGTGGGGGATTCCTCCCTCCGCGACCTGCAGTTCGATCTCCTCTATGATTCCACCGTGCTCACCTACACCGAGGGTTCTTATAGGCTGGAGGACTTGGCCTTCGACATGCACGATGATACACCCATCGAGCCGGGGCGCCTGCGCTTTGGGGCGCTCAACTTTTTGAGCGAGCTACCCCCAGGCGTGGAGGGGCATCTGGTGGTCTTTACCTTCACGGTGACCTGCACCACCTGCTCCTCGGGGGAAAAATTCCCCCTCTCGTTGACCAACCTTCAGGGTGGCGTGAGCGACTATGCTGGCAAGGGAGGGTATTTTACCTACCAGGGAGGTACGCCCATCCCCACATCGAGCGCTACCCCTACGCCAAGTGCCACTCCTACACCGAGCGCCACCCCCACCCTCGCCCCTGGCTCGCTCGCCGCTTCAGATACGACAGGGCTCCCAGGGGATTTCATCCATCTGGCCGTGCAGATACACGTTGGCACCGAGGAGGTTTCGGACCTGCAGTTCGATCTTTTCTATGACCCGGACCAGTTCAGCTACAACGATGGAGACTATTCCTTGGGACCGCTCATCGCTGGCTGGGCCGTCCACGATGACAACATCCTTGCCCCTGGGCACCTGCGCTTTGGCGCCGGGAACTGGGATTCTTCCCTGAGCCCGGGGAGCCAGGGAACCATCGTGACCTTTGGTTTCCGCGTGCTCCCGGGAAGCTGTTGGGGCGGGACGACCTCTACCTTCCAGC
>JAGGYI010000114.1 GCA_021162655.1 Anaerolineae bacterium
AGATCACCGCTACCACCGAGGAATACAAGGACATGGTCTACGGCCTGCTCGACTTTGAAAAGATCCTCCCCGAGTACATCGATCGAGTGAAAAAGGCTGGCGCCGACAAGGTTATCGCCGAGCTCCAGCGGCAGATCGACGAATGGAAGGCCAGCAAGTAGGACCTTCTGGCAAGCCAAGGGCCCCTTCCTCGAAGGGGCCCTTTCTCTCCCTTTAGGCCCTTGCAACATCGTCCAAGGATTTGCCCGCAGCCTGGTAATCGGCTAAACTCTGCAAGGTCGCTTTTCTCACCCCCTCAAAGGGGGTGTTTTTCTTCAAGAGGATGAGGAGGATACCAATGCCCCAGCTCATCACTATCCACAGCGCAAAACGTACATCTGCACCCGCCTGGGCCCTGCTAGAGCGCCAGCTCTTCCAAGCAATGGAAGAAGCTGGCCCCCTCTTTTTGGCCAAATACACCCGCGAAAATGGGGATCTCATCCTCCAGGCCGGCTACTATGGGGAGCACCTCTTTACCACTGTACAATACGAAGAGAGTCCCAGGACCCCTGCCCGTGAGGTGTCTCTCCTGGCCAGCTACGATGGAAAATATCCCCCCGATCAGGTAGAATATAGCCAAGGGATAAAGAAGGTTGAAACCCCAGTGCATAGGCACCTTTTGGCCGTGCATCTTCAGCCAGGGAGTGAGATTCGCCTCCACATCGGGCTACAGCGCCATGCACGGCGTCCTAGCTATGCCCTGCCCTGGGATTAGACCTCGAAAAGGGAAAAGGGGGAACGATGGATTCTCGGGAGCGTGTACGGCGCATTCTCTGGGGCGAGATCCCCGATCGCATTCCACTGGACGACGCCTATTGGGAGACGACCATCGCCCGTTGGCACAAAGAGGGGCTCCCCGCCGGGGTCTCACCCAAGGCCTTTTTCGGCACCGACGAGATCGTTCGCCTCGGTGGCGATTATTCCCTCCAACTGCCCGAACGCACCGTCAAAGAGGAGGGAAACGCACGCACCTATTGGGACCGCGAGGGAGCCCTCCGCCGAGACCTCCATACCCCCGACGGGTGGACCTCTCAATGGCTCGACTTTAGCATCAAGGGGCCAAAGGACTGGGCCAAATATCGCCAGCACCTCAGGTTCAACGAGTCGCGCATTCCCAAGACGGCCTTGCAAACCTATCGCCAGGCGCGGGCCGAGGGCAAGTTCCTCTGCTACTTTGCCCACGCCTGCTTCCACCCCACATGGATGCGTATCGGCATCACCAACATGTTCGTCTGGATGCTCGACCGGCCCAACTTTATCTTTGATCTCCTCGCTGCCCATACCCAGCTGGTGATCGACATCTATGAAGGGATGCGCAAACTGGGCATCGAGTTCGATGGCGTCTTTTTGGCCGACGATCTGGGCCACCGCACCGCCCCTCTGATCTCTCCTCAGCTCTACCGCCAGCTCGTCTTTCCTCACCACAAGCGCCTCTGTGAGCATTTTCAGGCCCAGGGGCTCAAGGTAATCCTCCACTCCGATGGCAACGTGGCTCCCTTGATCCCCCTCTTTTTAGAGGCAGGCTTCACTGCCCTCCACCCACTGGAAGCCAAGGCCGGCCTGGATGTGCGCACGTTAAAAAAGGAATACGGCGACCGCCTCGTCCTCTATGGCAACATCGACGTGCGCAAACTGGCCGGCAGCAAGGAGGAGATCGAAAAAGAGATCGCCAGCAAAATCCCCATCGCCAAAGAGAACGGAGGATATATCTACCATTCAGACCATTCGGTGCCCCACGACGTTTCTTTTGAGAACTATGCCTTTGCCATCGAGCTCGTCAGGCGCTATGGTTCCTACGAGTAAACAAGGGGGAAAGGGATGAAATACCGCCGCTTCGGTCGGACGGATATGCTAGTCTCCGAGATCGGCCTGGGAGGGGGCTATATCACCGGCAAAGGGAACGATGCCCCCGACGAGAAGGCGATCGCTATCGTGCGCCGCGCCCTCGAACTCGGCTGCAACTATATCGACACTGCTCCCTACTATGGACGCTATCGCAGCGAAACGTGCATCGGGCTGGCCCTAGAAGGGTGGGATCGCCCCTGCTACATCGCCACCAAAGTGGGCGTTTACCCGCCCGAGTTCGACTACACCCGAGATGCCGTCCTCCGCTCATTCGAGGGCAGCCTCCGCCGCCTTCGGCGCGAGCAGATCGATCTTTTACAGATCCACCAATGCGAGCTTGCCGGCTGGGAAAAGATCATGGGCCCCGGGGGCACCCTGGAGGGCCTCCGTGAATTGCAACGCCAGGGCCTTGTGCGCCACATTGGGGTGACGGGGTATGACCTAGACCTCCTCATCCGCCTGGTCGAGACGGATATTTTCGATGCCGTGCTGAACTACAACCGCTACGATCTCCTCGTCCAAGAGGCGAAATGGCGCCTTCTCCCCGTGGTAGAAGAGCACCATGTGGCGTATGTTGCGGGAAGCCCTCTCCACAGCGGCCTCTTGGGCGCTCGAAGACAGTCACGTCTTGAACAGATGGCCCAACGGGGCGGGGACGTCCAGGCAGTGGAGAGACGCCTGGCCTACCTGGAAAAGACCCGCAGTGGCTATGCCGATTCGCTCCCGCGGATGGCCCTGCGCTATCTTTTGGCGGATCCCAGAGTTGCGGTGGTCATCCCCTCAGCCAGCCGAATCGAGCAGGTAGAGGAAAACATGGGGGCCTCCGAGGCGGGGCCACTGCCTGCAGGGCTCGTCTCGGCCATAGAAAAGGAGCCTCTCGTTTAGAGAGGCTCTCCACCCACGATGCAACATACCTCCCAAAAAGGAGGAGAGAGAAGGGATGTACGTCTCACTACTTCGCCTGTACCTAGAAGTCGCCCAGAATCCTCTGCTCTATATCGGGCTCATCATCCTCCTGATGGCCTCTTGGGGGCTCATTGTTGCTGCCATCATGGAGATCGCCATCCGTCTCTTTGACGTACGCGATTGATCCTCCTGCCCTCGAATCAGGAGGCATAGATGTTCATCATATCGCGCAGCACCGCCGCCGAGGTAGGGACGGGGCCCTTTTCCTCAATGATCGCACTGATCACCCCCATGAAATCCGTATAGTAGACCACCCCCATATCCCAGCGCCCCGTCCGCGCCAGAGGATGGTTCTCCTCTAACGCAACAGGAGCCACCCGCAAGGCATAGCCCTCCTCCTGTTTTTCGGCGATGGCCAGCGGCTTGATGACTTTGCCCTCGGCCCTTGCCCTGCGCAAATCCTCCAGGGTTATCTGACGAATGCCCTCCACCTGCACATCCTGAAGGGTCGCCGGCTGGCGGAGGACGCTGTTGGCGATGATGATCAGCTTGTTTGCCGCATCCCAGCCATCGACGTCCAAAGTGGGATCTGCCTCCGCGATGCCCGCCTCTTGAGCCCCTCGGAGGGCCTCCTCATAAGAGATTCCCTCCTCCTCCATCCGCGTAAGGATATAGTTGGTCGTCCCATTAAAGATGCCCTCCACTCGGAGCACACCGCTTCCCGCGAGGTCGCGCACGCCTATGTTCACCGTCGGGAGCCCCCCTGCCACCGTGCCACTGTAAAACAGGCGCACGCCTTTCTCTCTGGCCAGCTGCGTCAGCTCAGCAAAGGTCAATACCAGGGGGCCCTTGTCGGCCATCACCACATGCCACCCTTTGCCCAAAGCTGCGCGCACACAGCTCATCCCAGGCTCCCCATCCTTCAAGTTCGTCGGCAAAGCCTCCACCAAGACGTCCGCCTCAGCTTCCTGCACCACCTCCAGGGGACTCATCCCAGGGATGCCCACCGCCGGATAGGCGCAAACCCCCTGCTCACTGAGCTTGAGATCGCACACGCAGCGCATGTCCAACCCCCGTGGGTCGCAGGCCGCCCCCGAAGTATCTACCGCCGCCACCAGAGAGAAGCGCAAACCGTAATCCGCCTCAATATAGGGCGCCCGGTGGATCAACACATCTAACAAGTTACGCCCAATGTTCCCCAACCCCAAGAGCACAAAACGAACCTCCCGCACCATGAATCCTTTACCTCCTCTGCTCCTCTAGTGCGCACATAAAGAAACACCCTCGCGATGGGCACGTTTCCACGGTCAGCCCTCCTCCCGGGCCTCAAAGGCCCGATAAAGGACGATAGAGCCCGCCACGGCCACATTGAGAGAGTTGATCCGCCCCCTCATGGGGATGCGCAGCAACCAATCGCACTGCTCTGCAACCAGGCGACGCATGCCCTGTCCCTCGCTCCCCAAGACAAAAACAGCCGCCAGATCAAGCTCGACCTGCCGGTAATCCTGGGCCTGGGGATGATCCTCGATCCCCACCACCCAGATGCCTTGACGCTTTAGCCCTGCCAGGGTACGGGCCAAGTTGGTCACTCGGGCGATCAGGAGATGCTCCACTGCCCCCGCCGAAGCCCGTACCACGGCAGGGGTCACCTGCACAGAACGCCGGGTGGGCAAGATCACCCCATGGACGCCCACCGCCTCCGCAGTGCGCAGCAGCGAGCCAAAGTTCTGGGGATCTTGCAGGGAATCAAGAGCCAGGAGAAAGGGGAGCTCTCCCCGCTCCTGGGCCAGGGCAAGGATGGCCGCCAGGTCTACATAGGGATAAAAAGACACCAGAGCAGCCACGCCCTGGTGTTTTTCCTTTGCTCGCTGATCCAACTGCTGGCGCTCAACCCGGCGCAGGGGGATCCCTCTCTCTCGGCACAGCTGAACGATCTGGGCGATGATCCCCTTTTCCTGCACCCCCCTGGCAAGCAGCACCTCCTCTACCCGCCGCCGCCCAGCGCGCAGGACCTCACGCACAGGGTTTCGCCCCACCAACAGCTCTGCCATAGAGTTCCGCACCGCCTATTTAAAGAAGCGTCCAGGTCGTGCCCTCTGGGCCATCCTGCAGCTGGATGCCCAGCTCCGCCAGCTCGTCGCGAATCGTGTCGGCCAGCTCCCATTGCTTTGCCTGGCGCAGCTTGCTGCGCGTGTCGACGAGCAGCTGGATCAATTTGGTCGCCAAGCCGGCGCCCATCTCTTCTTCCAACTTCTCTGGCAACACCCCAAGGACATCCCCGGCCAAACGTCGATAGAGGTCATCGATAGCCTGGAGCGACCCCTTGGAGGGAGCGCGCTCCGCATTCAGCCAGGTGTTCACCTCGCGGGTCATCTCAAAGAGGGCCGCGATGGCCTCTGGCGTGCCAAAGTCATCATCCATACTCTCTTCAAAGCGCCGCCGCCCCTCTTCCAGGATCTCGAGCACCTGAGGAGCCGCCTCCCCTTCCGCAGCAGAGGCCAGGCGCCGCCGCACAGTGCGCACCGTCCCCAGTAAGCGCTGCAGCCCCCTACCCGCCGCATCGAGGGCCTCATCCGTCACATCCAATGGGCTCCGATAGTGCCCTTGGAGGATAAAGAAGCGAATCACCATGGGGTCCCAACGCTCAAAAGCCTGCTCAAGCGTGATAAAGTTCCCCAGCGATTTATGCATCTCTTCCCCGCGGATCATCAACATGCCATTGTGCAGCCAATAGCGCGCAAAAGGCTTGCCGGTGGCGGCCTCTGCCTGAGCGATCTCACACTCATGGTGAGGGAACTTGTTTTCCACCCCACCCCCGTGGATGTCGAAAGGCTGACCCAGATACTTGATCGACATCACCGTGCACTCGATGTGCCAACCTGGGTAGCCTCTTCCCCAAGGGCTGGTCCACTGCATAATGTGGGCTGGATCAGCCTTTTTCCAAAGGGCGAAATCGGCCGGGTCGCGTTTTTCTTCCAACACTTCCACCCTGGCCCCCGCCCGCAGCTCCTCCAAGCGCCGCCCGGAGAGCTTGCCATAGTCTTTGAACTTGGCCACCGAGAAATAGACCGAGCCATTCACCTCATAGGCATAGCCCTTTTCGATGAGCATTTGGATCCAATCGATCATCTCGGGGATGTGGCCACTCGCCCGCGGGGAGATATCCGGGCGCAACACGTTCAAGCGGTCCATATCGCGAAAGTACCGCCGGGTGTACATCTCAGCAAGCTGCATGGGATGCATCCGCTCTCGCCTTGCCCCCTGGATGATGCGGTCCTCCCCCGAATCCAAAAGGTGCCCCACATCCGTGATGTTCTGCACATAGAGCACCTTATAGCCCAGATATCGCAGATAGCGCACAATGACATCAAAGTTCACATAGGTCTTGCCGTGGCCCAGGTGTGCGTCGTTGTACACGGTAGGCCCGCAGACGTACATATGCACATGCCCCTCGTGCAGGGGCACAAAAAGCTCCTTCTGCCGCGACAACGAATTATAAACATGCAAAGCCATCCTCAAACCTCCAGCTGAACTCGCTCCCCTCAACTGCTCGCACACTCGTGCAGCGCCGCCTGTAGCCGAGTGCGACAACGAGCAAACCCCAAGAGAGCGGCCACCACACCCAGGTTCGGCCCGCGCAGCGAGCCCGTCAGCGCCGCCCGCACGGGGAACATCACTTCCCTTCCACCTAGTTCGGCAAAGTGCTCGCGCAGGCGGTGAAAATAAGCGCTGGCCGCCTCGGGGCTTAGAACATCCTCCTCCCCGAGGGTATCATAACAATGCTGCAACACCAAAGGAGCGGTCTCTTCCTTCAGAGCCTTTAGCGCCTCTGGGGTAAAGTGAACCTGCTCCACAAAGGCGAACTCACTCAGGGCAACCATCTCTTTCACTGTCGCTGCTTCCTCGCGCGCGGCAAGCACCAGGGCCTGGTACCAATCCTCCGGGCCATAGGCCGTGCCCGCGGAACGCTCCCAAGAGCCAAAGGCCTCTTCCAAGCGAGGACGCAAAAGCTCTCCCAAGCGCCGAGGATCCTCTCGCTGGAGGCGCCGCTTGTTGAACCAAAGCAAACGCTGAGGATCAAATATCGAGGGATTGGCCGAAAGCCGACGGATGTCAAAGCGCTCGACCAGATCCTCTAAATTCAAACGCTCCGCCTTGCGCCCCGGGGCCCACCCCAACGTCGCCACATAGGCCACAATGGCCTCGGGCAGGTAGCCCTCCTCCCGATAGTGAGCGATCGAGATATCCCCTAGCCGCTTGCTCATCTTGCTCCCATCGGGAGAAAGGATCAGCGAAAGGTGCCCAAAGCGAGGGACGGGATAGCCCAACGCTCGGTAGAGGAGGATCTGCCGGGGAGTATTGGGGAGATGCTCCTCCCCGCGCAGCACATCGCTGATGCCCATCGCGTGGTCATCCACCACGGCAGCCAAGTTGTAGAGGGCCCGCCCTCCATGAAGTTCAGTATCCTCGGCCCGATAGATGACGAAATCGCCCAAGTCGTCGGAGAGAAAGGACACCTCCCCCCGAATCAAATCGCGAAAGACGATCCTCTCTCCTTCAGGCACCAAAAAGCGCACCGCCGGCGGTCGTCCCTCCTTGGCCAGCTGCTCCCTTACTTTTGGATCACGGCAGCGACCACTGTAGCGTGGAGGGCGCCCTTCGGCAATAGCCCTCTCCCGCTCCGCCTGGAGCTCCTGGGGGGAACAATAGCAAAAGTAAGCTTTGCCCTCTTCAAGCAGGCGCAACACCACCTGGCGATAGAGCTCAGCCCTCTCTGACTGGCGATAGGGCCCATACGGCCCACCCTTATCGGGGCCCTCATCCCAGTCCAAACCCAGCCACTCAAGGTCGCGGTAGAGGGAACGCTCATATTCCGGGCGAGAACGGGCCACATCCGTATCCTCGATGCGGATGATGAACGCCCCGCCCGCCTTGCGCGCATAAAGATAGTTGAAAAGGGCCGTGCGGATGCCCCCGATGTGTTGCTCCCCCGTAGGGCTAGGGGCATAGCGCACGCGGATTGGTCTATTGCTCACGTCGTCCGTTCATCCTCATGAATTTGCCCAAAGATCATACGCCCAGCAACGGTCTGGAGTACGCGCGTAACCACGATGCTCACCATCGCATTCATGTGCCGTCGTCCTTCTTCCACTACCACCATCGTCCCATCGTCTAGGTAGCCGACCCCCTGCCCGGGCTCTTTGCCCTCTTGGATAATCTGCACCCGCAGGGTCTCCCCAGGGAGGACAACGGGCTTGACCGCATTGGCCAGCTCGTTGATGTTCAACACGCGCACACCCTGGAGCTCGGCGACACGGTTGAGATTATAATCGTTTGTCAGAATAGGACAATTCAACTCTTGGGCCAGCTTGATGAGCTTCCCATCCACCGTCGAGATACCCGGCACATCCATGTCCGTGATCTCGAGGGGAATGCTCTCGTCCTTTTGCATCTTATTAAGGATATCCAGGCCGCGACGCCCCCGGTTGCGCCTCAAGACGTCCGAAGAATCGGCAATGTGCTGGAGCTCGTCCAGCACAAAGCGAGGGACGAGAAGCGTCCCGCCGATGAAACCCGCTCGATGGATGTCGATAACCCGCCCGTCGATGATCACGCTGGTATCGAGCAAGACCACGTCGCGCCGAAGGCGCAGCCCCTCTCGCCCCACAAGGAGGCCCAGAACCGTGAGGATGTCCTGCTCGCGCATCACCAGGGTGGCCCCGCCCAAACAGGCCAGCAGCAGGGCCCCCACGAGCGGGGAGATCCTCCCCCAAAGCCCTGGCAAAAGGGAGAGGGGAAAGGCCAAAAGCAGCCCCACAAGCAACCCCAGGACGGCCCCCACCGTTCCCATCAAAAGGCTCCGGGCAGAGACCTTCTGCACCTTCTTGAGAAAGCTCCGCCAAGGCCAGAGGAACAAAAAGGGGAGAATAAAGCCAACCAGCGCACCAAGGAACGCGATAATAAAAGGATAAGACCTCCCACCGATGGGCCCAAGGACAGGCAGCCTCTCCAAAAACGTCGAACCAAACCACCAACCAAGCAGCGCAAAGATGACCACTAAAAAGAGGCGCAGGATAATACCAAACGACATAAAGACTCCTCCTCGATAACGTTGACAAGAGCGCTCTCCACAATATTCAGTTCACCAAGAGCATGTTTCCCTTTCCTTGCCGCTCCACCTCCTTTCAAAAGGCCAAATAAAAAAGTGCGCTTGCGCACACTCCTCTACCTTTGCATCTTAACACAGCCGAGAGCATTTGTCAACGGAAAACTTGCCAGCACCTAGGCATTGTGCTATACTAGCAGCAAAGGGTGCGTAGCTCAGTTGGTTAGAGCGCACGGTTCACATCCGTGAGGTCAGAGGTTCGAGTCCTCTCGCGCCCACAAAAGAGGTCAACAAAAAAACGGCCAGCTTAAGAAGCTGGCCGTTTTCCTTTCTCTACTGCTGCAAAGCCCTTGGGCGTCAGCGCCCAGATGCGCCCCTGATGGAAGAGGCCACACGATTTTCGCAGAGGGCAGCCTTCACAGGCTCGCCCGCAGCTCATCTTGAGCGTTTTGAGGTACCCTGCCCGCTCCAGATCCAACAACATCTGCTCCAAAAGGGCAGGCCCCACCCCCAGGGACTGGGCCAGCCCCGTTGGTGTGTGCACAGGTCCTTCTGCAAGGCGCTCCAGGAGGAGCTGCAGAGGGGAATCCTTCATCTTTCTCCCTCAGAGCAATAGCGCTCCCAACTGGTAGGCAATGGTCCCCGCCAGGAGCGTCAAAACCGCCAAAAAGCCCACGTCAATGAGCACCCACTTCCACGAGCCGGCCTCCTGTTTGATGACGGCCAAAGTGGAGACGCAGGGGATAAAGAGCATCTCAGCGACGAGAAAGGCCAACGCCGAAGCAGAAGCGAACTGGCTCGAAAGCACCTGGGCCAGCGCCTGAGAGTTCTCCCCCACCCCATAGAGGACGCCTAGCGTGGCAACGGCGTTCTCTTTGGCCACAAAGCTCGTCAGGAGGGCAACGAGGGGCCTCCACCCCAAGCCCATCGGAGCGCCAAGGGGAGCGAGAAACCGCCCCAAAGCCGCCAAATAGCTCTCTTCGATCTCGCCCGTGGGCAGGGTCGAAAGTGCCCAGATCAACACCGACATGAGGAGGATGATCGTCCCCGCCTTGCGGAGAAAGGCCACCAAGCGCTGCCAGACGAGAATGCCGATCGTGCGCCAATTGGGCACGTGGTAGAGGGGCATCTCCATGATAAAGGCAGAGCGCTCTCCTTTGAGGATGAGCTTGTTGATCGTCACCCCAGTAAGGGCTAACACCACGAGGGGCAAAGCCGTCAACGCCCACGAAACGATGGTGGCTTGCTGGGGGAAAAAGATGGGCACCAGCACGGCCAAGACGGCTAAACGGGCTGTGCAAGGCACCAAGGGCGCCAAGAGGATCGTCAACAGACGGCTGCGCTCCGACTCGATGATTCTCGCCCCCATAATGGCCGGCACGTTGCAACCAAAGCCAAGGAAAAGAGGCATAAAGCTCTTGCCGTGCAGCCCGATGGCGTGCATAAAGCGGTCCACCACATAGGCCGCCCGCGCCATATAGCCGATATCCTCCATCAAGCCCATCACGGCAAAAAAGACGGCTAGGATAGGGAGGAAGGTGATGACCGTGCCCACCCCTCCGATGATGCCGTTGACCAAGAGCCCCGAAAGCCATGCGGGGGCCCCAGCCAGTGCCCCCTGCACAGCTTCGGCTAGTTTATCCACCAGGTAGGTGGCCAACCACTCTTGTAGGACCCCCCCGATCTTGTAGGTCAGGGTGAAGATGACCCCCAAGACGATCCCCAGCACGACCAGCCCCCAGAAGGGATGGGTGGCCACGTTATCGAGGCGCTGGGTAAGGGTGATGTTCCCCGCTCGCGGCCTTTTGAGGGCCGCCCGAGTCATTCGGCGGATCCACTCATACCTCCCGCTGGCCACTGCGATGATGGCATCCTCATGCTTTCTCAGCATGCCGTCCACCGTCGCCCATACCTCCGGCGGGAGCACCTCCCTCATCAAGGCCGTGATCTCTTGATCGCCCTCCAACATCTTGAGGGCCACCCAATCCGGCGGGTATGGCGAGGGAACATGCTCTCGGATGAGCTCCAAAAGCCGGTCGAGCAACTCACGGTGATCCTGGCGGATCTCTGGACGGTGAGGCTCCCCCTTGAGGCCATGCAAGGCCACGTCCAAGGCAGCGTCGATCAGCTCGTGCACCCCCTCATTCCGCGAGGCCACCATCGGCACCACAGGCACCCCAATGGCCGCGGCGAGGACTGCCGGCTCGATCTCAAATCCCTCCTGCTGGGCCACATCCATCATGTTCAAACCAATGACGATGGGCACAGGGAGGGCCAGGAGCTCTGCCACCAAATAAAGGTTCCGCTCCAAAGAGGCAGCATTGAGGATGGCAATGACCACGTCGGGGCGCTCGCGGATGATATAATCGCGAGCGATGCGTTCCTCCGGTGAAGCCGCCGTAAGACAATACGTGCCAGGGAGATCGATGATATGGACGCGCACATTGTCGTGCACAAAGGTGCCTGTGCGCCTTTCCACCGTCTTCCCTGGCCAGTTCCCTACATGCTGGTTCAGCCCGGTGAGCATATTAAAAACGGTGCTCTTGCCCACGTTAGGCTGCCCCGCCAAAGCGATCGAGACCTCTCGAAGTTCCTCCTCTGCCATGGCCCCCTCCTATCTGCGCCGCCGCACATACACTCTGAGAGCCTGGCCACGGCCCAAGGCGATCTGCGTATCGAGGATCTCGACGATCAAAGGGCCAAACCCCGGGTTGCGCACCATGCGCACCGTCGCCCCAGGTGTGAAGCCCAACGCTGCGAGCCGCCCTACAAACCCGGGGCCCCCTCGCAAGTCAACCACAGTGCCCCACTCCCCAGGGGCCAACTCTGCCAATGAAATAACAAGGTCGTTGCCCACGGCCTATTCTCCTGCTCATTTTTTCTTTCGAGAAAGAGGCGAAAAGCCATGCTTATCCCCATGATTAGCGTATGCTAAACCTTGGCGAGTATACTCTCGCTTCTGAGGTCTGTCAAAGCTTCCCTTTACATACACCTTAAAGAAAAAGTATACTCCTTTTGGCAAATGTAGACCAACTCCGGAGGCAAAAGATGACCCCTTCAACTCCTCGCGTCTCTCTGGGGCACTTTCCCACACCCCTGCAAAAACTCGAACGCCTAAGCGAGCTCTTGGGTGGCCCTGAGATCTGGGGCAAGCGCGATGATCTCACCGGCCTGGCCACAGGAGGGAACAAGACGCGCAAGCTGGAATACCTCCTCGGCGACGCCCTGGCCCAAGGGGCGACCACCGTCATCACCACTGGGGCACCCCAATCGAACCACGCCCGCCAGACGGCAGCAGCGGCCGCCCGCTACGGGCTCCGCTGCGTCCTCGTTCTCGCCTCCATGGCCCCGCCCAACATCACAGGGAACCTCCTCCTCGACCATCTCGTCGGCGCGCACGTCCGCTGGGCGGGGGAGAGAGATCGCTACGAGGTCATGGAGGAGGTGGCAGCCGAAGAGCGCGCCGCTGGGCGCACCCCTTATATCATCCCCTACGGAGGCTCAAACGCCATTGGGGCCTCGGCCTATGTGCAGGCAATGGATGAGCTCATCCGCCAGATGCACGAACAGGACCTGCATTTCGACCACATCGTGCTGGCAACGAGCTCAGGGGGGACCCAGGCGGGGCTCATCACCGGGGCAAGGGCCCTGAACTTTCGCGGGCGCATCCTGGGGATCAGCGTCGATAAAACCGCCGACGTTCTCTCCCCACACATCCTCGAGCTTGCCCAGCTGACGGCGACCCATTTGGGCTTTCGCTTTGAGCTACGCCCAGAGGCCGTCAAAGTGAACGACGACTACCTAGGGGGAGGCTACGGTGTGATGGGCAAGCCAGAGAAGGAGGCCATCTTCCTCCTCGCCCGCACCGAGGGCCTCCTGGTGGACCCCGTCTACACAGGGCGGGCCATGGCCGGCCTGCTCGATCTCATTCGCAAGGGGGCATTCTCCTCTGGGGAAAAGATCCTCTTTTGGCACACCGGGGGGATTCCTGCCCTCTTTGCCTATGCAGAACAGCTCCTGAGCTGAGGCCAGGCCACTTCAGGGAGCCAAGGCGCGGGCATAGGTCTCGAGGACAAGCTGAACGCCCAGGTCCCACGAGTAGCTCTCCTCTGCGCGCTGCCGGAGGGCTTGCCCCAATTGCTCCCGCTTTTCCGGGGAAGAGAGCAAATCCTCCAGGCAGTGCGCAAGGGATCTACTATCCCCGCGGGCGGCATACACTCCATAGGGACCCAGGTACTCGCGGCTCACCGGCGTATCAAAGGTCACCGTGGGCAAGCCCATCGCCATATAGTTCAAAAGCTTCCCCGCCCCCTCGGTGCGTGAGAGCTTGGGAGAGACGGCCACATCCCCCAAGGAGAGGAGGAGCGGAGCCTGCTCATAGGGTACACGCCCAGTAAAGGTGACATGATCCGCTATGCCCAGCTCCTGGGCCATCCGTTGATATCGCTCCACATGGGGGTAGCCAGCCACGATGAAATGCACATCCTCCCAGCGGCGGCAGATGTACTGGGCCGCCTGGAGGAGGTGATCCGTCCCCTGGTACTCTGCCAAGAGCCCCAAATACACCACCACCTGCCGCCCCAAGGGGATACCCCAGGCGCGCTTTCGGCGACGCCAGGCCTCGTCCCGTGGGAGAGGCCGAAAAGCCTCCACATTTACACAATCGGGCACGCAAGTGATCTTGTCAGCGGAGCAGCCAAACTCATCCTGCAAAAGCCTGGCCGCGTGGGCCGAGCTCGTCAAGATATGGGGGGAAAGGCGGTCAATCAACCGCTCCAACCAGAGCATCGGCTTGTAAAAGAGGCCATCTGGGGAGAGGAAATGGTGATCCACCATCTCGCTCGTCAGGCTACCTTGAAAGTCAAAGACGAGGGGTACCCGCCAGAGCTTGGAGAGGAAATAGCCAATGAGCGCCCCCTCGTGAAGGTGCGCATGGATGAGGTGGGGCCTCACCCGCAGCGCATCCCCCAAGCTGCGCGCCAAGAGGAGAAGGTCAAAAGCGATCTTGTGGCGAGAGGAGCCCACCTCATAGCCCCTACGCCAGGGAATGCTCAGCGTACGGCGCACATCGAGGCCGGGCAGGTCGCGCCCGGTGTGATACGTGCAAATAGTTACCTGGTGGCCACGCTTTTCTAGCGCGCGGGTCTCCTCAAGGATGCGCACATGGCAACCGTAATCGGCGAAAAAGGAAGTGGGGGCGATCATCAAAATGCGATAGCCCCCCTGAGAGGTCCTTTCAGGCGCCTGGCTTTTTCTGGGTCCGCCCATCTTTTCTCTCGGTCCACATCCGCCAGCGTAGTTTAAACAGCTCGCGGAAAGCTCTCAAGATCACATCCAACCGCGCCCCCGTCTGGCTCCCGGCGGGGCGTGGGTAATGGCTGACGGGCTCTTCCACGATCTTGAACCCCGCCTTTTTGGCCCGCACGAGGAACTCGGCGCTAAAGGTGGCCCCCCGCGATTCAACTTGGATGGTATCGATCACCTCACGCTTGAAAAGCTTGAAGGCACAATCCACATCGCGCGCGGTATACCCAAAGAGGAGGTTCACCAGCCAGCTCCAACCATGGCCAAAAAGGGCACGATACCACGGATCACTGCGTGCATAGCGATAGCCGATGACGAGATCCGCTTCCTTAATCCGCGGGAGAAAATGTCCCAGCTCCTCAGGGTCGAACTGCAGGTCCGAATCGATCAAGAGGATCAGCTCCTTGCTTGCCGCCCAGATGGCATCGCGCACCGCTGCGCCATACCCCTGGTTTACGGGGTGGTTGATGAGCCGCACCCGCGGATCCTGCGCACTGATCTCCTGGACGATCTCGGCCGTGCGATCACGGCTGCCGTCATTGACGACGACGATCTCCAAATCATCGACCAGCGGGCCCACCTTCTCACGCACGAGGTCAATCATCTTGGCAATGTTCGCTTCCTCATTGTAAGCCGGCATGCTCACCGTCAGACTGGTCACCTTTGTCCTCCTCCCCTGCTCCGTTGCCACCGAGGCGATGCCCTTGATCCTCCTCAGCGCCTGTCCCAGTTCCCCAGGAACATCGAACGCCAGACGCTCCGCACCGATTCACCCACCGGCCTCTCATCCTTGGGAGAAAGCCATTCCCGGCACGCCTCGCCCGTCTGGGCAAGCACCTCTTCCAACGCCGCCTTTTCCCCTTGGGAGAGGAGCCCCTCCAAATGCTGGAGCTCTTGGATACAAGTCTTGAGCCAGTGGCGCAGGTTATCTACGTTGGCCCAAAGGGCCTCGAGGCCGCCTTCCTCCTCGGCAAGGATCGCCCCCAACGCAGCAAACTCGCCACCCACAATGCGCGAGCGATCCTGCCAGCCCGGCTGCACCTGCAGAGAGCGCACCACCGCCATCGCCACCAGCCAGGGGAGTTGGCGCATCGCCGCCACCAGGCCATCGTGCTCCTCAGGGCCGATGTAATAGGGTGTGGCCCCCACCGCCTGGGCCAGCGTCGTCGCCATGTCGATGGCCTGCGCTGGGGCCTCTTCCGTCGCTACAAGAAAGAACACTGCCCCCTGCAAAAGCTCCGCCGAAGGCTCTGCTCCCCCCAAGAGCCGCGGAGAAACCACATGCCCACCGACAAAGCGACCTCTCCCACCAAGGGATCGCTGGGCTATCTCTAGCACGGGTCGCTTGACAGGGATGGTATCGATGATGAGCGTCTCCTCCGAGACGACCTCCGCCAAGGGGCGAAGAGTCTTTTCTAGCTCATCCAAGGGGAGATCAAGCAATATGATATCCGCCCCCTCACAGGACCTGGGAAGGTTCCAATGGCTTTTATCGATCGCCCCGAGCTCCTTGGCCCTCTTGAGCCGGCTGGGCTCTGGGTCATGGCCGACGATCTCTATTTCCTGCGTAAGAGACTTGAGGGCCAAGCCCACCGAAGTTCCAACAAGGCCCAACCCTACAATGGCTAACCTCACTGCTCACTCCTTTCCCTGAAAGCCCCTTAGGGGCTTTCCCTAACAATGCTCATCCGCCTCCCCAAGAGCTTGCAGCCATCCCCAGAGAGAAGGGTCCAGCTTCTGAGAGGCCGCTTCATGATCCTCATGATAGCGCACAAGCATCACTGTTGCCAAGGGGCAGCCCACTGCCGCACAGCGGGCCGCGCCGATCTCGGCATGGTGCAGGTGGATGTAAAAGGGATATCCGCGCCCCCTGGGATC
>JAGGYI010000242.1 GCA_021162655.1 Anaerolineae bacterium
ATTTGCGCTGGGAATGCGCTGCGTCCTTCAAGTCTCCACGAAGAGCGTTTGCCGTTTGAGATGGATCAGAGAACTCTGAGGGTTCTCCTTTGCTATCCTCTTTTGTAGACCCAGGAGATATACCATCAGTGACAGGTTCATCCTCCCTCTCGTCGAGAGAGGGTTTCATCCCTTTATGGCGTATCGCAAAAGGGTGCGCTATGCCCCCTTCTGACAGGATAGGAATTTGAGACTCTATGTCCCAAGGAGGTATAAAGAGTGAGGCACCATTGTCCTCTTCCCCCCATTCGGTTTTGCTTTCTTTAGAGGCATCAAGGGTTCCTGGAGAAGAATCCGCTTCCTCACACGGCCCCTCGAAAGGAAGTAAATCCTCATCTAAAGTTTGTGTGGGGCTTTCTTTTTCTTCCTGTGCCTCGAGGCGTGCAAGCCCTTCTTGAGCCTTTGTGTTCTCCGGGTCCAGTTCGAGGACACGTTCGAACATGGCCCGGGCCACCTCGCGATCTTCACTCAAGTAAGCAAGCCCCAGCCAAGCTTCCCAAAGCCCTGGGTCGAGGGTTAAGGCCATTTCAAAGTAGCGACGAGCCCTCTCTATATTTCCTTGCCTCGCTGCAGCCATTCCCCGCATAAGTAGCTTTTTTACATTCTGGGGGAAGGCGATCTTGTCATTCATTGGTTCCAACCCGGAATGTTTCCTCTTCCCTACAATGCTCAAGTCTTGCCTTGATAGTACAATTTAGCACAAAAGAGCCTTTCCCTTTCTAAAATCCCCGTCAAGACATATTGAACAGGTAAAATTAAATCAAAGTACCACGGTTATCTCATCAACGACCCGGGCTTTCACCTCGTGGCTTAGCGGTTTCCCCTTTTCCCTTGTCCCCACAAAAATGTCATAGGATCCTGTAAACCCTTGGATAATGGCCTTACCTTCCTCATCAGTATATAGTTGGCCTTCGCTCGTATAACGCTGGAGCCAGTTTTTCAAGGCCCAATAGGAAGGCTTGGGGATCAAGTCTTGGCGGAGCAATCCTCCTCCTGGGACGAATGCGAGACGCCCATCAACTGGGCACCACCAGGTAATCCCCTCTACCTCTTCTTCAGCAAAAAGCAGTGTGTAGGCGGCGTCTAAATAGTGCGCTTGTTTCGTCTCATCCCAGGGGCCGTATGGCAATCGAAAATAAGAAGGCGGTTTTGTGGGAGGGACTTCGGAGGGGGCACAGAGCGCAGAAATGTGCAGGGGCTTTCCTACCTGGGCATAACGATGAATTGTTTGGATAATTCCCGCGAGCGTTTTGGCACGGTAAAATTTGGGAGGGTATGTAACGGTGTAGCAGTTTTCCAGAGCTTGCAAGCCAATAACATCATAGGGCACCCCTGCACGCTCCAAAGCATCCAGGAACTCAAGGGGACGTATACGATAACTCGCAAGGCGAGAGACCTCGGCAAAGTTGATCTCTAGGCGAGCATCAGGTAGGGTATCGCGGATAGCCAGGGCAGTCGCATGACAGATATGAACCATCTCTTCCAAAGTTAAGGCAAGGGCATGGGCTTCTGTCCAAAAGGGCTCGTTTACTAGCTCATATGTGTGAATGTAAGGCGCCCAACGATGCACGATCTCAGCTACATGCTCATAGACGACTTGGGGAAATTCGCTTTTAGGCACTTGATAAAGGTAGGCTGGAAGAACGTGCCAATCTGGCTTGAACCAGTTGATGGCATGAGCGTAGAGCAACAAGCCCCGGCGGTGGGCAGTTGCTGGGTTCCATACTTGTTCCAGATATTCCCAGTTGAAAAGACTGGGCTCAGGTTGAACATATTTCCAGCCCAGCAAGAGAGTGATCTCGTTAATACCCGCTTCCTGAAGGAGGTCGTAGACCTGGGCATGATAGGGATAGTGCACTCCCAGGCGAAAAGAATGCTTACGCTGAGTATAGCGTAAAGGGACCCCTTTTAGAGGATGTCCAAGGTGGTCTACCACCTTGATGATCACTCCTCCACGACGGTTAGCTTGGATCTTGCTTTCGGCTTGCTCCCAAAGAGCCAAGTCACGCGCACTTAGAGAAAGTTGGCTCCCTCTCCATTCCTCTCTCACTGGTTTATTCCTCTTTTTCAGTGTGTAGCAATGATACCGAAAAAGAAAGCAATCGTCCAGCGAGTGAGTCTTTGCCAAAAGCTCTTTCCTATGCTAGAATTGCGAGCGTGTCGCCCGTGGCCGCAACTGTTGAAAGGAGCCTTCACGAGCTATGGAAACCTTCAAAATGGCTATCATCTCCTTTTTGAAGAGCAAATGGACAGAGCGTATTGTTGATCTGGTTCTAGTTCCCGCATTGCTAATCTACTCCCTTTGGCTTCCTCCTGCTTCCCTGGGGAGTTGGTTGGGAGAAAGTGGTTTCCAAAGCCTCAGCCCCAAAGAAGGGGGCACGGTATGGGGCCCCTATGGCGCTCAGTTAGCTGTCCCTGCCCGGGCACTTGAGAAAAGGGTACGAATTCGCCTGGAGGCTCTTCTTCCAGATACCAAAGCGGTCACATCGCTAGGCAACCCCGACTTTTTAGCGAGTGTGGCAAGAAGCCGGCGAGAGTGGGAAGAGCTAAGCAATGAGGAAGTTGCTCCAGTCATTGCAAAGCTTCCAAAAGGGCTTTTGCCCTATTTGCCTTTTTATCGTCTTCAGGTGAAAGGGGATCCTCCCAAAGAGGCTATTCTTACTTTGCCCATTCCTTACGAACTGGCCGAAGTCGAGCGAGCGGATCTCTACGCATGGGATGGAGAGAAATGGCAATGGCTGCCAGCCCCAAAGACCGCTGATGGCCTTTATTTGAAGGCAGACTTGAAGGCACCACCGTTTTCATTGTTGGCCATAGTTCAAGACACAGGAGTCACTCCCTCCATCGACATCGAGTTGAGTGAGGGTGGACTTTCTGGCATTGCAGTTCCTTCTAGTGTGAGCGTGAAAGGGCTATATCTTGAGGGGGATGGGAAGATAGGTGGGCAGCTTCCTTCTTTAGGGAACCTCCCTGAGGGAAGACGCATTGTTTCGATTTCGAATGTAGTCAATGGGATCGTCAGAAGTGATCTTGCAGATAACCTCATCGTTAGCGAAGAACTTTGGAAAGCCCACATACAAAATATTCTTACCCTTGTCAAGGAGGAAGAGTGGACGGGGGTCGAGATTGCTTATCAAGACATTGCTCCTGACCTGAGAGCCGAATTCACCACCTTTGTTCAGGAGTTGGGCCAAGCTCTCCGTGGAATGGGTAAAGCTTTGTTTGTGCGGGTAGATCTACCCCAAAGAGAGGGTTCAGGCTGGAATACGGGTGCGTATGATTGGCAGGCTTTGGGAGAAGTAGTTGATCGTCTACGTGTCCCTGCTTTTGTGGAGCCTGAGGCCTATGCGCCCGGTGGAGACATGGATGAAATGCTTCGCTGGGCTACAGGAAAAGTCAATCGGCGCAAGCTTGAGCTGGTGATCAGTTCTTCTTGCCACGAGCGGGTGGAGGACAAAGTAGTCGTTCCCTTGTCTTGCGAGCAAGCCTGGGGAGCTTTGGCACATGCGGTTTCGATAGGAGCTCATGATCGGTTCCTTACCCCTGGGGAAACAATTCGGGTAGATCTTCCCATCCTGGAAAAGACCCAGCTACACTTTGACCCTCAGAGCCAACTTTATTGGTTTTCTCCAGAAGATGAGAAATCACGCACCATATGGGTAGAGACAGCTACGAGCCTTTTGCAAAAGATGAGGTACGCTCGCCGTTATGCGTTGGGAGGGGTTGCCCTTACGGATACCTCTTTGGCGAGCGCGGAGAGCGTTGCTCAATCAATGCGCGCTTTTATGGAGGAGGGAGCGACTCCGAGTCCACATTTCGCTTTTGTCTGGACAGTCATTGATGACCAAGGACGCGTTATTGCCAAAGAGATCAGCCCTCTAGATCGTCCAGGGTGGGAGTGGACGGCACCAAACAATCCTGGCGATTACATCATCAGGGCAGCAGTTTCTGAGGGGGGAAAGGAAAATAACCTCTCCCCAGTAGCTGAAGCGCATGTCCAAGTACCTACCCCCACTTTTACGCCTACGGCTACACCGACGAATACGCCTACCCCTACTCCAACTCCCACGAACACCCCCACTCCCAAACCAACTCCCAGACCACGACCTCGTGTTGCGATGCCTAGGCCAGCCCGACAGTTCGGCTATGGCATTCAAGCAGATATGATTACAGACACAAACTATGAGCGGATCTTTGGGCACATTAATGCCCTGGGGTTTAAATGGGTAAAGCAACAGGTGGAGTGGTTCCGCTACAACCCTGCCCCGGGACAGTACGATTGGGGGCCACTCGATAGAATTGTTGAGAGTGCAAACGCCCATGGAATAAACGTGATGTTTAGCGTGGTTAAAGCGCCCGCCTGGGCGAGGCCCCCTGGAGATACCGAGCAAGGTCCTCCTGCTGATCCCAATACGTATGGGACTTTTATGCGTGAGATGGCTGCCCGTTATAAGGGGCGCGTGAAAGCCTATGAGATCTGGAACGAGCAAAACCTCTACTATGAATGGGGAGGCAGAGGACACAAGCTTAATGCCGCGCGTTATGTCGAGTTATTGAAGGTTGCTTACAAAGCTATCAAGTCCGTGGATCCGGCAGCGATCGTCATTAGTGGTGCTTTGACCCCTACAGGTGTAAATGATGGGGATATCGCCATCGATGATCGTGTGTATCTGGAACAGATGTATCAGGCAGGGCTGGCGCGGTACTGTGATGCTATTGGAGCGCATCCTAGTGGTTACAATAACCCACCTGATGCGGATTGGCGTACCTGGCAAGACCCGACAGCGCCAAGCTTCAAGGGGCATCCGAGTTTCTTCTTTAGAGGTACTTTGGAAAGTTATCGCAACATCATGGTCAAGTACGGAGATGCTCGCAAAACCATCTGGGTAACCGAATTTGGTTGGGCCTCTGTAGAGAACCTTGGTGCTCCTCCAGCCAAAGGATACGAGTATGCCGCCGATAATACTGAGGCGGAACAGGCTCAGTTCATCGTTCGGGCTTATCAAATGGGCAAAGCTTGGGGTTGGGTTGGTGTGATGTTCCTTTGGAATCTGAACTTTGCTCCTGTCGCGGGCAAGTATGACGAAAAAGCGGCTTTTGGTATTGTGCGCTCTGATTGGAGCCTGCGTCCTGCTTTCATCGCTCTAAGAGACATGCCAAAATAAAAGAAATGATGTAGGCCTTTCAATTCATAAGAAGCGCAGAGCCCTCGATGAGAGGGCTCTGCGCAGATCTTTTAGAGATGGAACGGTTTTCCTCTCATCAGCGTCTAGCCTGAAGAAAAAGGACGATAAAACATTATTTTGAAGGGGAAGAAGGAGATGCATATCCGCTTTTGGCGCAGGGTAAGTTGGTTTCTTTTGGTGGCGCTGCTTTTGATAGGTTGCCGTGCCGCGGAGGTCTCAGACAAAAGGCATTTGCCTACAAAGCTCGCCCAGGAGGAGGCCCCGGCTCCTACTAAAACTTTGCGCCCCACCGTTACTCCATTTCCCACATTGACTCCTTCAAGGAATGTTTCACCAACGAGCCTTCCAACTGCTATCCCCAGCGAGACAGCGGTTGAGGCTCATAATACGCTGGATACACAAACCCCTCC
>JAGGYI010000317.1 GCA_021162655.1 Anaerolineae bacterium
AGGAGCTGCAAGTTTACGCACGTCACTGGGAAGACGGCCTTGCTGGGGACGCGGCAGAAGCCGCAGCTCACTTGGACCAAGTGGAAATAGACCTAGAACGTGTCCCCGCCAATGTGCGCTACAGACGTCGTTTCCGTCAATCGGAGCTGGCCGAATCCTTGGAGATTCTTACAAGAGCGCAAGAACGCATGAACCGGGCCAAGGCTCTCATCACCCATCTGGAAGAAGAAAGAAACCGCCTCAGCACTCTGCGGGAGAACCTTGAGAACGCCCTGCATACGCTTATCCAAGAGGACTTGCCCTCTTTAAGCCAATTAGCAGATCAAATGCTACCCGAACTTCAACAACGTTTAGCAGAGATCAAAGAGGAACTCTCTCAAGCGCCCAGTCTTTTCGACCCAGCCCAGGTGGACTATGACAAAGTAACGGAAACATGGCTACCTTCTCTCCGGCGCCAGATAGCAGAAATCCGCGAGGCCCACGAGAGCGACATTCGACACTATCAGGAGATGCTCCAAAGGGCTCAGCGACGCCTTGAGAAGGAATGGAGCCGCCTAGAGAGACTGGGACCGCGAGAACAGCCTGGCCTGGGGGAAACTTTGGACAAGTTAGAAACAGACCTGGAGAAATGGTTCAGCCGAGCTCGCCAGGAGGCAAATAACCCTCTCGCCCTACGAGAGCTCGTGGGCAAACGAGCAGAGCTCTTGGAGGAACGCATCGCAGGGCTCAGAGAACAGCTCATCCAAGGGCGTCAGACTCTCGACGAACTTGCCAAGCAATTCCAGCGTCACGCCCAGAGTGTGCGTAACTTGCGCGCAGCTATTCAGACAATGCAAGCAAACACACCCTGGAGCCAACTTCTCTGGGACACCGATGAGGCCGAACAGGCCTGGGAAGAAACAGTGCACCTCGAACGTAACTGGCGAACCAGCCCCACCCTTTTAGAAGCAATCGACCGACTTCGCCAGGCTGTTCATGCCGCACAACGGGCAGAAGGGCTCTATGCTCGCCTCGAACAGCAAATGGGTGATGCCCTGCGTCATCTCGACACAGAGCTCAAAGAAGTACAATCCACCATCAGAAGGCTCCGCCGCAATGCAATCCGCTTGGGCGAAAGTGGGGACTCTGAAGGGCAAGCTGAATTAGAAGAGGCCTGTGCCACTGCCACTCGCCTGATCGAGATGGCCCACACCGCTACCACCTTCGAGGACGCCCTCCGCCACTTGAGGAGAGCTCGCGAGACCCTGGAATAATTAACCGAAATCCCAAACAGGGACAAACATCAGCCATTGCTCAGGAGCCTGACGAATCATCCTCTCAATGATCTCCAGAACGCGCCGCACATTGTGCCGTACATCCCTCTTGCGATCTCCAGTCCTTTCTACCTCCAAAGGCGGAGCAAACTGGATCTCATAATAACCGTCAGAGGCCTGAATGCAACAAGCCACGAGAATGCGCGCATCTGTCTGCAAGGCTAGGCGGACATGTCCAGAGGGCATCCGAGCTGGTGCATCAAAAAAGAGGACAGGCTCATCAGCCAACGAAACCGGACGATCCACTCCCGTGACAACAATCCCCCCCGCCTTAAGTCGCTCTGCCGCCATCCTCAGAGATCGAAGGTTCACAGGCGTCACCAAAAGGCCCTGGTGACGGCGAAAAAGATTGAGGATTTTGCCCCCCCTCTCGGGCTTGGGCAAACTGAGCGCCTGCATCTCAAACCCTTGCGCAGCAATCCATAACCCCGCCAAATCAAAGTTGCTCATATGGGGCCCCACCACTATCGTGCCTCGCTCATCTCGGAGCGTCGCTTCAGCTAGAGCCCATTCATCCGGATCGACGCGTACCTTTGCATAGCTCCCTGCAAAGCGGAACATATCATAATAAGTACAGCCTGCATGATAGACAACATATTCCGCCATCCGCTCCAGTTCCTCTTCGCTCACTTTCGGCCCCACCACATGGGCCAGGTTCCTCTTAGCCACCGTGAACTTTGGCGATCGCCCCCGGGCCATTCTACGAGCGACCTGACGAGCGATCCAATACCCCACTCGGGGAGGCACCAAACGAGAGAGACCTATCCCCAGCATAATACCGGGAGGACCGCCCAAGATTTTCTGGATGTTCATAGGCCCCCTCTAGGAGAAATGTCCACGTAGTGTTTTGAGCTTGTCCAACGGAGGCAAGGCCTCTATGATGACCGGCAGACCCCTAGCCAAACAGAAAGCCACCGATATCCAACTCGTCACATTAAAGATTACCCGAAACAGGTGAACCACTTCCTCGCTCACAGCACCACGGGCAGCGTAAGCGGCAAGCGCATGAGTCAAAGCAAGCCCTGCAAAAGTGATCAACTTGCTAGCCCCATACGTTGAGCGCATAAAGGGGCTCCCCACGAGCCATTTGCCCAGCTTGGTGCGCATCGCCTTAAAAGGTGCCTGCCCCGCCCCTACGTAGACACTACGCAAAGAATCCACCACCGTCCCCCGAAAAATATAGATGATGGGGATGGCGACAGGGATCAACCCAAGATGGGCATAGCAAACCCAAAGAACCAACTCCACTACCCGATCAGCCATGATGTCTAGCACGCTGCCCAAAAGCGAAACCTCATTTCGCGCCCGGGCTACCATGCCATCAATGGTATCCATAATGATAAGCAAGCCCAACAAAAAGACACTGACGAGCCGCGGGATGGGGCTGGGGGAATACAAAAGAAGAATGATAACCACCAGCAATGGTAAACGTGCAACAGTTATCGTATTGGCCACCATGCTACTTTCTCCACCTCCTCGATTGGTTTCTCATTCTCTCTGCCGCACTCTGGGCCGCCGAAGCGGCTTTTTCACTATATGGATGACGAGCCCTGGCTGAAAGCACCCGCCAATCCACATCTCGTTCCCGTAGGGCCTGAGCAAGCTTCTGCCAAAGCTCTTTATTCTTTACTGGAGCACCATCGCGAGTGCGCCAACCTCTACTCTCCCAGGTAGGCAACCAGCGGGTAGCACCATTGAACACGTACTTGGAAGTCGTATAAACAACTACCCGAGCATGCTTAGGCAAGCGGCTCAAACCCAAGAGAACGGCTCTCAACTCCATAGCATTGTTTGTTGCTGAGGGGAACCCTCGAGACACCATCTGCACAAGTTGATCCCCTTGCACCAAGGCAACGGCACAGCCCGCTGGCCCAGGGCTTCCTAAAGCACATCCCCGGGGGTAAAGAGCGTATGTCCCTTGCGCTACAGAGGGCCCCGATTCTCTTAAACGCTGGCGAGCTTGAGTCGCCAAGCGATCCGCTCGCTCATTAAATGGATCCCCTTTATGGCCCCGCACCCAATGCCACTGGACGCAATGGCGCTCTAATTCGGCGGCCAGAGCTTCCCAAAGCTCCCGATTCATCACCGGTTGGCCGTTCGCCTTGCGCCACCCTCTCGACTGCCATCTAGGCAACCATTCCGTGATCCCTCGGCGCAGATACTGCGAATCCGTAAAGAGCTCAACCTGATAAGGCCGGTCTAACGCCCGCAGAGCTTCGATGGCCGCCCGTAACTCCATCCGATTGTTTGTTGTCTTGGGCTCTGCCCCCTGCAACTCTTGGGTACGCCCTTCAAAAAGTAAAACGGCACCCCACCCCCCAGGTCCAGGGTTAGGGTCACATCCCCCATCTGTATAAATTTTGACAAAAGGAAGCCCCCGAGAGGTCTTTTTCCCAGCCAATGACCAACCCTTTCGAGTTCTCTTTAGAGAAGGCTTTCCCAGAGAAAGGGGACGCTCTCATGAGGGGCTCCCCGCGTTATTAGCTCGGTCAGGCGCTCCCGGCCCAGCTTATGTAACAGCTTTTCCGCCGCTTTCATCACGCGCAGAGTAGCTACCTGCACCCCCAGGACATCATCGCCACTCCGAGTAAGCACATCATAGCAGAACCACCCCTGCCATCCGAACCGGTCCAGATAATAGAGGGTCTCCACCAAATCCCAAACATGCACTGCACCGGGAATCATGTCCCAATCCCAGAAACGGTCGTTATCGTTGAAATGCATATAGAAAAGTTTGCCCGCTTCCGCCACGAGCGCCGCTGTGGCTGCCGGCGCCTCCTTGGCAATGAGTGCATGCCCTACATCAAAGGTAATGCCCACATTTTCCAAGCCCACCTGCTCACAAAGCCAAAGCGCCCGCCCAGCATCCCCAAGAATACAGTAGTTGCGGGCTTCCATGATCTTGTACTCTAGGCTTACTCGTACATCAGAGCGATAACTAGCAGCCTCTCGAATGCCCTCCACCAGCCAGTTCCACTGCCGGACGTAATCCACCTGAAAGCAATAGTTGTGACCATCGATTAAGGGACAACAAGTGACCAAATTGGCCCCCAGCTCAGCAGCTAGATCCATCGCTACCTTGAGCTCATGCACTGCCTCGGCCCTCACCTGAGGATCCGGTGAGGTAAAAGAACCATTGCGCCATTTGGGGTCCCGCTTCACATTCAAATTCACCGCTGAAACCGGCCAGCCCGACGCTTTGATCTGCCGAACTCCCTCTTCCATGTGTGCAAACTCTGAAGGATAGACGACCTCGATCCCCTCACACCCCGGAATTTGATGAAGCAACTCCAGACGTTCAGGCAGAGAACGAGCTGGCGTATAGACATGAAAGCGATCCCTCTGCTGGCCCAAAAGGCCCACCATTACTGCATGTCGCACTTGCAACATCCCTTTTCCCCTCTCATTGCGCCATAATGCGCGCCAACTCAAAAAGACTGAGATCAATAGGTTTCTGGCGTCCTACTATTTCATCCAAAGGCGTCGTCACGACGTGGTTCCCTCGCATCCCCACCAAAACACCTTGCTCGCCACGCAAAAGAGCGCGCACAGCACCCTCGCCCAACCAAGTGGCCAGTAGGCGATCAGCTGCTGTAGGCGCTGCCCCACGCTGGACATGGCCCAGGATCGTCACCCGCAGGCTAAAACCCACCGCCTCGGAATGCTCCTCAAAATGTTTGATGAGCTTGCGAGCGTTATTCCGCGCTCCTTCAGCCACTACAACGAGGGCATGGCTCTTGCCACGATCATAGGCCGCCCGCAACTCTCGGGCCACCTCCTCAGGAGCAAGCTCTCTCTCCGGAATGACAACCACCTCAGCTCCGCCAGCGATACCAGCCATCAAGGCAACATAGCCACATTTACGCCCCATCGTCTCCACCAAAAAGGCCCTACGATGAGAAGTGGCCGTCACTTTGAGCCGGTCAATGGCCTCGAGAGCCACGTTGATGGCCGTATCCACCCCGATGGTAACATCGGTTCCTTCTAGATCGTTATCGATCGTGGAAGCAACCCCCACTACAGGATATCCCATCTTCCAAAGGGCATGAGAGCCCGTCTGTGAACCATTACCCCCGATGACAACCAGTGCCTCTATTCCCTGCTTCTCCAAGTTGGCGATCGCCAGGCGACGCCCCTCCTCAGTGTAGAATTCCTGGCAGCGCGCACTACCCAAAAAAGTGCCTCCGAGGTGCATCACTCCACCCACATCCCGGCGCGAAAGATAAAAGATATCTCCCTCAATGAGCCCGGCGTATCCCTTGCGCACGCCGAAAACGTCCATGCCCGCATCCAATCCAGTGCGCACCACTGCACGGATAGCCGCGTTCATTCCCGGGGCATCTCCCCCACTCGTCAGCACCGCTATGCGTTTCATTCTCTCTCCCGAAAAAGTTCTTGGCCCTACCAGCAGCCCTATTTTATATCAGGCACCCTGTCTGTCAATCATCGAGCCAGGAGGGCGAAATAAACCCATTGGTAAAACCAGACAAATATGGTATACTTTGAAAATAGAGAAAGGATAGCCAACTATGGTCAAGGCCGTCGTCAAGTTAACCTCGCCCGTTCCCCTCATCGTGGTGGTAGGGCTTTTTATTCTCCAAGTCTTTGCGCCCGCCCCAGCAATCATGTTCACCCTCGTAGCCATCGGTGGGGTGATGGGCATCTCATACCTTTGGGCACGCCAGCTCGCCAAAGGGGTCTCTCTTCACCGGCAGCGCCGCTATGGCTGGGCCCAGGTCGGCGATATCCTCGAGGAACGCTTTATCATGCATAACGACGGCTGGGTCCCCATCCTCTGGGCCGAGATCCGCGACCTGAGCGACCTCCCTGGCTACAATGCGAGCCGTGCTGTGGGAATGAGCGCCCGGAGCACACTTCGATGGACCACCTCCGGCGTCTGTGAACGCCGGGGAATCTATACTCTGGGACCCATCCGCATCTACATGGGAGATCCCTTCGGTCTCTTTCGCATCACCATCTATCACAACTATCAGGAAACCTTTGTTGTCTATCCTCCTATCGCAGCCCTCCCTCCCCTTGTAGAACCCCAAGGGATGGCCCGAGGGGCTTCGCGGGCCAACATACGTAGCCTAGATCTCACCACGAACGCTTCCTCAGTGCGCCAATACGTCCCCGGGGATGCCCTCAAACGCATTCACTGGCGCTCGACAGCAAGGAGGTCCTTCCCTGGGCACGAGGAGATCTTTGTCAAAGAGTTCGACCTAGAACCCTCTGGAGACCTTTGGATCCTTCTCGACATGGACGCAGATGTCCACGTGGGAGAGGGCCCAGAATCGACCGAGGAATACGCCGTGATCCTAGCAGCTTCGCTGGCGAATCAGCTACTTCGTGAAAACCATGCTGTGGGGCTACTCACCTACCAAAAAGAGCCCATCATCGTCCCCCCTCAAAAAGGGCCACATCAATTATGGGAGATCCTGCGCGTCCTAGCTGGAGCCTATGCGATTGCTCCTGCCTCTTTGAATGATCTTTTCGAGCTCTTTGAGCCCCTTACCGGTCGAGGGCTCTCTGCTCTCATCATCACTCCTTCTGCAGATGCTAACTGGATCAAGGGGTTGAGCATCCTCTTACGTCACGGCGTACACCTCTCCGGACTTTTGCTCGACGCCCGCTCCTTTGGAGGTGAAGGGGATGTCCAAGGCGTATTGGGAGCTCTCGCCGATCTCAGAGTCAGCGCCCACGTAATCAGCCAGGGATTCACTTTCGAGCGCATTACCCCCAAGCGGGAACAGCGCCCTCAATTCAAGGTGCTGGGGACTGGGCGAGTCATTATGGTTAGCCCTGGAGAGAGTAGCGAATGGGTGCCCGTAGGGCAAAAGGATCAAACGTCATGAGTGCGTCCCAAGACACACGCAAACGGGGCGATTGGCTTCTCTATCTCTTGCTAATTGGGGCTATCATCTGCTTGCCTCTCGCCATCAAAGAGAGTGGTTGGGTGCCCGAAGCTCACCGTTTGATTTACACTGCTCTCTGGGGTGCCCTTGTAGGTGTCCTCTGTGCTCGTTCCCCCCTTTCCTTTTGGCTTTCATGGCTCCTAGGGACAATCCTAGGGATGGAATACAGCATCCAATTCGCCGGCAAGCTTCTTCCCTCCTTGGGCACCATTCTCAAAGACGTAGGATACGCCTTACGTTGGACTTGGCAGCTTGCCCAAACCCGCGTCCTTCCGCAACCTCTACCCTTTACCTCTTCCATCGGCTACCTTTTGAGCCGTGCCGCAGAGATGAACCAGAACCTTCTGAATTGGTGGAATGCCGTCCAGGCAAACGTTCCCAGCAAGGATAACACCGCTCTTTGGCTGCTTGTCTCTTTTGGGGTATGGGTACTCACCTGGAACGCAGGGTTCGAGCTCTTCCGACGGCGAAGAACCTTTGTTGCTCTACTCCCCCTGGGCGCAGCAATAGTAGCAAACGTCGCTTTTACTGACCTGGGGATGAAATATGTCCATATTTATCTGGCGATCACCCTCCTCACTCTGGTACGCGCCAACGTCAAGCGCATGGAAGATATCTGGAACCGTCTGGGAATCGACTTTTCCCCCGAATTACGTCAAGACGCCACCATCGTCGGTTCCTTTCTCTCCGGAGTCGTTATCGTCGTTGCCCTATTCATGCCCTATATCACGGTGAATAAAGCCGTCTTCTTTTTCTGGGATCATGCAGGCCCCACGCTACAAGCCTTTTACCAGACCCTAGACAAAGCCTTTGCTGGCCGCAACCCCGTTCCCGAGCCCACCAAAAGCCTGCGAGCATTGCAAGCCCATGACCTCCGTGCCATCAGCGTGCTGGGCAAAGAGACGGTTTTCCTTGTTCGCACCAGCGACCCTCTTCCTCCCCCGCCCCAGGAGATAGAGCTCCTGGAAATGGAGGGTTTGGACATCTACTCCGTTGTGCCTAAACGGTACTGGCGCGAGAGAACTTATGACGTCTATACTGGCCACGGATGGGAAAACAGTGAGAGACACCTTGTTGCTCTCAAAGCTAACGAAAGATGGAAAGAGCCCGACTATCCCCACGTCGTCGTCACCCAAACATTCCGCCTCTTACAACCTAATATTCCTCTGGCTTTCGCCGTCAATGAGCCCATCCAGATAGATCAGGACTGTCACGTCGTTACCCGAGGGGATCAAGACTTTGCAGGGCTCTCTATCAAAGCTGAGACATACACCGTCGTCTCCTGGGTACCCAACCCGACGGAAGAGCAACTCCAAGCCGCTGAAGACCCTTATCCAGACTGGATCAAAGCGCGCTACCTCCAGCTCCCCCCTATCCCCGAGCGTGTGCGCCGCAAAGCGCAAGAGGTTGTCCAGCAGGCTGGGGCGCGCACCCGCTACGAAAAAGCTCGAGCCATCGAGGCCTACATCCGGAACATGGACTATGATCTCAACATCGCTCCTCCTCCCCTGGATGCAGACATCGTCGATTACTTTCTCTTTGAGGCCAAACGGGGCTATTGCGATTATTCAGCGACAGCTATGGTAGTCATGTTGCGAGCCGTAGGAGTAGCAGCCCGATACGCCTCAGGCTACAATATGGGGACCTTTGACCATGGGGAAAACCTCTGGGTAGTGAACCAACGGAACGCCCACGCCTGGCCAGAGGTATACTTTCCTGGGTACGGGTGGATCGAATTTGAACCGACACCAACGGAACGGATCTTTCGCTGGGGAACCTCGCGGGGAGAAGGGAGCAACCTACCATCCCCAGGAGCATCTCAACGCGAGTCCTCTTTCAAGCCTCCTCTTTGGGCTTGGGGGCTCGGCCTTCTTTTCATAGTACTTTTTATTGCCATCTGGCCACCTCGCTGGTTCAAGCGCACCCCCAGCAGCGCCCAAATCATTAGGAATATCTATGCCAAGCTAACCCAGCGAGCTCGCTGGCTAGGGGTTGCTCCTCAAGAAGGGCAGACTCCGAGAGAGTATCTTCGCTCACTGGCCACAGAACTACAAAAGAGAGCCCCAACCGCTTATGATGTCCGCGAAGACATCCTCCTAATAGAGGCCCTCTATTTGCAGGTATGCTATAGCAACATGCCTATCACGCCAGAAGAGCGCTACCAGGCAGAGGCAGCTTGGCGACGATTGCGGGGGTATCTCTGGCGTGCGTTCTTTAAGACACCCGCACGCACAGCAGAAGCCTAATCGGAGGATTGAACCCCCGAAAGCTGGCTCAGAGCCCGCCGCCGTGCGATATGATAGGAGATGGTTGCCAAACGAGCGGCAAGGTCCTCATTTTCCACGAGCACATGAGGAGGCACCTGGAGGCAAAAGGGAGCAAAGTTCCAGATTACTTCGATCCCTGCCTGGACCATCAAATCAGCCACAGCCTGAGCCTGACTGGAAGGCACAGTGAGAATCCCTATCTGCACGTTCCACTGCCTAACCAGCTCCTCCATCTTTTCCAGAGGATAGACCTTTTTCCCTGCAATTGTCGTTCCAATCTTGTTAGGATTGTGATCGAACAAAGCAACGATGCGCAAGCCATAGCGTTCAAACCCTGGATAAGCCGCCAGGGCACGCCCCAAGTTTCCTGCTCCAACAATGATCGCCTCTTTGTCGTTCGTCAACCCAAGAAACTCTTGCAGAGTAGCTGCCAACATCTGAGTTTCGTAGCCTATGCCAGCTCGCCCCAGCTCGCCAATATGGCTCAAGTCCTTACGCACTTGCGCCGCGGGCACTCCTGCTGCTTGCCCCAGCTCCTGGGACGAAATAACCTTCTTCCCCTCCTCGAGTGCCCGCAAGACCCTTCGGTAATAAACGGGAAGGCGGGCCAAACAAGGTTTGGGGATTCTAGCTCGTCTACGCATACGCTCCTTTGCCCCAAGTCGCTGAAAACTTTGTGCCTTTTCGTACAAATAATACTGGACCCTATTTCATTTGTCAAGCATCTTCAACTATAGGACGCCCAAGCCTTGACAAAGACATCTCCTTTGTTCATAGTAGTAGCAGAGTCAAGGAGAGGAGGCAGTGGTGGAAAAGCTACGGGGGATCTTTCCAGTGTTGCAGACTCCCCTCGATACCGAGGGAAATCTCGATGAGGCTAGTTTGCGCCGCGAGGTAGCCTTTGCCATCGATGCAGGCGCACATGGGCTCGTTTATCCCGTACTAGGAAGCGAGTTCCAATTTCTTTCCGACCGAGAACGTCAACACCTGGTGGAACTCGTCGTCAAAGAGGCAGCCGGCCAAGTGCCGGTGGTGGTCGGAGTAGCTGGCCCCAGTGAAGCCATCGCTGTAGAGCACGCTAGACACGCTGCTCAAGTGGGCGCCGATGCTCTCATTGCGCTACCCCCCTATTTAGGAGGAGCGCCCCCCGAAAAGATCATCGCCTATTATCGAGCCATTGCCACAGTAGCAGATCTCCCCATCCTCGTTCAGCACTCCTTTCCCGGAATGGATGCTTCCTTCCTTGCCCGCCTCCTCAGAGAAATCGAAAACGTTCGCTATATCAAAGAAGAGCTTCCCCCTAGTGCTCATCACATCAGCCAAGTTCTTCAAACAGTAGGGAAAGAGTGCTGGGGAGTTTTTGGAGGAGCGCTCGGTCGGTGGATGATCTCCGAGATGAGGCGAGGCGCCTGCGGTTTCATGCCCGCCACCGAGGTAGTAGACGCTTATGTCCAGATCTGGGATGCCTTCCAAGCTGGAGATGAAGCCCTTGCTCGCCAGCGCTTTAACATGCTCCTTCCCCTCATCAATTTCGAACTTGCCCTAGGGATGAGCGTCTGTAAGCAAGTCCTCGTACGAAGGGGCATCTTTCAAACGGCGCTCATGCGCGATCCAGGAGCCCCCACTCTTGACGAAGAGGATCAATACGAACTGACCATACTCTTGGAAAGCATCCAGCCTCTGCTGCGCGTTTAAGGAGGAACGATGAAGATCACCCAAGTGCGAACCATCCCTATTACCTCATTGGGCACCCCTCCCCCCAAGGGCAAGGGACGCCCCTTGGTCACCCCTCTGCAAGCCTTCTTTGAACCCCTTCCCCCTGCACAAGGGGGGCCTCCTATCGCCGCTCTTTTGGTGCAGGTTTCAACTGACGAAGGCTTTAGCGGAATCGGCAGTGTGGGAGTTGCTGCCGGACATGCGCTTTACACCATCGAAAACCACCTCAAATACATCGTCCTAGGACAGAACCCCTTCGACGTGGAACTGCTATGGGAACGCATGTTCCGTGAAACCATCAACTACGGCCGAAAGGGCATGGTCCTTGAAGCAATCAGCGCCATTGATATTGCCCTCTGGGACATTATGGGTAAAGCCACCGGCCAGCCAGTTTACAATCTTTTGGGCGGGCGCACTCGCCAAAAGATCCGCGCCTATGCCAGCCGCCTTTACGCCACAGAGGACCTCGACCAGCTCGCCGCTGAAGCTCAGAGCTACCTCGACCAAGGTTTCACTGCCATGAAGATGCGCTTCGGCTACGGGCCCCGGGATGGGCTTG
>JAGGYI010000164.1 GCA_021162655.1 Anaerolineae bacterium
CCAATATCCTCACCTACACCACCCATCCAGACGTTACCCGGGCCATCGCCCTTTTGGCCAAGGAGGCGGGGGCAGGGCGCATTGTCTTGGTGGAGGGCTGGGGGCCACAGGTTTGGGAGGAGAACGCCTATTCTGACTTGATCGAAGAGCTGGGCGCCGAGACGGTGGACTTGGACGATCCCTCGCCAGAGGAGGATTTCAGCCGGGTGCCTGTGCCCAAGCCCTTGGCTCTGCCCTTCCTTTGGCTGCACAAGGTCCTCACCCAGGCGGATGTTTTCATCTCTGTGCCCAAGATGAAGTGCCACGCTAGCGCGGGCATCACCCTGAGCATCAAGAACGTCTTTGGCTGCACGCCATTGCCGCGCTACCGGGAGCGCCCCAGTGAACAGTATCGCTCTCTGATGCACAAGGGGCACTGGCCTGAGCGCTTGCCCAAGATCCTGGTGGATGTGCTGCAGGCGCGTCCGGTGGATTTCTGTTTAATCGATGGCATCTCGACGATCGATCAGGGGGAGGGGCCGTGGAACGACCGCACTCCGGGGATCGATATCCGCACGGTGCGTCCAGGGCTGTTGGTGGCTGGGAGGAACCCGGTGGCGGTGGATGCCGTGGGGACGGCCCTGATGGGCTTTGAGCCAACGGCTCCCGCCTATCACGAGCCTTTCCCCTCGGGGTTGAACCACATCGCTCTGGCGGCAGAGCTGGGGCCGGGGTCCCATCGCCTGGAAGAGATCGAGGTGCGGGGGCTTTCCATCGAGGAGGGACGCTTCCCCTTTACCTCTTGCCCTCGTCTTTCCTGAGGTTTGGGCGGTGGTAGTTTGGCTGAAGACCCTTGCTAGAGAGGAGGACGAATGACGACTCCGCGGGAGAGGCTTCTTGAGACGCTGCTCTTTGGTCGGCCAGATCGAGTCCCTCTTGCTCCTGGAGGGCCCAGGGAATCGACTCTTGCGGCCTGGCATCAGCAAGGCCTGCCGGAGGGGCAGGACTATCGTGATGCCCTCTCAGAGATCTTGGGGGTACCTCGAGAGGCCTTTGAGACCTCTGTCTCTTTGCCCCAGTGTTTTCGGATGATTCCCACCTTCGAGGAAAAGATCCTGGAGCACAGGGATGGCCATTACATCGTCCAGGATTGGATGGGGGCGATTACCGAGATCTCGGACCAGTACGATTACACCTATATCCGTGCGGCCAAGGATTTCGTCACCCGGAAATGGCACCGCTTCCCTGTAGAGAGCCGTGAGGATTGGGAAAGAAGGATGAAATGGCGCTACGATCCTCACGATGCTCGGCGTTTCTCTCCTGGTTTTTGGGAGGCCTGCCGGAGGGCTGCCGCCTCTGGCAAGGCGGTGCAGGTCTCTTTCAGTGGGCCTTTTTGGCAGATGCGCGAGTGGGTGGGCATGGAACAGCTCTGTATCCTTATGGCCACCGAGCCCGATTTTGTTGAGGAGATGGCTTGCTTCTGGCGAGATTTCGTCCTCCAGGTTCTCGAGCGGATCCTTCGTGAGGTGCGGGTGGATGTTGTCTGGGTTTCCGAGGACATGGCTTACAAAGCCCACAGCATGATCTCCCCAGCGATGGCGCGGCGCTTTCTCCAGCCAGCCTACCTGGCCTGGCGGGAGCTGCTTTCTTCCTATAAAGTGCCCATCTATGACATGGATTCCGATGGCTATGTTGGCGAGCTGATCCCCATCTGGATTGAATCGGGGTTCAATTGTTGTGATCCCATCGAGGTGGCGGCGGGCAACGATATCGTCGCTTACCGGCGGCAGTTTGGCCGGCGGATGGCTTATCGGGGTGGCATCGACAAGCGGGCCTTGGCGGCCGGTGGCCAGGCGATGCGCGATGAGGTGCTGCGCGTGGTGCCCCCGCTTTTTGAGGAGGGTGGCTACCTCCCCGGCTGCGACCATGGGGTGCCCCCGGATATCTCTTGGCCGAATTTCATCGAGTTCACCAGGATGCTGGCCGAGTGGAGCGGGTGGCTCTAGAGGGGGCTTTCACCAATATGTGAACGGATGTGCTATAATATAAGGGAGCTTGACAGAATAGAGCGGCAAAAGGACGCGGACGAGAGAAGAGAGGACGATGCCAGAGTTCAAGCTGGTTTCCGATTTTGTACCCACGGGCGATCAGCCCCAGGCCATTGAAAAACTCGTCGAGGGACTCAAGCGGGGGGATCGCTTTCAGACCCTTTTGGGTGTGACGGGCTCGGGCAAGACCTTTGTGATGGCCAACATCATCCAGGCCGTCCAGCGGCCCACCCTGGTCATTGCCCATAACAAGACCCTGGCGGCCCAGCTCTATGCCGAGTTCAAAGAGTTCTTTCCCTATAATGCCGTCGAGTACTTTGTAAGCTATTACGATTACTACCAGCCCGAGGCCTATATCCCGCGGACGGATACCTATATTGAAAAGGATGCCCAGATCAACGAAGAGATCGATCGCTTGCGCCTCTCGGCGACCTCGGCGCTCTTTAGCCGGCGCGACGTCATCATCGTCGCCTCGGTCTCTTGCATCTATGGCCTGGGCGATCCCCAGGAATACGGCCGGGTGGTCATCACCCTCCAGGAGGGCGAGGTGCGCAACCTGCAGCGCATCCTTCGCCATTTGGTGAACATCTTTTACGAGCGCAACGACATGGAGCTTGCTCCGGGCAAGTTCCGGGTGCGTGGGGATACCCTGGAGGTGATGCCCGCCTATGGGGAGACGGCCTATCGCATCGAGTTCTGGGGCGACGAGATCGAGCGTATCGTGGAGGTTGACCCTCTAACGGGTGAGGTGCTCGCCCGACACAAGCGCATCGACATCTTTCCTGCAAAGCACTTTATCACTCCGCAGGAAAAGCTGGCCAAGGCCATCGAGAGCATCGAGCGCGAGCTGGAGGAGCAACTGGCCTTCCTGCGAAGCCAGGACAAGCTTCTCGAAGCCCAGCGCCTGGAGCAGCGGACGCGCTATGATATCGAGATGCTCCGGGAGGTGGGCTATTGCGCGGGCATCGAGAACTATTCGCGGCATCTCTCGCAGCGCCAGCCCGGCGAGCCCCCTTGGACGCTGCTCGATTACTTTCCTGAGGATTACCTGATGTTCATCGATGAGTCGCACATGACGGTGCCGCAGATCCGGGGGATGTATAATGGGGATCGCTCGCGCAAGCAGGTGCTGGTGGAGTATGGCTTCCGCCTGCCCTCTGCTCTGGATAACCGTCCCCTCACCTTTGCCGAGTTTGAGGAGCACATCAACCAGTGCATCTTTGTCTCGGCGACGCCGGGCCCCTATGAGCGAGAGCATAGCACGCAGATCGTCGAGCAGGTGATTCGGCCGACGGGCTTGGTGGATCCAGAGGTGGTCGTCAAGCCCACCGAGGGGCAGATCGATGACCTCATCGCAGAGCTGCGCCGTGTGGTGGCCCGAGGGGAGCGGGCTCTCATCACCACCCTGACGAAGCGCATGGCCGAGGATCTCTCCGAATATCTGCGCGAGGCCGGCTTTAGCGTGCATTACCTCCATTCTGAGATCGGGACGATCGAGCGCGTCGATATCCTTCGCGATCTGCGGACGGGGGTCTATGACGTCGTCGTGGGGGTGAACCTCCTGCGTGAGGGACTGGACCTCCCTGAGGTCTCGCTTGTGGCCATCCTCGATGCCGACAAAGAGGGCTTTTTGCGCTCGACAAGCGCCCTGATCCAGACGATTGGGCGCGCGGCGCGCAACGTCCATGGCCGGGTGATTATGTATGCCGATGTGATCACCGAGTCGATGCGCCAGGCGATCGATGAGACGAACCGCCGACGACGCATCCAGATGGCCTACAATGAGGAGCACGGGATCGTCCCCAGCACCATCGTCAAAGAGATCCATGACCTCACCGAGAGCTTGCGGGCTGGCACGGAGCGTGAGCTGGCCACTCGCCGGCCTACCGAGATCCCCAAGGACGAGCTGGCGCGGATGATCCGCGAGCTGGAGAAGCAGATGAAGCGGGCCGCCCAGGACCTCGAGTTCGAAAAGGCCGCGCTCCTCCGCGATCAGATCCTCGAGCTGCGGCGCTCGTTGCGCGAGCAGGAGGAGGAGATCCCTGAATGGGAAAAGTTCCGCCAGTTTGAGCGGCAGCGAGGCTAAAGTGGGCGGCGTTGTGCCAGGGTACCTCGTGCTCCATCGGCGTGGGGAGCTGGCCAAGCGGGCGGCTCTCGCTCGCGAACACCTCGCCTCTTGTGACCTCTGCCCCCGCCGCTGTGGGGTGAACCGCTTGGCTGGAGAGCTGGGCTTCTGCCGGGCCGGGGCGCGGGCCATGGTGGCCAGCTGGAACGTCCATCCTTGGGAAGAGCCCCCTATCAGCGGCAGTCGCGGCTCGGGGACGATCTTTTTCTCCCATTGCACGGGGCGCTGCCTCTTTTGCCAGAACTATCCCATCAGCCAGCTTGGCGTGGGCCGCGAGGTGAGCGCCGAGGAACTGGCGGGGATGATGCTTTCCCTCCAAAAGAAGGGGTGCCACAACATCAATTTGGTGACCCCCACCCACTATGTGCCCCAGATTCTGGCCGCCCTGGAGATAGCGGCTGCTGAGGGGCTGCATGTTCCCCTGCTCTACAACACCAGTGGATATGAGAGCCTCTCGACCCTTGCCCTTTTGGAGGGTGTGGTCGATATCTACCTGCCCGATGCCAAGTATGCCGACGAGGCCGTTGCGCGGCGCCTCTCGGGGTTTGTGAACTATGTGGAGCACAATCGCCGCGCGCTCGTCGAGATGTACCGGCAGGTGGGGGAGCAGTTGCTTTTGGATGAGGAAGGGATCGCCGTGCGGGGGATGATCGTCCGCCATCTGGTGCTCCCCCACGGCCTCTCGCAGACGCCGCAGGTGCTGGCTTGGATCGCCCAGGAGCTCTCGCCGCGCATCCATGTGAGCGTGATGGCCCAGTACTTTCCAGCCTATCGGGCGGTGGGGCACCCTGAGCTGGGGCGCAGGCTCAGCGAGGAGGAATATGCTCAGGCCCTCCAAGCTTTTGAGGCGGCAGGCCTGGAGAACGGCTGGCGGCAGGAGCTGGATCCCGTCTATTAGGGGGTGCGGAAGATTGACCTCGCTCCCACCTTGGGCTAGGATAAAGGCACCCTGCATCAGATGGTGAGATGATGAGAGCTCGAATAGCCCTGTTGGCGTTTCTCTTGGCCGTGCTGGCGGTGCTCTTGGTACCCCGCGGGGCCTCGGCTGAAGCTCCCCCGTCCACGGGATTGATCCTCGTCCCTGTGGGGGCGGCCCCTGCTATCGAGCTGAGCGGCTACAAGCTCGTTGCCGAGCTCTCTTGCCAAGGGGAACACTGCAGTTTGCAGGTGGAGCAGGTTTACTATCTCCACAATGGGGATAGGGCCCACACGCAGACCTTGCAGGTGGGCCTTTTGCGAGGCCAAGGGGGCGGGGAAGAGGCTTTTCCTCAGGTAGAGTTGTTCGATGGGCAGGGGCAGCCGCTCGCTTCGGTGGGGGTGAGCAGCCTGCACCGCATCGTCTGGGAGACGAGCCTGCGGCCCGACGGACGCGAGCAGCTTGTCCTGCGTTTCTCTTTGCCCTTGGCGTCCTCTTTTTTTCTCGTCTGGGATTGGGACACTTCTCCCCTTGCCTCTTGGAGCCGGGTCGATAGCGCGCGGATAGAGTGGCGCTTCCCCAGCCATCTCACCGATCAGGCCTTTTTGGAGGTGAGCCCGTCGGATTTTTCCTTTGATGGGTGGACCCTTTTCTGGGCTTATGAAGGAGCTCCCTCTCCTGCACGGCATCGTCTATTGATGTACCTGCCGCCCGTTTGGCAAAAGCTACAGGATCTGCGCATTGCCCAGGCTCATTGGGAGACGGCCCAGCTCCTCCTGGCCCTCTGGCGTGAGGCCCAGGCCCTGGGTGTGCCTATGGCGGATCCCTTTCCTCAGGTGCTGGCCGAGCTGGAGCTGCTGCTAGAGCGCCATCCCGATGATGCCCAGGCCCGCCTCCTCTTGGCAGAGTTGTATCAGCAGCGGGCCCAGAAATACCCAGAGCTACGGCTCAACTACCTCTTGTTGGCTGCCCAGGCCATCGCGCCCCTCGTGGAGGGGCGTGCCAGTGCGGACCCGCAACTCATCGAGCTTTTGCGACGTCTTTATTATAGCGCTGCCCAGGAGGCGAACGAGCTGGACGACCCGGCGGGCGCCTTGCTCTACTTGGAAAGAGCCCGCAGGCTCCCCGGCGAGGCGAACCAGTCCTCTGAAGCTCTGGAGCAGCTGGCGTTGCGCTGGGCTCTGCTCTTGGCGCGAAAGGGTCAGGGCACGCAGGCGCTGTTGCAGGTGGGGGAGATGCTCTCCCCGCGGGTGCGTGATGAGCTCTTGCACTATGCTCCTCCCTTTACCTCTGTGGAGACTCGGGTCTCCCTCTGGCCTGGCAGACGGGAGGTTACCTAGACCTTGACGCTCTACCTTCCTGCCGCCGAGAGCACGTGGAAGCGCCTGCAAGAGCTTGCCGCCAGGTTGGAAGGGCTTGGTTGCCAAGCCAGGCTGGAGCGCCCAGCGGAGGAGCAGGCCCTCTGCTGGGTGGAGGTTCCCTATCGCTCTGCTGAGGAGCTGGAGCAAAAGAGGGCGCTTCTCCTGCGGGCCCTTGAAGAGGATGAGGACCTTGTTTCGGCTTTTCTGGCGGCGCCCTGGCGCTGGCAGGCCTTTCTCTATGGCCTCAAGCCCACGTTGTGGTATGATCGCTATCTCTATCGGGAGGTCGTTGATCTCGCGCCGCTAGAAGGCGTTTGGACTCAGGAGGCCCAGTACGCCCGCTGGCGTTTGGTGGAACTGCGCACGGCCCAGCCTGTCGATGAGCGGGCGCGCCTGGAGCAGGAACTTGCGCGCATCGTCTTACAGGAGCAAAATCAGCTCTGGAACCATCTGCCGGTGAGCAGCCGTTGGCTCTTTGAGGTACACTATGGCGCAGGGGCACCCAAAGGGGTTTGGGTGCTGGGTTGGGGGCAGAGGCGCGAACTGACCTTGAACCAGGTGCGCTATCGCTGGTGGCTTATCGAGCGTGTAGGCGGCTTTGCAGGAGGGATGGTTTTCTTGGGAGTGTTGCTTGCCCTTCTGAAGGGCAAAAAGCGCTCCCGCGGTTTGACGCAATCCTAAGCCATGGGCGAGGGGGCCTTGATGTGCGTTTTACGGAGCTGGTTGGAAAGATAGAGTAGAGTGAAGGTACCAAGTAGTTGGGGTGGCGTTTCCCCGGGAGGTGGTTGGCGATGTATAGGCACCGAAAGCTTTTGTTAACGATCTTGCTCATTGCGGTCTTGGTGGGGATACTTGCCTTCCCGCTCAGTGCTTCGGCGGGTAGGTTCAAGGTTGAACGTGGGTTTATGTTCGTTCCCCCCAATGCGACGACTTCGTATCATCTGCAGGTGGGCAAGATCAGCGTGACGATCCCGCCGGGGGCACTGCCCCGCGGTGGGCCGGTGATCCTAACAGTGATCTCTAGGCGTGGTGGCCAGTTTCTGGCGGATTTTCGTCCCGATTATCAGTTTGCCAAGCCTGTGCTGATGGACTTCGGCACAGCGCCAGTGGTGTACTACTGGGAGCATGGACAGCGTGTGCCCATTCAAACGAGCGACCTCGATGGCGATGGCGAGGTCGGCGAGATCCTCTCGGACCACTTTTCCCGTTATAGTGGATGGTACTGAGCCCTCACTCGCCTGATGACGGCGAGCAGTTCCCCAGCGGCGAGGGTAGAGAGCGCCCCCTGATCTCTACCCTCGTTTTTTCTGTTTGGCCAGCTTGCTGGCGAAAAAGTAGGCCAGGAGCATCAGCCCCACCGTGCAGGCAAAGATGGGCACAAAGCCCCACCTATCGATGATGGCCCCGCCCAGCGCTGGGAGGAAAAAGATCGCCCAAAGCATGGTGTTCGCAAGCCCATAGTAGGTGGGGCGTTCTTCTTCAGGTGCTATTTCGTAGAGGCAGGTCAGCTGGCCGATCCCATGGGCAGAGAGGGCCAACCCCTGGGCCAAAAAGACGAGGCCAAAGAGCCAGAGGGCAGAAGGAGGAGCTCCCCCTTGCCAGATGGTGCTCTTGCTCCAAGAGAAGAGGAGTACGATCAGAGGAGAGAGCGTGCCCAGCAGGTAGGCGCTCTGCAACACCCAGGGAGCGCCCTTTGTTTTGCACATCTTGCCCCAGAACATGTTCGAGAGGATGCGCGAGAAGGTGCGGGTAGAAATATAGATGCCAGCCATGGCGGCAGGGGCCTGGAGGACCTCGGTGGAAAAGAGGATGTAAAAGGGGGCGGCCACGGTGAGCCCTGAGGAGGCAGCGCGCATGAGGATGTAGAGGACGAGCCGGCGGTCGCGCTTGAGGATGAGGGGAGCTCGGCGCAGTTGCTCCTTCCAGCTCAGCGTGGGAAGGGCCCCATCCTTTTGTGGCTCGCGGATGAAACAGAGGGCGAGGGCTGCAACCCCAAAGAGGACGCCTGAGGTGCCGATGAGGAGGGCATAGTTTTGGGGAAAGCTGCTCACCCGCTCATCCAGCACGTAGCGCACGGCGAGCCCTGCCATGAACCCGGCGATGCCCCCGCTAAAGCGCCGTATCGAGATGAGCATGGCGCGCTCGCTGGGGGGAGCGATGCGGGCGATGAGCTCCGTGCGGGCCACGGCTGAGCCTCCACCGGCAAAGCGGGTGAGAAGAAAGAGGACGAAAAAGACCCCTAGCACGAGGGAGGGGTTCTCCTTGCCCCACAGCAAGGTGAGCAGGGCAATGACCGGGTAGAGGGTAAAGCGGACGGATTCTAGTGCCAGGGTGGCGGGGATCATCCGCCGTAGCCGCTGGAGGCGCCCAGCGATAAAGAACTGGGGGGCAAGCCAGCCCACCCAGCGCAGCGAGGGGAGGAGCCCGGCAAGAAAGTTGGAGCCCCCCAACGCCTTGATAAAGAGGGGAAGCACCGTGCCTGGGTCGGAGAGCGTCATTGCGGCTTCGACAAAAAAGTGGTTTGCCGCCCCAAAGGCAAAGTTGCGGCGTAGGTTCTGCGTCTCTGCTTGCCTTTCCGCCAAGCTTCCCTTTTCCTCCAAGGTATCAAATGAGAATTATACCATGGAGTTCTTTGCCTTTTCAAGGCTTCCTCCTGGGCTTGTTGCGGATGCCCTTGTTTGCTTGCGGGGGCTGTGGTAGAATGCGGGCGCCTGAATAGGCTGTTTTTCATATGCAGAGGCCTGGCAAAAAGGAGGCAAGGCAAATGGATGAGTTGCTCAGATCGCATTTCGGCTTGGGGACCATCCCCCTTCTCTCCGACACGGTGACGCGTTCCATCTCGGCGGAGAACCCCTCCGGCGCTGTAGGGGGAGGAGCGAGGGCCATCCCTGAGGCCGATAGCCCGGGCTCCCTCTTGGGGCAAGGGTGGAAGATCCGTCCTTGTATTACCCTAGACCCGGGGGTGGCCACCCTGGCAGATATCCAGGGGCCGGGGATGATTCAGCATATTTGGATCACAGCAGCGATCGAAGCGTACCGCACCTGCGTCCTGCGGATGTACTGGGATGGAGAGGAGACCCCTTCTGTTGAGGTGCCCTTGGGGGACTTCTTTGCTAACGTGCATGGCCTGGCTTATAATGTGCACTCTTTGCCCGTGGCGGTGAACCCGGTGCGCGGGTTGAACTGCTACTGGCCCATGCCCTTCCGCGAGCATGCCCTCATCACCATCGAGAACGACAGCTGGGAGGTGATCCCCCATCTCTATTATCAGATCACCTACGCCCTGGGGGAGATCCCCGAAAACGCTGCCTATTTCCATGCCCAGTGGCGGCGCAGCATGACCACGCGCGAGCGCCCTGAGCATGTCATCGTCGATGGCATCAAGGGCAAGGGGCACTATGTAGGGACGGTCATCGGCTGGAACCAGTTCTCCAATGGCTGGTGGGGCGAGGGAGAGGTCAAGTTCTACATCGATGGGGATAAAGAGTTCCCCACCATCTGCGGCACGGGCACCGAGGATTATTTTGGTGGCGCTTGGGGGTTTGGGGGCGAGACCTTTTCCGCTCCCTTCTCTGGCTATCCCCTCTACCGTAAGGAGCCGGGCGAGGTCCCTCGGCATGGGCTCTACCGCTGGCACATCATGGATCCGATCCGTTTTCAAAAAGACCTGCGGGTGACCATTCAGGCCCTGGGGTGGTGGTTGAACCGCAAGTTCGAGCCCCTGACCGACGACATCTGCTCGGTGGCCTATTGGTATCAAGAGGAGCCCCATGCGGCGTTCCCGCCCCTGCCTGACCTTGCTGAGCGCTGGCCGCGCTAGGGGAAAAAGGGAGGGACTGCCCAACTGGGCAGTCCCTCTTTAATGTCCATGCGTCAGGAACGAATTACTTTTTCACGCTCATCACCTGGGCAAAGCGAGGTAGTAGGGAGGTAACATCGAAACTCGCCCAGTGCCCCTTGGGATCCCCTACGTTAAAGACGGCAAAGCCGAGGACATAGGGGTCGCGGCGGAGCTCGTCATCGTACCAGGAGAGCTGTTCTACGTATGAGTTGGTCACTTGAGAGGCGGCAGAATTGGGCACGGCCTTTTTAAGGTCACGCCAGCCCATCAAGCTCACGTTTTCCAAGCGCAGCACGCCGCCATCGATGCCCGCCTCCGTCACGACCAAGGGGATCACCAGCCCCCTAGGCTTGAGGTAATCCTCGTACCAATAGCGGTAGCGCAGGGTCAGGGCGCCGCAATCGGGCCTGGCCTCTAGCCCGGGAAGGCCAGCACCTACGCCATCGCGCAGGGTGGGGGCAGAGTATTCATGCACGGCGAGGATGCCGCCATGCTCTTTGGCCACCTGGATGGCCGGCAAAAAGGCCTCGAACTCGGAGGGCTCAGGAGTGCCAGCGGAGAAATTCCCGATCGCCACCTTGAGCCCCAGCTCGGCCATGGCGATGGTGCGCTCTGCCTCAAAGGCAGCGTACCACTGCATCTGCTCGACGCTATCGATGATGGGCTCGTTCCAGCCGGCCCAATAGTCCACCCCGGGGTTGGCAAGATAGCGCTCGGCATGGGCGGCGACGAACTTGCGCGCTCGCTGGACGGGGTCTCCCTCGATGCGCTGATCGACTTCGGGGAAGCGGGCGATCGTCACCGTCTCTGGCGAGACCTTTTTCACCTCGGCAAGCCAGCCTACATCTCCCACGGCCATCACCACGGCGGGGTGGGCCTGGCGGATGAACTCCATGATTGCCGGCGTGCTGTTGCGCGTCACATGGATGCCGAGCTTGCTGGGCCCTGAGGGAGCCGGCCTAGTTAGAGGTATTTGGATGAAGTAAGAGGCCATCTCTTCAGTGAGGGGCACCTGCCACACGGTGGAGCCGCCCGGAGGGGTGCAATCCATGAGGATCGTCCCCAGTTTATCCGTCAGGCTGAGTTCCAGCTGGTGGCACCCATTGGGTAGCGGCCCCTCGGGGAACGAGACGGACCACGTTGTCGAGGCTCCTGGTTCCAGCCGCTCAGGGAACCAGTCGTGATCGATCTCGGGTTGTTCTGGATCCTCAGGGAGGTAACGGTCGAGCACATAGATGGAGGGCATGGCCCAGGGGGAGAGGTTGCAGAGTGTGATGATGTACTGATACTCTCCATTGGCCTTGACCCAAGAGGTTGCCTGTACGAGGAGGTTCCCAAGGGAATTGCTCTCGGGGAACTCGACTGTGCCTAGTACTCGGGCCTCGATAACCAGGGGGGTGTTTTCCTTGGCCAGGGTCAGAGAGGGCACAGCCAAAGAAACAAGCAGTGCCAGAACAAGGGCCAAGCTAAAGAGAAAACTCTGTCTCGAACGCATCTGTGCCTCTATACACACCCACAATTTGGGGTAAAATCTCGCTTATACAGACGCAAAAGGGGCCCCCGAGTTACGTCGGGTGCCATTCACTGTCATTATACTACGGATATAGGGTTAGAAGCAACCCCCCTTACGTAAATTCCTCATGAAAATGTTTTCATCTTTTGCGTCAGGCTTTTATTTCTAGGCGTTTTTTCTATTTTTTAGCAAGGAGGTGAGGGGTGCCAGGTCAGGAGGAGAGAGCCATCGCCCAGGTACTGCTCCGCTGGTATGAGCGGCATCGGCGTGATCTGCCCTGGCGGCGCACTCGCCAGCCATATTCCACCTGGATAGCCGAGACGATGCTCCAGCAAACCCAGGTGCAGACGGTCATTCCCTACTATGAGCGCTTTCTTGCCCGCTTTCCGACGGTTTGCGCCCTTGCTCAGGCCGAGCTGGATGAGGTCCTCGCCCTCTGGGAGGGCTTGGGCTATTATGCGCGGGCGCGGCATCTCCATGCGGCGGCAAAGCTCATCTGTGAGCGCCATGGAGGCGAGTTGCCCGCCACTTTGGAGGAGTTGCTTGCCCTGCCGGGCATAGGGGAATACACTGCTGGGGCCATCCTGAGCATCGCCTTTGGTCAGGATGTCCCCGCCATCGATGCCAACGCGGCGCGTGTGCTCTGCCGGCTCTTTGACCTGCCCCTGGACACAACGACCGCCGCGGCCAAGCGGGTTCTCCGTCGCCATGCTCAGGAGCTATTGCCCCCTGGCCGGGCCGCCGAGTTCAACCAGGCGCTGATGGAGTTGGGCTCTACCCTCTGCCGTGCCAAAGCTCCTCAGTGCGCAGCCTGCCCGCTGGCCCCTTTCTGCCAGGCATACCAGGCGGGCACCCAGGCCCTTCGCCCTTTGCCCAAGCGCCGCACGGCCCCTCCGTTAAAGCGCCTGGCAGCGGCCTTTGTTGAGCGGGATGGGCGGCTTCTCCTCGTTCGCCGCCGCCCCGAGGGCCTTTTAGGAGGGCTCTGGGAGTTGCCTTCTGTGGAGCTCGCCTCTCCAGAGGAGCCGCCGGCGGAAGCGCTCTCGCACCTCTTTGGTGGGGGGAAGGCAGGGGAATGCCTAGCGGTCATTCAGCATGCCTACAGCCACTTTCGCATCGAGGTGGCGGTGTGCCGCTATACCTTGGAGGGAGAACCCACCCTGGCCGGTGGCCCGTGGGATCGTCTCCGCTGGCTTTCTCCCCAGGAGCTGGCCTCTCATGCACTCACTGGTGCGACGCGCAAAACGCTTCAGGCCCTTGGCTGGCCCACGGCTGGGCGCTCACTTTAGCTCTTTTCCTGGGATGCCTGGTTCGGTCATTTTAAAGGGGTCGAGCACAGCCTCGAGCTCTTGGGCGCTGAGGTAGCCCCTCTCGAGGACAACCTGACGGAGGGGGACCCCTCTGGCCAGGGCCTCTTGCGCCACCTTGGCGGCGGCCATGTAGCCAATGTAGGGGTTCAGCGCTGTGGCCAGGCCCATCGTCCTCTCGGCGAAATCGCGGCAGCGCTCTATGTTGGCTTGGATCCCCTCAACGCAGCGCTCTGTAAAAGCGTGAATGGCATTCGTGAGGATCTCGAGGGATTGGAGCAGGTTGTAGGCCATGATGGGCATCATCACGTTGAGCTCCAGCTGGCCGGCCTGCGAGCAGAGCATGATCGTCTGGTCGTTGCCCATCACATGGTAGCAGACCATGTTCAGCATCTCGGCCATCACGGGGTTCACCTTGCCGGGCATGATCGAAGACCCAGGCTGGACGGCCGGCAGGGTGATCTCAGCCAGCCCCGTCGTTGGCCCTGAGCTGAGCAGGCGGAGGTCGTTGGCTATGCGGGTGAGGGTAACGGCCAACGTGCGCAGAGCAGCAGAGAGATCGACGAAATCCGCCGTGCTCTGCATCGATTCAAAGAGGTTTCCTGAGCTGCGGAAGGTGATGCCCGTGAGCTCAGAGAGCTTGGCGACCATGGCCTGGTGATAGCGGGGATGGGTGTTCAGCCCCGTGCCCACGGCCGTGCCTCCGATGCCCAACCGCTTGAGCCGCTCGGCTGCCACGGCGATGCGCTCCTGGTCGAGGCGGATGGCCTGGGCGTAGGCGCCAAACTCTTGGCCCAGGCGGATGGGTACCGCATCTTGGAGGTGGGTGCGCCCCGATTTGATGACAGAGTCGAACTCGCGGGCTTTGCGCGCAAAGGCCTCGGCGAGCTTTTGGATGGCGGGGAGAAGCTTTTGAACCTTGAACGTGGCCGAAATGCGCATCACCGTGGGGATAAAGTCGTTGGTAGACTGAGCCATGTTCACGTGATCGTTGGGATGTACTGGGCTGTATTCCCCGCGATGCCCTCCCAGGGCCTCGTTGGCCAGGTTCGCGATGACCTCGTTGGTGTTCATGTTGTGCGAGGTGCCCGCCCCTGCCTGAAAGGGATCGACGACGAAATGCTCGTGCCAACGCCCTTCCATGATCTGGGTGGCCGCCTCGACGATGGCCCGGCCTCGGCGCTCGTCCAAGAGGCCCAGGGCCATGTTCACCTCAGCAGCCGCCCGTTTCACCAGGGCACTGGCAACGATGTATTCTCGATCCTGTTTGAGCCCACTGATGGCAAAGTTCTCTAGGGCTCGCTGTGTCTGAGCGCCCCAGAGGGCCTCATCGGGGACTTGGACCTGGCCGAGAGAGTCTCGCTCGATTCTCATTCCTCTACCTCCGTAGGTATTAAAAGGCCTCCTCCTGCTCTTCCACTGGAAGGTCATCCTCCAGCTGGAGGGCCATTAGGTATCCTCTGGCGCGTTCCGTCTTCTCGTAGCGGTAGACGAGCTCCCAGAAAGCTGGCGAGTGGTTGGGTTCGATGAGGTGGGCAAGCTCGTGGACGAGGACGTAATCCAAGACAAAGGAGGGAACCTGGCGCAGCCGTTCAGAGATGCGGATCGTCCCCCGGGTGGGGGAACAGCTTCCGAAGCGCTTGCTCTGGTTGGGGACGAAGCGGATGCTGCGCCAGCGGAGGGTGCCGCCGAAAAGGGCCTTGTTCAGCCTTTGGGCGCGGCGTTCTAGCTCCTCATCGGAGGCAAAGTTGCGCAGCTGGCGGCGCTTTTGGCGGGCCTTGGCAACAAAGTGCTCTATGGCGCGCTCCAATTCCTCCTGGGGGAGGTTTGCCGGCACGCGGATCTCGAGGGTATACCAATTCAGCAGGCGGGCGCTCAGCGTTTTGTGGCGCCGTTTGCTGCGCACAATCTTGATCTCAAAATCGTCCGAAGGAGCACAGCCGGCCATGGGCAGTTTCCTCCCATCTGCTGAAGGGGCTGAGAAAACAAGAAAACCCCGCGCCATCTATGGCCGGGGCTCTATGCCGAGGGAGGGATTTGAACCCTCATGGATCTAATATCCACCACGCCCTGAACGTGGCGCGTCTGCCTGTTCCGCCACCTCGGCTCAACGCTCTTACTATACCATTGGCCTGGCGCTTTGTCAAGAATTTTACCCCCTGGGTGGTGCTGGGCGTCACTCTCCTTTGCTGCGCAGGTGCCGGCCTAGGCCCTCGCGCAGGCGGGCCTCCTCTTTGTGCCAGCGCTCCCGTTCGTAGCGGAGCCGCTCGGCGATGCGCTGGGCCAGGGAGAGCTGTTCTTCCTCCTTGCCGCCACGAAAGAGAGACCCTGAGGTCCAAGAGGGCACGATAACCCAGAGAGCCTGGGGAGCTATCTCAATATGGAGGGGGGTATACCCGGAAGGGTCCCCGTCCAGGTGTACGGGGAGAGGTTTCTCTCCGCGGATCTCGACGGTGTGCGCCTGATAGTGTTCAACGTGGGGATCTCGATGATGCTCGCCCAGGAGGAGAAGGATAAAGTGCCGAATGGCGTCGAGGGTGTTATCCCCCTTAAAGATGTACACCTCGAGGAGACCGTCGTCCAGCTGGGCCTGGGGGGCCAGGCGCCAAGAGTGGCCATAGAGCTGGGCGTTAGTGACGAGGATGAGCAGGACCCGCTGGCGAAAGGCCTTGCCATCGATCGAGACCGTCACCCGAGAGCCCCTCAGCCGAAGGCTGGTGACGAGGGCTGCGATGACATAGGTGAAATTCCCCAGGCTGCGGCGGATCTCGCGGTGGGGCTCTACCTCGTAGGCTATCTGGGCATCAAAGCCCACTCCTGCCCAGAGGACAAAATAGCGCTCCCCTGTTCTGCCCAAGTCGATGCACCGTCGCTCTCCTTTGAGGAGGACGAGGGCCGCATCCATCAGGGCGGAGCGGTAGAGGGGCGTCCAGATGGGGAGGCCCAACATGTGGGCCCAGACGTTGCCCGTGCCCACAGGGAGCACTCCCAGGGCGCACTCGGAGCCGGCCAACCCGGAGGCCACCTCTCCAAGGGTGCCGTCTCCTCCCACGGCTACGGCAATCTCACATCCCTCGGCAACGGCCTCGCGGGCATAGGTCACGGCATCGCCGGGGCCGAGGGTCTGGCGTAGGGAAACCTGCCAGCCGTGGGAACGGAGCATGTCGATCACTTTATCCAGGTCCTCGCTGACGTCGCGGGGGCCTGCCGCTGGGTTGTAGATCAGTTGGGCCTTCATAGCTCAACTATACCGCGAAGGGGGGCGATTGTCCAGAACTTGACATCTCCCCCTCGGTGCGGGAAAATGGGCCCATGCAGGTCATTGATTTTCACACTCACATCTTTGCTCCAGAGGTCATCGCCCAGAGGGAGCGCTACTGCCAGCGGGATAGCTGGTTCCAGCTGCTCTATGGCAAGCCCAAGGCCCGCATGGCCACGGTCGAGAAGCTCATCGCTTCGATGGATGAGGCCGGTGTGGCGGGGTCTGTCGTCTTTGGGTTCGCCTTTGCCGATATGGGTCTCTGCCGCGAGGGCAATGCCTATGTGCTAGAGGCGGCGGCGCGCTACCCTGGGCGCCTTTTCCCCTTTGCTGCGGTCAATCCCGCATGCCCCAAGGAGGCCCTCCGAGAGGCACGCGCCTGTTTGGAAAAGGGAGCCCAAGGCATTGGAGAGCTGATGCCCGATGGCCAGGGCTTTACTTTGACCTCTTTTGAGATGCTTGATCCCTTGATGGAGTTGGCTCGGGCATACGAGGTGCCGGTGATGATCCACGTGAACGAGCAAGTGGGGCACTATTATGCCGGCAAGGGGAAGTTTGGCCCGCGAGAGGCCTATCTCCTGGCGTTGCACTATCCCGAGAATACGCTCGTCTTTCCCCATTGGGGAGGGGGGCTGCCCTTCTATGAGCTGATGCCTGAGGTGCAGGCGGCTTTGCAGCGGGTCTATTACGATACGGCGGCCACCCATTATCTCTACCGCGATGCGATCTTTGAACAGGTGGCCTCTTGGACGAAGAGGATCCTCTGGGGGACGGATTATCCCCTCATCTCACAGAAGCGTTCCCTGCGCCGGGTGCGCGCGCTACGCTTGGCCCCTGAGGTGCTGGAGCGCGTCCTAGGAGGGAACGCCCTCGCGATACTTGCAAGAGGTGGAGGAAGCTAGTGCCAACGGTGCGGACTTTTATCGCCATCGAGTTGACGGCCGAGGCGTTGCGGGCCTTGGGTCAGGTTCAGGAAAAGCTTCGGCGCTCCCCTGGAGGGCAGGCGGGGCGCTGGGTGCGGGCGGAGGGCATTCACCTTACCCTCAAGTTCTTGGGAGATGTGCCGGAGGAAAAGCTCCCCGAGGTCTACCAGGCGGTGGAGCAGGCCTGCCAGGGGCATCAGCCCTTTGAGGTGGCCTTCGGAGGGCTTGGAGGGTTCCCCAACCTTCGCCGTCCCCGAGTCATCTGGGTGGGGGCGGAGGAGGAGAGCGGCCAGCTCCAAAGCCTCCAGCGCGATGTGGAGCAGGCCTTGGAGAGGAAGGGCTTCCCCAGGGAACGTCGGCCTTTTCGGCCTCATCTCACCTTGGCGCGGGTGCGCAAGGGGGCCTCACCCAGCGAGGCTGCCGCTTTGGGGAGGAGCGTTGCCCAAGCTCAAGTGGGCACGCTGGGCCGCATGCAGGTCAAAGAAGTGAGCGTGATGCGCAGTGAGCTCACCCCCGAGGGGGCCCTCTATAGCGAGCTGTACAAAGTTAGCCTTGCCCCTTAGCTTCGCTTGATTCCTCTTGAGGGGGATGCTTCCTTTTGGCTTGAAGCCGCTCCCACTGCTGGCCGAGGAACGCTTGCCCTCGTTGGTAAAGGGCGGCCAGCTTGGCCTGCCAGTACCGTCTACGCCCCTGGTAGAGGAGGTGTTCCCTCTTTCTTTTTTCCTCCAAGAGGCGCTGGGCCCGCGCTTGTGCCTCGGCCTTGAGGGCGGCGGGGAAGGCGTAGGCCTGGGCGAGGATGGCCGAGAGGACCCAGGGGATGAGCCCGCTGAGCACCAGAAGGCCTGCCAGGCCGAGGGCTTGGGCGCCCAATTGTTCTAGGTTTTGCCTGTGGATGGAGAACAGCCCCAGCGCGAGGATGCCCCAGGCCCCTGCAAAGCCATAGGTACTCACGGCGGCGGCCTGGTCGTCCAGGCGGAGGCCGAACTCGACCAGGTACATCGCTGGGGCAAGGAAGAACCCACTGAGGAGGCCGATGGTGGCCAGCTGCCCTGTGCTGAGGCTGAGGAGCCCAGGCCCCCCTGCTATGAGGGAGGCCACCAGGGCACGTGTGCAGAGGAGGAGGTCCAGCTCCCCGCGGGCGAGCCAGCCGTAAAGGAAAGCCCCTAGGATGCTGGGCACCCCCACCCAGAGGATGCAGGTGAGAAGTTCTTTATCGCTCAGCTGAGGGCCAAAGGGTTGGCCGCCAAGCCAGGCCAGCCAGCCCAAGAGGGCGAGGAGGGCGCCGATGCTGGCGTGGAGGGGAAGCTGAGGCTGGGGAAGCTCTGCGGGCTCCTGGGAGGAAACGACCGCCCCATATTGGCGAAAGGCAGCGAGCCCGGCCAGGGCCAACCATCCCCCAAGGGTGAGGAGCGAGCTACCGCTTTGGTCGATGAATCCCCGGCCTAGGGAGAGCGTCTTGCCCAGCTGAGTGAGCCATCCTCCGCCCCAGAGCCAATTGCCCCCAAGGGGATAGCAAAGGCAGGCGGCCAATAGCCCGATGAAAAATACCCCCAGCTTGGGGATGCGCCCATAGAGGGTGGTGAGGGGAATGAGTACGGTGGCGGTGAGAAAGGGCAGTTGGCTAGCAAAGAGGTTCAACTCTGCCTGGGAGGCGGCGCGGGGATCAAAGAGAAAGCCGCAGACCCCCACGAGCCCCCAGCCCGGCCCAAGCAGGGGATCCAGAGGAGACCATTCGCCCAAAAGGTGCTGGAAAGCAGGGTCCTTGCGGATGAGCCCGATGCCCCCGAATTGGAAGGCATAGCCACAAAGGGAATATCCCACAAAGGCGAGGGCGAGGGCAAGGGGCAAGCTGAGGGCTACTCGGTAGGCTCGTCGTCCTCGGGTGTGGCTTGTTGCCAGGAGCATGATCCCGAGGGGAAGGAGCCAGCTCCAAAGGTACCAATGCTCTCGGATGACCAAAGTTCCCCCCAAGGTAAAGGGTTCCCGTGCCCAAAAGAGACGGGGCTCCTGCTATATTAGCGAAGGAGCCCCGCCACGTCAAAGGGCTTTCACTGGGTGGATGGCCTTTCGAGCCCCAGGAGGCGAAGGGCGTTCTCACCTAGGATGAGGCGCTTCTCTCGGTCAGAGAGCTCTGTGTGGAGGACTGCCTGGGGCCAGAGCCCCTCGCTGCCATAGAGCACCTTCTCTGCTCCAGCGATGCGGGCGGCGTGGCTGATGAGCTCCTCGGGAGAGATGTGGGGAAGCATGTGCGAGCAAAAGAAGGGTAAAAAGGCCGTGTCAAGGTAGACGTTCTCGTGCTTTTCTGCCAAGACGATGGCCCGATAGTTAAAGTTGCCGCCTAGGTGAGCGATGCAGATCTTGAGCTCTGGGAAGTCAAAGGCTACCTGGTCGATGGGCAAGGGATCCGTATAGCGGGCGAGCATGGGCACCCCTAGCTCGTACTTGAAGTTCAGCTTGACGATCCCCGCGTGCCACGTGCAGACCAGGCCCAGCTCCGCGCAGACCTCATAGATGGGGTAGAGCCTGCGGTCGTCGGCGAACCAGTGCTGGTCCATGGGTTGGAACTTGATCCCGCGGATGCCCCATTTGCGCACGGCCTCTCGGAGGCGCTGTGGCTCTTGATCGAGGTCGCGAGCGGGGTTGACCCAGTAAAAGGGTACGAACATCTCGGGTTTCTCCTGGGAGAGGGCGATGGATTTTTCCAGGGCATCATCCCCCACAGAGAGCAACACCGACATATCGATGCCCATCTCGGCGTTCTTTTGCACGAGATGGTCCCCTGGGTGTTCGTGAAAGTTGACGACGAAATAATCCCCTATCATCTGTTTTTCCTCCTCAGGTGCGCTATATAGAAAAAGGAGAGCATTTTCTGCTCCCCTTATCCTCAATGAGAGATAAGACCGATCTCCGACGGAGGCCAGTAGCGTAACCACGCTCGCCCGATGATGTCGTCAAAGGGCACCATTCCAAAGGCGCGCGAATCGTTGCTTGCCCCGCGGTTATCCCCCAGTACAAAGACGTGCTCCTCAGGTACGAGCCGGGGCGGCATATTCCCCCAGGTGGCCTGGTTCAGATAGGGCTCGTCCAGGGGTTTGCCGTTGATGTAAACCCGGCCGTTCTTGATCTCGACCACCTCGCCTGGCAGGCCGATGACGCGTTTAATCAATGGCTCTGAGGAGCCGTAGGGCCTGCGAAGGACGATGATATCTCCTCGGCGGGGAGGGTGAAAGTGGTAAGAGACCTTTTCGATGATGAGGCGCTCGTTGCTGTGGAGGTTTGGCTCCATGCTCTGTCCCTCTACCCGCGTGGCCTGGGCTAAAAAGATATTCACTACCAGGACGATCACCACCGCGGGGAGCACCGATTCGAGCAACTCCCGCAACCAAGATTTGGCCTTGCTTTCTGTATTCGTCTCGTTATCCATCATCCCGTCCTTTTTGGAGAGGGTATTTGCCTTTCTCTAGCGGCGCCTGCGCCCTGTGGAGGAGCGCCGATCGGAGGAACCCCTGCTGGAGGAGCTTCGCCGAGACCCCTGGCGGGGACGAGAGCTGCCAGAGCGCCGCCCGCTCAACTTCTGGTCTCGCTGGCGGGCCTCTTCGGCGGTCCAGCCCTCTAGGACGGCCTGCCGCGAGAGCCTCACCTTGCCGTCTTTGTCGATGTCGATGACCATGACCATCACCTCATCTCCCACGTGGACGACGTCCTCCACCCTGGGGACGTGATGGTCGGCCAGCTGAGAGATGTGCACCAGGCCGTCTTGGCCAGGAAGGAACTCGACAAAGGCGCCGAAATCGGTCACCCGCACGACCTTGCCGGTATAGATCTGCCCGATCTGAGGCTCAGCCGTAAAGGCGGCAATGCGCTCGAGGGCCTTTTTGGCGCTGGCTTCGTCGTTGGTCGCCACATAGACGGTGCCATCCTCTTTGACGTCGATCGTCGCTCCCGTTTCCTCGATGATGCTGCGGATCGTCTTGCCGCCTGGGCCGATCAGTGCACCGATCTTGTCCACAGGGATCTTGGTGACCTGGATGCGTGGAGCATAGGGAGAGATGTTGGGCCGTGGCTTTTCGATGCAAGCATTCATCACCTCGAGGATCTGCAGGCGAGCCTCGCGGGCGCGGCGCAGCGTCTCTTCGATGATCTCGTACTTGAGGCCGTCGATCTTGATATCCAGCTGGATGGCCGTGATCCCTTTGGTGGTGCCAGCTACTTTGAAATCCATATCCCCCAGGTGGTCCTCGAGGCCTTGGATATCTGTCAGCACGGCCCAGCGATCGCCCTCGGTGATGACCCCCATGGCGATGCCAGCCACCGCGGCCTTGAGGGGAACGCCGGCGTCAAAGAGGGCCAGACTGCTGGCGCAGGTGCTCGCCATCGAGGTAGAACCGTTGGAGGAAAGCACCTCCGAGACGGCGCGGATGGTGTAGGGGAACTCTTCCTCTGAGGGAAGGAGAGGAACGATGGCGCGCTCGGCTAGAGCCCCGTGGCCGATCTCGCGGCGGCTTGGGGAGCGCATGGGGCGCACCTCACCGGTAGAGTACGGGGGAAAGTTATAGTGGTGCATGTAGCGCTTAAAGCTATCCTCGCCGGTGAGCCGCTCCACCAGCTGTTCGTCGGAGGCCGTCCCCAAGGTGACGGTTGTGAGCACCTGGGTCTCGCCACGGCTAAAGAGGGCCGAGCCATGGGTGCGGGGCAAAAGCCCCACCTCTGCGTGGAGCTCGCGGATCGTATGCAGGTCTCGGCCGTCGATGCGGGTTCCCGTCTCGAGGACGTGCCGGCGCATGACCTCTTTGAGGACTTGTTCAAAGGCCTCTTTGGCCATTGCCTCGTCGGTCTCGGCGCCCAGCTGTTCAAGGATCCGTTGAAAGAGGAGGTCTTCCTCTTGATGGCGTTCATCGCGGGTGAGCCCCCGGGCGACGAGCTCTGCCAGAGGAGCTTCGGCGAGGCGGCGTACCGTCTCGAGGAGCTCGGGGTCGAGGATGTGATAGACCCCTGGCTTTTTCTCCTTGCCGATCTCCTCGCGCATGCGCAGCTGCATGGTGATGACGTCTTGCATGGCCTCGTGGCCCCGCTTGATCGCCTCGAGGAGGAGGTCTTCGGGGAACTCTTTGGCCCCCGCCTCGATCATCAAGACGGCTTCGCGAGTGCCAGCGACGGAGAGGTCTAGCTGGCTCTTTTCCATCTGGCTCACCGTGGGGTTGATGACGAACTCGCCATCGATATAGCCCACGCGCACGGCGCCGATAGGGCCATTGAAGGGAATGTCAGAGATGGTGAGGGCAGCCGAGGCCCCAATGATGGAGATGATGTCGAGCTGGTGTTCTTGATCTGCCGAGAGGGCCGTGACGACGACTTGGACGTCGTTGCGGTAGCCCTTGGGGAAGAGGGGGCGAATGGGCCTATCGATGCTGCGACAGAGGAGGATTGACTCGGTGGAGGGGCGTCCCTCGCGTTTGAAAAAGCCTCCGGGGATCTTGCCGGCGGCGTAGCGCCGTTCCTCGACGTCGACCGTCAGCGGGAAAAAGTCGATCCCCTCGCGGGGCTCCTCGGAGGCCGTGGCCGTGACGAGCACGACCGAATCTCCCAAGCGGACGAGGACCGCACCTCCGGCTTGTTGGGCAAGCTTGCCCGTTTCAACCTGGATCTCTTTACCACCCAGTGTAGCAGTATACAGTTTTAGCATCTGAACCGTCCTTTCTCCTATCCATGAAGATGAGGGGGTCAGGACGGTTTGTTCAGGGACTGGGGAATATCCCTTGCCGCGGCGAGGCACATTCCCCAATTCCTGCACAAGCCGTCTCAGACCCCCGTTTTCGAACTACCTGCCTACAATTTGCACCCTCGCATGGAACTATTGCCCTAGCAAAAGAAAAGAGTAGATGCGGCTTCAGACCCCATCTACTCTTTTTCACCCCTCATGAAGCGGTATCTCCTCAGCGCAGGGGATCAGCGACGCAGGCCGAGCCGCTCCACGATCTCCCGATATTTTTGCTCGTCCGTGCGGCTGAGGTAATTTAGGTGACGCCGACGCTGCCCGACGAGCTTGAGCAGACCGCGACGGGAATGCTCATCATGCTTGTGCTCTTTGAGGTGTTCCGTCAGGCGGTTAATGCGCTTGGTGAGAAGAGCGATCTGGACCTCTGGCGATCCAGTATCAGTCGGGTGTCGGTGGAACTCGTCTACAATAGCATTTTTTTCGCTTTTGGTCAGCGCCATAGCCCGGTTTCCCTTCCTCTGCTATACTAAACTTCGTGACCAATTATAGCACAATCTGGGGTGGCCGGCAAATTTTACCCAATTTGAGGCCAGAGCGTTGGCCCTGGGGGGATTTGCACATTCATGGGACTAGTGATATACTATAACTAAAGATTCGTGGTGGAAAAGTGGGTGTTCTCCCCACTTTTCTTGTTATAGTGGGCTTGATGTGATAAGAGGAGTCCCGAGGAATGAAGAGCGAGTTCGAGATCGCCATCACCCAATTGAGTGCCGATCGCAATCTCTCGCCTGAGGTGATCTTGGAAGCGATTGAGGCGGCTCTGGTCTCGGCGTACAAGCGCAATTACGGTTCGAGCCAGAACGTCCGCGTGACGATCAACCCGCGCACGGGCCAGGCGAGGGTTTTCGTCAAAAAGCAAGTGGTTGAAAAGGTCCGCGATAACCGCACCGAGGTCTCGCTGGCGGAGGCGCGGACGTACAACCCCGAGGCCAAGCTCGGGGATATGGTAGAGATCGAGGTGAAACCGCGCAACTTTGGGCGCATTGCCGCGCAGACGGCCAAACAGGTGATTACCCAGCGCATCCGCGAGGCAGAGCGAGATTCCGTCTACCTCGAGTATGCCGACCGGGTGGGGGAGATCGTCACTGGGATCGTGCGGAACGTGGATTCGCGTTCGCGCAACGTCATCTTGAGCCTGGGCAAGGCGGAAGCTCTCCTGCCCAGGAGTGAGCAGATCCCTGGGGAGCATTACCGCTTCAATCAGCGCTTGCGCGTCTATATCCTGAGCGTGGAGCGGACGGGGCATGGCCCCCAGATCATCGTCTCGCGCACACATCGGGATCTCTTGCGACGCCTGCTGGAACTGGAGGTGCCCGAGATCTTTAACGGCACGGTGGAGGTCAAGGCCATCGCCCGGGAGCCAGGCTCTCGCTCCAAGGTGGCTGTTGCCGCTTTGCAGCCAGGGGTGGACCCCGTGGGCTCTTGTGTGGGGATGCGTGGAGTGCGCATTCAGAACATTGTGAACGAGCTCCATGGGGAAAAGATCGACGTCGTTGAGTGGTCTCCTAATATCGAGACCTTTATCGCCAACGCGCTGAGCCCAGCCAAGGTGCTCAATGTGTATTTGAACCAAGAGGAAAAAACCGCCAAGGTCATCGTTCCCGATCGCTCTCTTTCCTTGGCGATAGGCAAGGAAGGCCAGAATGCTCGCTTGGCTGCCAAGCTGACCGGCTGGCGCATTGATATCAAGAGCGAGACAGAGGCTGCCGACGAGATCGCCAAGTTGGAGGAGCAAAAGCGTGAGGCAGAGCGGCGGGCCCGCGAGTTGGTGGAAGCCCGTCGGGCCGCGGCGGAGCTCCTGGCCCAGGCAGAGGCTGCCCTGGCCGCAGAGGAGGAGGCCGAGGCCTCTGCTGAGGAGGCCGCTACCGAGGCTGAGGGTGTTGCAGAGCCGGAGCTTGAACAGCCCTCTGCGGAGGAAGGGGTGGCCGTGGCGGCTGAGCCGCCTCAGGAGGAGACGCCTGCAGAGGCAGAGCCCTCTGCCGAGGAAGAGAGCGCTCCTGTGGCTGAGGAGGCGGAGGTTTTGGAAGAGGTCGAGACGCTAGAAGAGCCCACTGCGGAGGACAAAGAGGTGGCGGAGGAGCTCGAAGAAGAATCGCTTGAAGAGGAAGAGCCCTTTGATCTGGAGGAGCTCGAAGAGGAAGAAGAGTTGGACCTGGAGCTGCGGGCCAAAAAGGGACGTAAAAAGAAGGATCGCGGCCGCGAGCTCGTCTTTGATGAGCGCCTAGGCCGAGTGGTGGCCCGCAAGCGGCACAAGCGTAAGGGCCAGCATGGCTGGGAAGAAGAGTGGGACGAGGAGGATTGGGAGGAGCTCCTCTAGCCGAGGGAGGATGAGTGCTCTATGCCCAAGCGAAAGAGGGAGCCCCAGAGGACCTGCATCGGGTGCGGTCGCACGACCTCAAAGCGAGAGTTGATCCGCATCGTGCGGACTCCTGAGGGGGAGATCAAGATCGACCCGACGGGCAAGGTTCCCGGACGGGGGGCCTATCTCTGCCCGAACAAAGCTTGCTGGCAAAAGGCGCTCAAAAAGAAGCGCATCGGCACAGCGCTCAAGACGACATTGACGGAAGAGGCGCTGGCTCAGATTCAGGCGTATATCGCTCAGCTTCCCGAGGAGAGCCCCGAGCCCTCCTCGGTAAAGAGCGAAGGCGTATAGATAGTATAGTAGCTAGTGGTTGCTTTATTCGCTGATACCTTATTGCGCACGGGTTTGCCAATGAAAAGCTGTGAAAATGCCGGGCCAAAGTTCCGGGGGAGAGGATAAGATGGCTGCTTGCTGAACGGTGGTGTACACTGGGCTCCAAGTATCCCCTCTTTTCCCCTCTCCTGGCCTTTTGGCCTCCTGCTAGCTCCACTTTTGTTGATTTCTTACCCATGCAACCAGGCGAAACCCACGCCAATCGTCGAGGGTGCCTGTGCGCATGTCAAAGGCTTGCCATGCCTTGGGGCATGGACGGGCCTCTAGTTGTGGAAAGGGGGGATGAATAATGATGTTAGAGATGAAAAAAGGGCGCTCTTTGCCTTCGAGGGCACGTTCTACCTTTAAAGGCGATCCTCCCGCTTCTGGGGCCAAGTATGCTCGTTCCCGCAGGAGAAGGCCACGGCGGAGCTCAGGCCGTGGGCGTGGGTCCAGGAGCAGGCGAGATAGAGCTGCCCAAGAACAGACCACTGCCCGCGAGGAAGCAGTGGCAGAGATCCCCAAGGAGCCCAAAGAGATCGAGATCCCCGAGCGGATCACCGTCCGCGAGCTGGCTGATCTGATGGGCTGTAGCCCCATCGAATTGATCAAAGAGTTGATGAACGCTGGCGTGATGGCCAACATCAACCAGCAGATCGATTACGATACGGCAGCCATCGTCGCTGAGGACATGGGCTACAAGGTAAAGGAGCCCTCTCCTCCAGAGCCCGAGGTGGCGGTGGAGCAGGAGGAGCCCACTCAGCCGGTGCGCCGTCGCGAATATTCAGAGGAAGAGCTCCCTTACCTACGGGAGCGCCCCCCTGTGGTCACCGTCTTGGGCCATGTGGACCATGGCAAGACCTCTTTGCTCGATGCGATCCGCCAGACCAACGTGCAAGCCAAGGAGGCAGGAGGCATCACCCAGCACATTGGGGCTTATCAGGTCTTTGTGGGGGATCGGGCGATCACCTTTCTCGATACGCCCGGCCACGAGGCCTTTACCGCCATGCGGGCCCGTGGCGCCAGCGTTACCGATATCGCAGTGCTGGTAGTGGCGGCCGATGATGGGGTGCAGCCACAAACGCGGGAGGCCATCGACCACGCCCGCGCTGCCGGGGTGCCCATCGTGGTGGCGATCAACAAGATCGACCTGCCCACGGCAAATCCCGATTTGGTCAAGCAGCAGCTGGCGGACCTGGGCTTGGTGCCTGAGGATTGGGGAGGAGAGACCATCTGTGTGCCCGTCTCGGCCAAGACCCGCGAGGGGTTGGATGTTCTCCTTGAAATGATCCTCCTCGTTGCCGAGATGGCCGAGCTGAAGGCGAATCCCCAGCGCGCCGCCGAGGGTGTAGTCCTCGAGGCGCGCCTGGATCGCTCTCGGGGCCCCACGGCCACCCTGCTGGTGGAGGAGGGAACCCTGTGCGTGGGCGATGCCCTTTTGGTCGATACCACCTATGGCAAGATCAGGGCGATGTTCGATTACCAGGGCAAGCCCTTGAAAGAAGCCACTCCCTCTACCCCTGCGGTCGTCATTGGCCTGCGCGATGTGCCCCAGGCGGGGACCAAGTTCCAGGTCGTTGAGAACGAACGCAAAGCCCGCGAGCTGGCCGAGGCTCGGGCCCAGGAGGCGCAGGCGGTGCGAACGGCTCCTGCGCTGAGCCTCGAAGAGATCTATGCGCAGGCCCAGGAAGGGGCTGTGCAGACGCTGAATCTCATCCTCAAGGCGGACGTCCAGGGGAGCATCGAGCCCATCCGCAACTCGCTGGAAAAGATCGAGGTCAGCGACCTCAAAGTGCGCTTTATTCACGAAGGCATCGGGAACGTTGCCGAGTCTGACGTGATGCTGGCGGCTGCTTCCAAGGCGATCATCATCGGCTTTAACGTGGGGGTGGATCCCTCCGCCCAGCGGTTGGCCGAGACGGAGGGCGTCGAGATCAGGCTCTATGATGTGATCTATCGCCTGATCGAGGACGTGCAGTTGGCTCTCCAAGGCATGCTCGAGCCCGAGTATGAGGAGGTCGTCCAAGGAAAGGCCGTGGTACGCCAGGTCTTTCGGGTGCCCCGAGTGGGCAAGGTGGCTGGCGTACAGGTTATCGAGGGCAAGGCCCTACGCAATGCCAAGGTGCGGGTGAAGCGAGGTGAAGAAGTGATCTTTGATGGTGAGGTGGCCTCGCTGAAGCGCTACACCGAAGACGTGCGCGAGGTCGGTACCGGCCTCGAGTGCGGTGTGGGCGTTGAGGGCTTTGGCGATTTCCAAGAGGACGATATCCTCGAGTTCTATACGACCGAGGCAAAGAGCTAATTCCTAGGGGCAGAGGTTCATCATGCCGTACCGTAGAGAAAGAGGAAACAGTTTCATCAAGGAGGAGCTTACCCTCCTTTTGCGCAATGCGGTGCGCGATCCTCGCGTGGCCCCGTTGACGATTACGGACGTCGAGCTGACGCCCGATCGGCGCATTGCGCGCGTCTATGTGGCCTGCTATGAGGGCGAGGAGGCCCTGCAGGAAGGGCTCAAGGGGTTGGAGAGTGCCAAGGGCTTTCTCCGCCGAGAGATTGGGCGGGTGTTGCGTTGGCGCTTTACCCCCGAGCTCGAATTCAGGGTGGATCGCTCTTGGGAATACGGGGCCAAGATCGACGCCCTGCTCGAGAAAATTCGCCAGGAAGGCAAGTGGCCCAGCGATGAAGAAGATGAACAACAAGAAGAACAACAGACCGGCTGAGATCATCGCTTGCCTGGTGCGGGCCAGTAAGGTGTTGCTCATCTCGCATGTTGCCCCAGATGGAGATACGCTGGGCTCGGCCTTGGGCCTTGCTGCTGCCTTGCGGCAAAGGGGCGTCGAGGTGCGTTTGGCCTGCGCAGACCCGGTGCCTGCGGAGCTGCGCTTCCTCCCGGGGAGCGAGGGCTTTGCTGCGCGGGGCCGCTCTGATGAGGATCTCATCGTCGTCCTCGATACGGGTGATCTCAAGCGCATAGGGTCGCTCTATTCGCCAGAGAGTTTCGCCGCGGTGCCCGTTATCAATATCGACCACCATGTGACGAACGTTTTCTTTGGAGACCTCAACTGGGTGGAGCCACGAGCGGCGACGGCCGAGCTGGTCTTGGACTTGCTCTTGGAGTGGGGCATTCCCCTCGATAAAGAGATAGCCACTCCTCTGCTCACGGGTATCATCACCGATACGCGGGGCTTTCGTACCAGTAGCACGACGGCCGAGTCGTTGCGGGCGGCCATCACCTTGATGGAGGCAGGGGCCTCGCTGGCCGAGATCAGCGAGGCGGTCTTTAATCGGCGTTCTCTGGCGACGCTGCGCCTTTGGGGCATGGCTTTGGCGCAAGCCCAATTCGCTGAGGGCGTCCTTTGGGTGGAGATCTCGCGGGAGATGCTCGCCCAGGTGGATGACCCAATGGCCAGCAGGGGCTTGGCTAACTTTTTGAGCACCTTTGCCCAGGCGCGGGTCGCTGCCGTCTTTCGGGAGCTCGATGGCGTGGTGGAAATAAGCCTGCGCTCTGCCCCGGGAGTTGACGTCTCGGAGGTGGCCCTGCGTTTTGGTGGCGGAGGCCATCCCCAGGCGGCGGGCTGCACGGTAGAGGGAGAGCTCGCTCGGGTGCGTAGCCAGGTGCTCGAGGCCCTCTTTGAGGTTGTGCGTACGGCGGAGGAGGAAAGAGGGTGAGTGGGGCCAAGGGGGGGATGGTCTCTGGGATCTTGAACATCGACAAGCCCAAGGGACTGACCTCCCATGATGTCGTTGACCGTGTGCGCCGGCTGGCAAAGCAGCGCCGCGTGGGCCATGCTGGCACGTTGGACCCGCTGGCCACGGGCGTGCTGATCCTTTGCCTGGGGGGGGCGACCCGCATCGTCGAGTATCTGAGCGAGAGCCCCAAGGCCTACCGGGCGACGATCCGCTTTGGCCTGGTGACGGATACTTGGGACTTGGAAGGGAAGGTCATCGAGGAGCGCGAGTGGCAGGGCCTCTCTTTGGCCGAGATCCAGCAGGTGCTGTCTCAATTCCAGGGCACCATCGAGCAGGTTCCCCCCATGTATTCAGCCCTCAAACACCAGGGGAAACCGCTCTACAAATTGGCGCGCCAGGGGATTACCGTCGCCCGCAAACCCCGCCGCGTGGAGATCTATCGGCTGAGCATTCTCGATTGGCGCCCTCCGGAACTCGTCTTGGAGGTCGAATGCTCCAAGGGGACCTACATCCGCTCGTTGGCTTACGAGCTGGGGCAGGC
>JAGGYI010000306.1 GCA_021162655.1 Anaerolineae bacterium
GCCTATGCCAGCCGCCTTTACGCCACAGAGGACCTCGACCAGCTCGCCGCTGAAGCTCAGAGCTACCTCGACCAAGGTTTCACTGCCATGAAGATGCGCTTCGGCTACGGGCCCCGGGATGGGCTTGCTGGGATGAGGAAGAACATCGAGCTTGTCAAAACAATCCGCCAAGTTATCGGCCCCGACATCGAGCTTGCAGGAGATGCCTATATGGGCTGGGACGTACGCTATGCCATCCGAATGATTAAAATGCTCGAAGATGCTGATCTGAACCTCGCCTGGGTAGAAGAGCCCGTCATCCCCGATGACATCGCTGGCTATGCCCAAATTCGAGCTGCGGTCGATACTCCTATCTCCGGCGGGGAACATGAGTTTACCCGCTACGGCTTTAGAGAACTAATCACCCAAAAGGCAGTAGACATCGTCCAGCTAGATGTAAACCGTGTAGGAGGCATCACCGAGGCCCGCAAAATCTGGGCTTTGGCAGCGGCTTACAGTCTCCCTGTCATCCCTCATGCGGGGCAAATGCACAACTATCACCTCATCATGGCTCACATGAACTCTCCTCTGGCAGAATACTTTCCTCCTCCTGAGGGTATCCCTGACGGCAACGAGCTCTTTTGGGAGCTCTTTATCGGGGAACCCCGGGCAGAGAAAGGATACATCACCCTGCCAGAGGTTCCAGGCCTAGGGATCGAGGTGAATTGGGATGTGGTGAATGCCCATCTCTACAAAGGAAACTAGGGCCCCACAAACATTCGGCGGTAGCGGACGCTACCGCCGATCTCCTCAAGGGGGAGGAAGAGGGCCATAGTAATAAAACCGCGTATCCCCAGAGTTGAACCAATCTCTGAAAGCGGTACAATTGCGTCCCACCTGGCGCCTAGTAAATACCTCCCACACATCAGCACGCCGAGGCAGGTGTATTTCTTTCCAGCCTGCCCTCACCGTATGGATAGCCACATAGGCATGGTCAGCATAGAGTACGTCTTCTCCTTCGGAGTAAAGATGCACATGAGCATAACGGGCAATCTCCCGGAGAAGAGAAGGCGGGAGGTTGGGAGCCGCCGAGTAGATGCTTGTCCAATCAGTCTCCTCACGTAGGGCAAAGCCAGGCTCACAACGCCCTTGCATAGTAACAGCTGTCCCCAGGACAGTTGCCTTCTCGTCATCAACGGTAAAAAGAGGGCCTAGACGCATGTCTGTACCCCAAAAAGTAAAAGTGGTCAACCCCCGCGTGAGAGGATGGGCAAAATCGTTGATAAAAACGTGGATTCCCCACTGGCGCTCGATCATTTGCAGATGGATGCCTACCAGATCGCTACAATACTCCATTGAAAGGCCATCCTCCCCTACAAAGCCAGGCGCATAGACCCATAGAGCCACCTTACCATCACGCCGGAGTAAGCGCTTCAACTCCTCGCGCTCTGCCGCCGAAAGTGCAAAGACGTTCAGGAAAATGTAGAGCTTGTAGTCACGAGCTCGCCCCGTCAGCAAGTCATCTAAAAGAAGACAATCCACCGGGGCTCCCAAGCGTGCAATGCCCCAGGCACGGTTGCGCCAGATGGGGATATCGAGGTTGTTAAGGGTAGAACGGTAGAACCAGTTCTTTGCTTGAATAACAGTAGCAACCTCGGCAGCCGAGGAGCGATCCGGCAGGTCAAGATGATGCCAAGCAAGCTCGAGAAATCTCTTGAAAGTCTCCATTACCCTCGGATCATCAAAGACTCCGCCCCTGTCTCGCCCCCAATCGTTCCACCAAGCTCCTGCCCCATGGGTGAGCAAATTAGCCATCTGCCGCTTGAGCACAGAAACTGTCTCGCTGGTAGTGCGCGTCTGACCATAGTTGGAGCCCGGTGGCCATAGATGAGTTCGCATATCCTCTTCACTCACCCAGAGCTTTCCCGCCAGGCGCACACTTGCCTCAGGGGACATGAACCCTCCTTCCCCTCCCACCCCTCGGAAGCCATAAGAATAGGGACTGGAGAGAAAGTCCACATAGGGAGAAGCCAACACTTCCCGCAAGCCAGCATGCCCCGAGCGAGCCGCCGCTGTGTGAGCCACATCAGCATCAGGCAATCCCTGAGCGAAAAAACCATTGTTCCAGACGATCTCTTGCAGATAGCCATAGAACACCCCAGCGAGGTGCTCTCCTCGACAGGCCTTCTTGGCAGCCTGGCAAAGAAAGTCAATATCACTGGCCACAAGGTGGGCTAAAAAGGTAAAATAGTCTATGGCTTTGCGATGTTTGCGAGGATCCTTGAAAAGGAAAAGATCCGTCGCCGCTTGTTCCTCTGGTGAGGGGACAAGATCCCCCTCAAAGGAAACTGTTGGATCTCCCCAAGCCTCACGCAGGGCATGCACATCGCTGTCGTACTTCTGACAAAGCCATGCTCGAAAAGCTTCTTGCATTGGGCGAGAATAATCCCCCGCCCAGTCCTCCATCGGCCCCACTTTGACCCATTCGGCGCTGTTCCCTGCACAGATCAGATAACCCAGAATGTATTGATCGAGCTCGTGCTCATAAACATAGCGAACTAAGGTGCGAATAAACTCGGCCGCATCCTCTAACCAAATTCGGGAAGCATAAGACGGCGTAAGATAAGTCTTGCCCTTTGCCCGAGGCTCAAGTACCTCGCACTCTTCCAAATGTTTTTGGATCCACGCTGAATCCTTGCCTCTGGGCTCCGTATACACACGAAGGAGGAAACGAGCTTCTGGCTGAAGGGCTGCGTATCGACGTAGCTTTTCCAAGGGGGCAAAAGCCTGCAGAGAGAACTCTCCCGAGGTGGGATCGTAAGCGTCATCGAAACGAACAGGAAGATGGATCGAATAAAAGCGGAAACCTACATCACGGAATGCCTCGAAATAAGGATCATCCTGCCAATCCTCAGGATCTCTCCTTTTATCAAAATTGCGCACCGTCAAATAGATAGCCAGAGGGGTGGGCTCTCCATCAACAAACAGAGTGGGAGCCCCCCGATGATCGCGCACCTCGAACCTAGTCATGCTCTTTGCCTCCCAAAGAACAAGGGCCGGGCTGCCTAGAGGCAGCCCGGCAAGTGCCTAAAGACCGACTGGGGATTGAGGAACTGGATAAAGCTCCTCTAGCTTGGTCAGTATCTCTGGAGGAATCTCCAAGTCAACGGCCTTGAGGTTCTCCTCCAGTTGAGTCACCGTACGGGCACCCAGAATGACAGAAGTTACTGCCGGATGGCGCATGGCCCAAGCGATGGACAGAGTGGCCGCCGTAGTGCCTAGCTTTGCTGCAATGCTGACCAACTCTTGACCCTTGCGCTTGTTCTCTTCTGTCCAATACAACTCTTTCAGCACCATATTCTGATCCGGATCCGCTGCGCGCGAATTCGGTGGAGGAGGCTCTCCTGGTTTGTATTTGCCCGTCAGCAGCCCATGCGCCAAAGGAGAAAAGGTCACATTCCCTATCCCTTCACTCAGGGTCACAGGAAAGACCTCTTTTTCAGGATAGCGCCAGAGCAAATTATACCGCGGCTCGTTCACCGCGATGGGCCTTGCCCCCAAATCTCGTGCAATGTGATTTGCCTTGACCATCATCCAAGCAGGCCACTCTGAAACACCCCAATAGATGATCTTCCCCTGACGGGCCAGGTCCTCCATCGCTCGAATTGTCTCTTCCAAAGGAGTATCCGGGTCAGGACGGTGACACATGTAAAGATCGATGTAATCCATCTGCAGACGTCGGAGCGAGGCCTCACATTGCTCCTTAATGTGCTTGGCAGAAAGCCCCCGATCGTTCGGCCCATCTCCCATTCTTCCCCAAACCTTGGTGATGACAAAAAGGGAAGAACGAGGGAACTCTGACAAACAACGGCCAAGCACTTCCTCGGCCTTACCAAGGTTATAAGCGTTCGCCGTATCGAAAAAATTGACTCCATGCTCATAGGCCGTGCGTACGAGCTGGCGCGAGGTCTCCTCATTCACCTTATAGCCGATGGTGAGATACGACCCCAAGCCCAATACACTCAAACGAACTCCCCACTTGCCCAACTGCCTATACTTCATCTTTGCACCTTCCTTCTCTAAAACTATCGACAAGATACAGACCAAGATCCTTTTTCACTTGCCCATTGCCTTGAGCGCCTGCAGGCATCGTTTCACGCTCTCCAAGGGAGGATAAGGATAAGTCTCTTGTTCGACGATATACCATTGAGTCCCGCCGATCGTCTCGCACAGATGGAAAAACTCTGCCCAGCGCACCTCGCCTTCTCCGATCAACGCTTGCTTTGTTTTTGAATATTCTTTCAAGTGTACAGTGAGCGCTCGGCCGGGGTAACGTTCAAGGATGGGTATAGGATCAGCCCCTCCATGGAGCGCATTGCCTGCATCAAGCTGCATCACGACTTCGGGACGTGTGTTACCGAAAAAGATGTCCCAAGGAGTCTCTCCCTCCAAGGGAGCAAATTCGATATGATGGTTGTGATAGCCCACGTACATTCCTTCCGCCGCCACCTTCTCAGAGAGTTCATTAAAAAGCTTGGCGGTATCGAGCCAGGCTTGGCGAGAACTACGATACTCTTCCGGCAACCAGGGGACTATGAGAAAGCGATTGCCCAGTTCCTTGTTGAATTCGATAGTCGCAGGGAGATTATCCCCTAGTAATGTCTCCAAAGGAACATGCGAACCCGCCACCTTGAGCCCCAGGTCATCAAGGAGCCGACGTAGATCCTTGGCCGAATATCCGTGATACCCTGCAAACTCGACACCCTCATAGCCCATTTCAGCCACCGCCCCAAGAGTTCCGGGGAGATCGCGAGCGCAATCCTCCCGTACCGAGTAAAGCTGCAACGCGATGGGTATCCGAGTCATCATCCGCTCCTTTCCCAAATAATCTGTTCTTTTACCATTCTAACCCACTAGGCAAGCCCTGTCTACACAAAAGATTCCTTCTAGGGAAAGATGGATTTTGGAAATAATGGGGAACAATGGTATAATTGGATTTTGCGTGTCTAAAAAACAAGTAGAGAGAACTCCCAATCATCGGAGCAAGAGATGAAAAACGAGCAGATGAAGAGAATTCGCAACATAGGAATCATTGCCCACATCGACGCCGGGAAAACGACAACGACGGAGCGAATCCTCTTTTATACAGGTCTCATCCATCGCTTGGGGAACGTCGATGAAGGGAACACCGTTACCGACTTTATGCCCCAAGAGAGAGAACGCGGCATCACCATTCAGGCTGCCGCCATCACCTGCGAGTGGAAGGGACACCAAATTAATATCATTGACACTCCTGGGCACATCGATTTTACCGCCGAGGTACAGCGTTCCTTGCGGGTCTTGGACGGCGGCGTTGTGATCTTTGATGGGGTTGCTGGAGTGGAACCTCAATCGGAGACGGTTTGGCGCCAGGCCGAGCGCTACGGCGTTCCCCGGATTGCTTTCATCAACAAAATGGACCGTGCCGGGGCCGACCTCGATCGTACAGTGGAGATGATCCGCGAGAGGCTCAACGCCCATCCTATCGTTGTACAGATGCCCTTGGGTCGAGAAACCTCCTTCCACGGGGTAATCGACCTTATCCAGATGAAAGCAATAACCTTCTCTGAGGAAAAAGTGCATAGTGAGGAGATTCCTCCAGAACTATTGGCAGAGGCCGAGCAACGCCGCGAGCGCTTGCTCGAAGATCTCGCCGATCTCAATGATGAAATCGCCCTTGCTTACCTTGAAGAAGAAGAGATTGCCCCCGCAACGGTCTGGCAGGTACTGAGAGAGCTTACGTGTGAGAACAAGGTCGTCCCCGTACTCTGCGGTTCTGCCCTAAAAAATATAGGGATCCAGCCCCTTCTGGATGCGATCATCCACTATCTTCCTTCCCCGTTGGACATAGAGGCCATCGTGGGCTATGTCCCTGGGGAAGAGAGCGAGGTAATTTGCCGCCCGGATGAAGAGGAGCCCTTGGCAGCTCTCATTTTCAAGATCAGCACTGACCCATATGTTGGAAGGCTCTCTTACCTACGCGTCTACTCGGGGGTAGTTCGCCGAGGGATGACTGTACTCAACGCCTTGACAGGCAAACAAGAGCGCATCGGCCGCCTGGTACGCATGCACGCAGACTCGCGGGAGGAAGTAGACGAGATTCGTGCTGGGGACATTGGCGCCGTGCTGGGCCTCAAAGTAGCCAAGACTGGCGAAACTCTCTGTGACGCAGAGCGCCCAGTGGTCCTTGAACAGATCAGCTTCCCCGCTCCCGTGATCGAGATATCGGTCAAAGTTCGCTCTCGAGCAGAGGAAGAAAAACTGGGCATCGCCCTTCAGAGGCTGACAGAAGAGGATCCTACTCTCTATGTACGCCAAGACGAACAGACGGGAGAGACGATCCTTGCAGGGATGGGAGAACTCCACCTCGACGTCATTGTTGACCGACTACGGCGCGAGTTCCATGTTGATGTCCAAGTCGGGGCACCACAGGTAGCCTACTGTGAGACGATCACCCGCCCCGTACGGGTAGAGGGCCGCCTGGTGAAGCAGACAGGAGGGCGCGGGCAATACGCTGTCGTTGTCCTTGAAATGGAACCGCTAGAGGAAGGAAGTGGCTTTGTTTTTGAGAACAAGATCACCGGCGGGGTCATCCCCAAGGAATACATTCCTGCTGTCGAAGCAGGTATCCTAGAAGCGATGAAAGCCGGCCCTTTGGCCAAGCAACCAATAGTCGACATCAAAGTTAGGCTCGTCGACGGCAAGTTCCACGAGGTCGATTCATCTGAGAGAGCTTTTCGCCTCGCAGGCGCACTAGCTCTCCGTGAAGGCGTACTCAGGGGGGCTCCCGTCCTTTTGGAACCCATTATGAAAGTAGAAGTGGTCGTTCCCCAAGAGTTCACTGGCGATGTCATCGGGGAATTGAGTAGCCGAGCTGCAATGGTCACTGGTATCGAACCCCACACCCCTGGGGTGCAACGCATCGGTGCATTCGTGCCCTTAGCCCGTATGTTTGGCTATGCAACCGCGCTGCGCTCTCTCACCCAAGGCCGGGGAACGTTCACCATGGAATTCGCCTGCTACCAACAGGTAGACTCTGAAACGAGCAAAAAGCTCATCGCTCAAATTGCCTAAACTTGAGAAAATCTCACCAGAGGGGAATGGATTCACCATTCCCCTTTTTTGACCCACGGGCAACATCAAGTATACTTGAATTTGCCTAGGAGATGTATAATGAAATAAGAGCATCAGAGAAGATAGCCAGGCGCAGGGATGCGTCCGAGCTATCTTTTTCTGTGCCTTCTGGAAGGCAGGTATATATTGACAGTTCCTCTTTTTCCGATATCATGTGTAGGATGGGTAAAGTTGCGTTTTCGCAACTTAAAGTAGGGGGAATCCTATGCAAAAAGCGAGACAAAAACATCCGCCACCCTGAGTTTACATCAACCTTGGACGTTGATCGATAGTTGGCCTATCCCTAATCATGCGCAAAAGGAGTTTCTACCATGACAGAGTATCGTCCCTTACCCAAAAACGCTTTCGCCGGAAACCCTTACGAAAAACAGGTAGCCCAGTTGCTTTCTAAGCGTCGCGATGCCCTTTACAACCCCCCGCGGAGGACCCTTATTCAGGCTGCCCTTGACAATGGCGAGGCTTTTGCCTCTGCAACGGGAGCTCTTGCCACTTGGACACCCATCGAATCCACAGGACGCAGCCCCAAAGATACCTATATCGTCTGTCATCCCGAGACCGAGGACACCATAGACTGGGATTCTCCTAACAACATTCCCATGGAGCCCGAGACGTTCGATATGCTGGTCGAGGATGCGCTCAAGACGCTAGCCAGCAAAAAGACTCTTTACGTGACCGATCGTGTAGTCGGCGCCGATGTTTCCTACGCTTTGCCGGTGCGTACGATCAGCTACTGGGCTCTCACCGCCCTCTTTACAGACAACATGTTCCGGCCCGTTCCCGAAGGGTTAGAAAAAAGCATTTTCGCCAAAGAAGGGTTCATCCTCCTCGTTTGCCCCTACGACAAGCTGGACCGGGCTCGCTATGAAGGGCGCCTGCGCAAGCTGCCCGATGGACGCACATCCAACATGGCCGTAGCGATGGACTTTGACCGTAAAATGGTCGTCGTCTTTGGTTCCGCCTATGGTGGCAGTGTGAAAAAGTCCATCTTTACCGTGATGAACTATGTCCTCCCCGCTCGTGGCATTCTTCCATTGCACTGCTCCGCTAACGAAGGGCCTGATGGTGACTGTGCCCTCTTGCTGGGTCTTTCAGGTACTGGCAAGACCACCCTTTCCGCCGATCCCGAGCGCGCTCTCTTGGGAGATGATGAGCATGGGTGGAGCGACAATGGAATCGCCAACTTTGAGAATGGCTGCTACGCCAAGCTCATCCACCTTAGCCCAGAAAAAGAGCCCGAAATCTACAATGCCGTTTTCCACAAAGCCCATTACCTTGAGCACGGCGCTATCGTCGAGAATGCCATGATGTATCCCAATGGCCGCTTTGACCTAGATGACGAGCGCCTCACGCCCAACTCTCGGGCTTCCTACCCGCTGACCTATCTCTCAAACATCAAACCGAGCTCAACCAGTGGCCATCCCAAAACCATCCTTTTCCTGACGGCAGACGCCAATGGTGTGCTTCCCCCCGTCGCCAAGTTGACTCCTGCCCAAGCCATGCTCTGGTTCCTTATGGGCTACACCAGCAAGCTGGCCGGCACAGAGACAGGTATCGTAGACCCCGTCTCCACCTTCTCCCGCTTCTTTGGCGAGCCCTTTATGCCTCGCAACCCCGATGTCTATGCGAGCATGCTGGGCGAAAAGATGCAGCGCCACGGGACCCAGGTGTACTTGGTGAACACAGGGTGGAGCGGTGGCCCCTTTGGCATTGGCAAGCGCATGGATATCAATCTCACCCGGGCCATTGTGCGTGCCGCTCTGAGTGGGCAGCTCAAGGACGTTGAGTACGTCGAGGACAAAACCTTCCACATCCTCGTGCCCAAATACGTCCCAGGAGTTCCTTCGGAAGTGCTCTTCCCCAAGAACACCTGGGCAGATAAGGATGCCTACGATGCCCGGGCGAAAAAGTTAGCGCAGGATTTCGCCGAGCACTTTGACAAGGCGTACGGTAACAAGAACATTGACCCCGAAGTCGCTGCGCAGTGTCCGGGCAAGTGATCCGGCGAACAAACGAGCGGGCACAGCTGTGCCCGCTCGTTCTTACTCTAACAATGCAAAGGTTCAAAGGAGGGCCGATGGAAGAGAAAACCATCCGCCTGGATCAATTCATGAAGTTCGTCGGTCTGGCCAAGTCCGGGGGTGAGGCGAAACACCTTATTCAAAGTGGCCAAGTGCTGGTGAACGGAGTGGTAGAAACCCATCGCAGTAGAAAACTTCACCCTGGGGATCGGGTAACCTTTGCTGGGCACACCGTCACCGTCAAACTCAGAGACGAATAAAGCCTATCACTTTCTCTTCTGGGGCTCCCTCTTGAAGGAGGGGATCTCCAGCCTCATGCTCTGTCGCTCCCCGAAATCCTCCACCACCGTGAACCCCAAACCGGTATAAAGGCGCACAGCCCGCTCATTTGACTTTGTAACATTCAAAGTTACTGCCCGGCAGCCTCTCTCTGCACAAATAGAGATGGCGTCCCAGAGAATCTGCCGGCCCAATCCCTGCCCCCAGTATTCTTTTTTCACCTGCACGCGGCGAATGTGCCCTCCTTTTCGAGGAGCACTGAGATCCAGCCACAGCCAACCCACGAGTTCGTTCCCTCGTTCATACACATAGATCTCCTCATAGCGCGCCTGTACGCCCGAGATCAACGAGACTCGGAAACCCTTCTCTGAAAAAGAGAACTGAGGAAAGTTGATCTCCCAGCTTAGCTTCTCCATCTCCAGCAAAACGTCATAATCGCGGGCCAGATCCAGAGATCTTCTCTTTATCTCCCCTCTCTGTTGAGCCAAGGTACCCTCCCCTCAAAAGCAACGCCGTTGGAGCGTGGCAAGAAAGCCATTGGCCCGCCACTCAGATAAAGCGAGATTGACCTGCTCCAGTAGCACAAAAGAACCCAAAGGCACTGCAATGACATAGGGGGCATCCGTCAAAGGTGGTTCCACCAAACGCAATTCCCTATGCTGCTGCAGATACTCGCAGGCAGTAACCCGATCACAGATGATCGCCGCAACCTTTGCCTGGAGAAGCAAAGCCAATACATCCTCTGGCTCGCGGCGCACGAGAATCTGGAGATCCTTTTCTCTTTGCAAAAGACGAGCCAATTGATGGGCTTCCGCTCCCAACTCTACCCCGACCACTTGGCCATCTAGATCCTCGGGGGTCCGTATGTTCGGCCCATCCACCCTCACCAGCAACACCTGACCTGCATTGAAATAGCTCTGCGAGTAAAGAACATCTTTGGTCATTGTGCGATCATACGGTAACGCAGAGATAATCAGATCACACTTGGCGGTCTTGAGCGCATCATAGAGCCCATCAAAATGGATGTTAATGAATTGTACCTCGACTCCCCATCGCTCCGCCAGGGCCCTGGCCAGCTCCACATCGAACCCTCGGAAGCGCCCACTTTTATCCAGCCACTCAAAAGGGGGATAGCTCGCATCCATTCCCACGCGCAGAACGCCTGTTCTTTGAATCCTCTCCCAAGTACGGTCTACGCCTCCCAGCTCCTTCCAGAGACGCTTCCCTCCAACATAAAGCAAAACGCCTACAAGAAGCAATAGGCCCAGCCCCAACCGCCTTGAGCTTTTTTTAGCGAAGAACGCTCTCCAAATATTCAAAAGGTTCTCCATGAGCATAGTGTTTTACTTCTACATAAATAGGCTTGGGAATAAACTCGGGCGTCACAAAAGCATAGTAATCCTGATATGATTTTTGAGGCCAGGGATAACGAAAAACCCACATACACACTGCCTTGCACCATTCCCACTCTTGCAAAGCCTTCTCATAAGCACGGATGGTGTACTGGATACGCTGGTAAGGACGTACCGCTTTGGTCCACCGCGGATGATCGTTCCATCCCCCCTCAGTGATGTAACAGAACTTGGCTCCATCGCTATTCTCTTCCATTACCTGATGGATCAACTCGGCACGGGCAAAGTTAATTTGCCGAGGATCAGGGGGATCATCTGGGGGAAAGGTAAGCCCATAAGCATGAATGGCCATTCCATCAAAACAAGCACCCGCGCCACGGGCATACATCTGCCGAAGGAACTCGAGATCATCCATCCCCCATTCACTCCCTGGAGGAGCCAGGGTAGGCGCCAACCCTGCTGCCAAAACCTGGATTTTTGGATCTGCCTCTTTGGCCTTTCGATAAGCTTTGCAGAGAAGCTCCGTATAGGCCGCAGGATCGGGCGGACGATACCCCCACTCAAAGCTCAAGTTGGGCTCGTTCCAAATAATGATGTAATGTACCCTACCCCTAAAATGATCGACGAAAGCGTAGATAAACTCTGCATAATCGTCAAAATGTTCTCGAGCGAGATACCGAAAAGTCGTCTTTGGAGGGCGCGCCCACTTGGGAACGAAATCTATCCGGGCGATAACCGTCAGCCCCTGCGCAAGAGCATGATCCACGACCATATCCGCATGGCGCCAATCATAATGCCCTTTACTAGGCTCATAGTAACCCCAAGGAAAATACTCGACAATCCAAGGGCTCCCCATCTCCCGGACCATCTCTAAAGTGCGTTTGACCTTCCACTCTTCCACCTCATCGGTCAAGCGAGTGTGTACCCCTATCTTTGGGTTCCGCGTCTCAACCGTTCGAGGGGGCCCAACGAGCACCAGCCGCTGAGGGAGAACATTCAAGCTCCATAGAAAGAGGAGCAAGAATACTCCGCGCCAGAGAACGCGATGCCTCTTTGAACGATAAAAGAGTTCGAAGATACGCAAAGCTTGTCACATGCCCTTCGTTGTGGTATACTACCGGCGAGTTGCCCCAGTAGCTCAGTGGATAGAGCAGAGGTTTCCTAAACCTTGTGTCGGGGGTTCGACTCCCTCCTGGGGCGCCAACCACCACGAAAAAAAGTGGCTCCTTTCTCTTGCCAGAGGCATGGGAAAGGAGCCCTTTTTAACCTTCCCTCATACTGTCAACCACACAGCCACTAATTCGTCTCCTCCGATTTCAGTCAGAGTATACCCCAATGCCTCTTGAACGTCAACGCATAGGCCCACTTGAAGAACATACTTTTGCTTTTCTCTCTCAAAAGCGCTATGATGCGTCAAACTTTAATAACCAGGAGGCTCGACCATGTGTGTACGAATAGGCTTCATCGGAGCTGGAGGGATTGCCAGAGCCCATATGCGTCGTCTTTTGGAAATACCTGAGGCCAGAGTTGTAGCCCTCGCTGACCCCGATCCCACGGCGATCTCTAGAATGATCGCTGCTTTCCCCCAAGCAGCTGACCTCCCCATCTTTGCAAACTATCGCGAAATGCTCTCCTCCATTGAAATGGACGCCGTTGAGATTCACACCCCACACACCCTTCACTTTCAGCAGGGGATGGACGTGCTCAACGCTGGCAAACATTTGTTGATGGAAAAACCCATGGTTTGCAGCGTCGCCCATGCAAAACAACTCATCGCCGCAGCCAAGGAAAAGGAAAAGATCCTGATGGTCTCCTATCAGCGCCACTTCCAAGGGCCCTATCTTTACATACGCAAACAGGTCACGTCGGGCAACCTGGGGAGAATCCAATTCGTCTCCGCCCTCCTCGCCCAAAACTGGCTTCGCTCCCAACGAGGAAAATGGCGTCAAATCAAAGCCTTGAGTGGCGGTGGCCAGCTTAATGACTCTGGAAGCCACGTCGTCGATATCCTGCTTTGGACCACCGGCCTCGAGGCAGAAAGCGTCTTTGCTTACATACAGAATTATGACACGGAGGTGGATATCGATTCTGCCATAAGTATCCGCTTTTCCAACGGGGCTCAGGGCACTCTTTCTATCATTGGAGATAGCCCCATGTGGTGGGAAGAATTCTCCATTTGGGGAAGCAAAGGGGCCCTTCTCTATCGAAACGGTACCCTGCTCCAGCGAAACTTTCAGGAAAGTGAGACACGCGAAATCACCCAGTTCCCACCCAATTCCTCTCCTGATAAAAATTTTGTCGACGCCATTCTGGGGCGGGATATAGTGCGCGTCCCCCCAGAATGCGGGCTTCGCGTCATCGAACTCACTGAGGCGGCATGGAAATCTGCCGAGCTGGCACGCCCCGTTTACATCCAGGAACTCGCCCAAGAGTGAGGAAAGCTTGTCTCTGTGGAACTGAGATATTAGAATAACGATAACATCGGCCAACCAGGATGGGCAATGAGCACAAGGCTTCATTCGGGGCTGCGGGTGCCCACGCCACAGGAGATCACCGTATGGGTTCGTGATCTTCCCGGGCGCCTGTACAAATATTTTGCCGACCCCAAACAGCGAGTTTTTTGGGCAGTCGCACTTTTAGCCATCCTCTTGCGCCTAGCCTACCTAGACCTTATCCCCTTTGGTGTAGAACAAGTCTACCTTTTTGCCAGCAGTAAGAACTTTATCGCTCATCCCTCTCTGCTAACTCGGGGCATTCCTACCCAGGAAGGCTTTGTCGAACCACCTCTGGCTACCTATTTCTTTGCTCTGCTTTCCTTTTTGGGAGCCAGAAATCCCCTCGCTATTGCCGCGCTCTCTACCCTGATCAACGTTCTCGCTCTCATCTTCTGCGCGCTAACGCTACAGCGCTATTATGGCTGGCGTGTGGGGTTCTTGGCCCTTCTTTTGGGAGCAGCAAATCCTTGGGGAGTCATCTTTGCCCGGCAGCTTTCTCCTCTCATCCCCACCTTTCTCGCAACTACATGGCTTTTTGCAGCTCTCCACCGGGCTCTCATCGATCATGATCCCTGGGGATGGACTCTGGCTTTTCTCGCCTGGGGGCTCGGCCTCTATAGCTCTTTCCTCGTCCTCCCCCTGGGCGCCATTCTGCTCCTCCTTTTTCTCACACATCGCCAAGGAAGGAGCTGGCTTCATCTCCTCTTTGGAGCCGGGCTCATCATCCTTGTCTTCTCCCCTTACTTTTATGAACAGAACCTTCTCCGAGGAGCAGACCTACAGGTTATCGGTCAAAATATCCGGCGGAATCTAAACTCGAATTTCTTCAAGCTTGCCTGGCGGGCCGCCTGGCAAGCTCACTCAGGGAGCGGGCTCGTTGCTCTTGTCGCCCCAGCGGGGTTACACACCTATTTGGGAAGGGCTTTTTACAATACACTGACAAGCTTTACAGGAGGACTATTCGTCCTCGCCCTCCTCGGCATGCCCCTTTTAGCCCTACGAGCCTGGAGCCATTGGAAGTGGCATCAAAATGCCACTCGCTTTGTCCTATTAAGTGCTTGGCTATGGGGAGCCCTTTGCTTAGCTCCCCTCCAGCCTCATTCACCAGGTCCCCTTTTCCTCGCCTTATGGTTTCCGGCAGGCTTTGCTGCTATGGCTGTGCTCCTTGATCGCCTATTCGCTTTACTTATTGCCCGCCAACATCCTCGTAGATTCTGGTGGGCACCCTATTTAACCATCTTTCTTTGGCTGATTTTAGGAAGCACCATTCTGGCCCAGGTTTATGGAGCGATTTTTGTTCCTACCTTTGCCGCCCATCACGACACGCGCAGAGGTTATGGTGTGCCCTACCGCTACTGGCGACAGATAACCACCCTCTCCCTTGACGCCGCCAGGGAAGCCAAAAGTGGCCAGCTTTGGGTCATCACCCAGGGAACTGATCCCCACCGAGATAGCCTTCCCCTCATTCTATCCTCGCTCTTGGAGCCTTCCCTCCAGACTTTTTTCCTACAAGGGCCACCCCAGGAAGCTTTGCTCCTTCCAGCAGCACGGCCCGGTGTATACCTATTCACTCGTTCTGTTCCCCGGGTCGAGGAGAACCTCCGGTTGCTCGGCGGGCAGACAAAGGGAGTGGTGATCTTTCCAGACCAAAGAGAAGCTCGCATCATTACCACCGAGGGGAAGGCTGTGGAAAAGCTCCTGGCGTCCATTCAAACCCGAGGTCTCTGGTCCCTCGACTCAGGACTATGCTTCATCGGTTACGACCAACCAGAAAAAGACGCTTCGGGAGGAAAGCTTATTTTGCGCACCTATTGGACGTTCTGGGAGATTCCTTCCGAGGAAAGAGAGCACCGGCATTCTCTTCGCTTGAACCTCGCCACAACTCGGGGAATCATTGCCAGTCATACTTTGCCCTTTGGGCTGCCCAGCGAGTTTTGGCAGGAAGGGCTTCTATTGAAGCAATGGGGAGAGATCACACTGCCAAAAAACCTGCAGGAAGGGGAGTTCTACATCTGGCTCTCTATTCAGAGAGAGGATCGCTCCCTTGCGGAATTCTTTGATGCAGAAGGTCATCCCTTGGGCAAAGCCCTCTTGCTAGGACCTTTTGCTCCATAGGGATCAGGAACGATCCTCTTCAGCAGATTCGTTTTGGCCCTTCTTTTTCTCCTTTTTGCCCTCATCTTGGAACCACCGATCCTCAATGATGGCCAACCATTTGAGTGTTACAAAGACAAACACTCCTCCACCGATGGCCACTCCATACATGCCCATCCCCGCAGCAAAGCCAATCGCTGCTGCGGCCCACATGGCGGCGGCCGTGGTCAGCCACCGCACCTGTCCGTGAGACTGAACGATTGCCCCAGCTCCTAAGAAGCCCACTCCTTGAGCGATCCCTGCCATCGCGCGAACGGCGTCTATCGACTCGCCATGCTGTAAAGCCGCCTGCTGGCTCGCCACAACGAACATGGCGGCTGAAAGGGTCACCAAGATCAACGTGCGCAGCCCAGCGGGCTTTCTTCGCGCCTCACGCTCCCAACCGATGAGTCCCCCCAAGAGAGCTGCAACAACCAGACGCAAAAGGATTTCACCCCAGGTCAGCATTCATCACCTCCTTGGCCTTTTTCTTCACCTATTATAACACACCTTCAGAAAGGTCCTACCGCCTATCCCAGAGAGCACGATAGGGCCGATAGCGAAAGACGACGTAATGCTCACCTGGAGGAAGCGAAACCGCTCTAAAAAGGCCATCCGCCGGCACAATCGGAACCTGTACGCCATCAACCCAGGCATACCAACCCGGGTAGTAGAGATCAGCCAAGATTAGATAACTCGGCTCGGACACCTGCACCCGCAGGGAAAGTCTCTCTTCCCCATCCTCCACTATTTCTACAGGGCCCACTGCATCAGGAGATAGATCTCCTGGCAATACAATGCCTCTCCCTTGCCATTTGAGAATACTAGTTGGCAAGGTATATGCCCGCGGCAGAGCATCTTCGTTGCGATAGATCAACACATCCTCATTCCGATAGACGATCGAATGATTCCCCAGATTTAGGAGATGATTCAAAAGCATTTGCTGACCTGAGGGAGTGAGCAGATAAATCTTTTCAATACGCACAAAAGCCTGGGGTAAAAGAGGATGAATGCGTATCGCAGTGAGAACGCAACGTTCTGGTTTCAGATGAGCCATATACGTATGGCCCAAGTGTTCCCGAGGAGGGAACCCGGAACGCGCCGGCCAGCTCCTCGCCACAGGGGCTCGGGCATGAGCGATCTGCTTGCGCACATCATCGCGCTCATAGGCCCACTCGGCCGTCTCCTTGCCTGCGCGTAGGACCAAGACTTGCTCCCCTCCTGCTTGATCCCGTAGATAAAGCTCAGCGACAGGCTCCCCAGTAGATAGAGCCGCCGAGTGGCTCAGGTACGATTCAACCCTGAGCCCGACGATCTCCTGGGGAACGACCTTGAGCCAGCGATTCAAAGGCAAAGCAGCAAAGGGATCCAGAACATCGTAAAGTTCACTGGAAGCGTCCACTGGCAAAAGTTGGGGAATAAGGTAATACTTCACCGCTAGCTTATTAAGGCGCTGTGGAGAGAGCTCTGCCAAGTACTCTTCATAAGTTTGGGGAACCAGAGGAAGATAAACATTAGCACTAGGAAGGCCAAATTGAAGGGCGATATTGGGATAAAAGGACTCCTTCATCACCGAAAGCACGGGCAAAATCTCTTCCTTGGTAAAAAGGCGCCCCCTTTGCAAATCCAACTTCAACCACGAGAGGGCCCGAGGAGGCCGCTCTACTCTCTCCCGGGGCCAGGTGGCATTGTACGTTTGCCCAAGGACAGCCCCATAGGCATAAAGGTCTGCCCAGACGAGGAAGCAAGCCAGCAAAGCCCAGCTCCACTTGGGCACCCTAGGGGCCAGCCAAAGGAGCGCCCCTGCCCCTAAAGCAAGAGGAAGGGGTAACCACCACCAAAGGGCAATGAGCTTTTCCACCTCTCCATCTGCCCAAACGACGCCTCCTACAAGCCCAAAGATGAGCCCCCCCAC
>JAGGYI010000112.1 GCA_021162655.1 Anaerolineae bacterium
ACTCCAGGGAGTTATAGCTTGGAGATAGGACTTTATGATGAGGCAACGGGGATTCGCTTGCCAGCATTTAATCCTCAAGGAGCACGGCTAGAGGCGGATCGCGTTTTTCTCCCAGGAGTTGTTCAAGTGGTGGGCCCATGATTTGGGCATTGTGATGGGGAGCTTGGCTTGAAAAAGTGGAACAGGTTGGGGATTCTCCTACTTTTCTCTCTTGTTCTTCTTTCAATTTTTATTTGCTGGCAATATGTCAGAATTTCCTCTCTTTATTTCCCTCTTGTTCTACAGGATGGACGAAGCATCTCTTGGGAAGAGATAGATGATTTTCTCTATCAACTTCAGGATCTGGATTTGCGCGCAGTAGGTGAGACGGCCTACGACTTGATCATTATAGACTATTCCTCTGATGGAACCGCTGGGGGCGAGTATACAACTGAGCAGATCAAAGCGCTCAAGTTCAGTCCAGGCGAGAGAAAAATTGTCCTTGCTTATATGAGTATTGGTGAGGCAGAGGATTATCGCTTCTACTGGCAGCCGAGTTGGCGGCCGGGAAACCCTTCCTGGCTCGAGGAGGAGAATCCTTCATGGGAGGGGAACTACGGAGTCAAGTATTGGGATCCGGCTTGGCAGGAGATTATCTTCGCCTATACCGACCGATTGTTGCAAGCAGGCTTTGATGGTGCCTATCTTGATCTGGTCGATGCCTATGAGTATTACTTGGACCAAGGGAGAAAGTCGGCCGCTCGAGAGATGGTTGATTTTATTGCCGCGATAGCTACACATGCGCGGAGGGTAGACCCTGATTTTTACATTGTTCCTCAGAATGGGGCTGAGCTAGTAGAGTTAGTACCTGGTTATCTTGAATTGGTCGATGGTATTGGTCAGGAGGAGCTTTACTATGGATATTGGGGAGATGATCTTCCCACACCTGCAAAAGTGACTACCCAGTTGGAAGGATATCTGGATCGTTTCAGAGGAGCAGGAAAAAAGGTTTTTGTAGTAGATTATGCCCTGAAACCTGCCCATATCGATGAAGTGTATGCCAGGGCTCAGCAGAAAGGGTACATTCCTTTTGTTGCGGTGCGTGCCTTGGATCGTTTGATTATTCACCCGGGGCATGAGCCTGATTAGGTTGCAGGTAGGGAGAAAGGTTCTCTGCAAGGTAGCTCGGCAGAAGCCGAGCCACTTTTTTTAAACTAAGGCTAATTGGGGTATTTGGCTTGGCAGAGTATAATGTTAATAAAGAATGCAAGCTTTTGATGCATCGAAGAGGAGTAATGGCATGCAAAAGCGGCAGGGATATAGGGAAAAGATCCTACTTTTTGTTTTGATTGTAGGGCTTTCTTTGATTGCTTGTGGTCGTCAAGTTACTTCGGATATACAGCTAAGCAAAATTTCCGACCTTACTCCTGTCCCCCTTCAAGAGGGGGAGCGGCTTCGTGTTCTTGCGACGACGAGTATTGTTGGTGACATCGTCGGGAACGTAGGGGGAAACTTGGTAGAACTTTCCATACTCGTTCCTGTGGGGGCGGATCCTCATTCCTTTAGCCCCACTCCTCAGGATGTGGCAGCGGTAAGCGAAGCCCATGTGATCTTTATCAATGGGGCAGGGCTGGAGCAATTTCTTGGACCTCTTTTACAAAGTGTTCGAGGGAGTGCCCCAGTGATCTCTCTGTCTGAGGGGGTGCCTTTGCGCCGGTTTTCTCCTGTGCGCAAAGGAGGCGAAGAAGAAGTTGATCCTCATACTTGGATGAGTCCTGCGAATGTGATCATTTTTGTGCAGAATATAGAGAAAGCATTGGTTGCCCTCGATCCTGCTCATGCAAACGAGTACCATCAGAATGCTCAAACATATCGGGCCAGGTTAGAGGAGCTTGATGCTTGGGTTCAAGAACAGATCGCCCAAATCCCTCCGGAAAACCGCAAGATCGTCACAGATCACGAAGCCTTTGGATATTACGCAGATCGCTATGGTTTGCAACAAATAGGTGCTGTCATTCCTGGATTCAGTGCGGCGGCGGAGCCCTCAGCAAAGGATCTTGCTGCCCTTCAAGAAGCAATTCGGCGCTATGGTGCGAAAGCCATTTTCGTTGGGGTATCGGTGAACCCTACTTTGGCTCGGCGTATTGCTGAAGACACGGGGATTCGCGTTGTACGTCTGTATACGGGTTCTCTCGGGCCAGAGGGGAGCGGGGCAGAGACGTATATTGATTTTATCCGCTACAACACTAAAGCTATTGTGGAAGCACTCCGATAGGGAACAGCCTGAGGGAGGCATGAGGATGGGGAGCGTATTCAGAAAGATTCATGTCCATGATACTTCGGCACCTTCCGTTGCTGTTAGGGGGGTGACGGTAGAGTATGACGGAGTCAAGGCCCTGGAGGATGTTACTTTTGAGCTCCGCCGAGGGGAGCGAGTGGCTGTCGTAGGTCCTAATGGGGCTGGGAAGAGTACCCTTTTCAAGGTGATTGCTGGGGTGCTAGAGCCGTCCAAAGGTGAAGTGATGCTTTACGGAGGAGAACCAAGTCGACATATCTGTGTCTCTTATGTTCCTCAAAGGAGCCAAGTGGATTTGACGTTCCCTGTAACGGTGTGGGATGTAGTGATGATGGGCCGTGTGGGGCGAATAGGCTTATTGCGCTGGCCTTCGCGCCGTGATAGGGAACTAGTACAGGCTTGTTTGGAGCTCGTGGGTATCGCTGACTTGGCCGATCGTCAGATCGGGGGGCTCTCTGGAGGACAGCAACAGAGAGTTTTTATCGCCAGGGCGTTGGCTCAGGAAGCAGAAGTGATGCTGATGGATGAACCTTTTACCGGGTTGGATGTAAGCTCTCGGGAGGAGATCCTTCAGATCTTGGATAGGCTCCAAGAGAGGGAAGTAACGGTTCTGGTGGCAACGCATGATCTCAGCCAGGCTGCCCAACGTTTTGATCGGGTCTTGATTCTGAAGCAAAAACTGCTTGGCTTTGGTTCTCCTGACCAGGTTCTTAATCCGGAGATACTCCAAGAGGCCTTTGGTGAGCAATTGCATCTCATGGGAGCAGATGGTAGTGTGATTGTTTTTAGCAATGTAGGATGCTGTGGAGCTCGAGGGGGAGACAATGAATGAGTTTCTTGGTTTGTTGTTCGCTCCGTTGTCTTATCCCTTTATGGTACGTGGTTTGGTTGCTGCTTTGATCGTAGGAATCGTCTGTGCTGTGTTAGGCACCTATGTGGTTTTGCGAGGCATGGCCTTCTTGGGTGATGCTCTTGCCCATGCTATTTTACCAGGTTTAGCGATAGGGTATCTCGTCGAAGGAGGGGCACGCCCCTCTCTTTTCTGGTGGGCTTTAGGTACAGGGGTGCTTACCTCTTTGGGGATTGGTGCAATCACGTCAAGGGGCCAAGTGAAGGAGGACACGGCCATAGGTGTGGTTTTTGCAGGGATGTTTGCCCTGGGCATTGCTTTGATCTCGACCGTTCGTAGCTATTCAGTGGATCTTGCTCATTTTCTATTTGGTAATGTTCTTGGCGTTGCGCCTCAGGATCTTGCGCTTATTTCTATCTTTGGAGGAGGGGTCCTTCTTTTGGTGGCTCTCTTCTATAAAGAATTTATGGTTATCTCATTTGATCCGCTTTTGGCTGCTACCTTGAGAATGCCCACCAAGTTTCTGCATTATCTACTGATGTTGATGCTTGCTGCCACCATCGTCATTTCCCTACAGACGGTAGGAGTGGCTTTGATGATGGCTATGCTAGTCACGCCGGCGGCTACGGCGTTTATGCTTACACGACGGCTCTTCCCTATGATGGTGGTAAGTGCCTCTATAGGGGCCTTCTCGGCAGTCAGTGGTTTGTACCTCTCATATTACGTGAATGTTGCTTCTGGAGCTGCTATTGTATTGATTTGTACCTTTATCTTTGGGATTGTTTTTGGGATCAAAACGCTCAAGGGCTCGGCGCAGGTGAAACTGCATTAGAAATTCTGGTCCACATTGTGAGGAGATGGGTTGGGATGATGGAACGGAAAACAGCATGGGGAGAACCGGAAGCTCCGTCTTTTTGGTTGCATCTTGGCAAGTACCGGGAGGTTTATGAGCAAGAGCTGCAGGCTCTTGAGGAAGCCAAGGTCCCTCAACGCATTTGGGGACGAGAGGGGGCTTTGTGGAAGAGGGAAACTCAGGCTGCTCTAGCAATCGAAAAGAGGTTGGGTTGGCTAGAGCTCCCCGATGTGATGCGTGCGGATGTGTTACGTCTTAAAGCACTGGCTATGGAGGTGCAGACTGCTGGTTTGCGGCGTGCAGTACTTTTGGGCATGGGAGGGAGTAGTCTAGCTCCTGAGGTATTGCGTCGCGTTTTTGGCGTGGCACCAGGGTACTTGGATCTGGATGTTCTAGATACCACAGATCCTGCTCAAATTCGTCAGATAGCACAGCGCGTACCCTTGGAGCAAACCCTTTTCCTCGTCGCGAGCAAGTCGGGCACAACTGTGGAGACTCTCAGCCTTTATGCCTTTTTCCGTGAGGCTCTGATCGAGAAGGTAGGAGAGCGCTGGGCTAAGCATTTTGTCGCCATCACCGACCCTGGAACGCCTTTGGAAAAGTTGGCGCGCGAGGCGGGTTTTCGGGCAATTTACCTGAATCCATCGGATGTTGGTGGCCGGTACTCTGCTCTTTCTCTGTTTGGGCTTGTGCCAGGAGCTTTGTTGGGCGTAGATCTGGATCGTCTCCTCGAGCAAGGAAAAAAGATGGCTTGGGCCTGTCGAGGGACCCTGGCAGCCTCTCAAAACCCTGCTGTGATGCTGGGGACTGCAATAGGTGCTTTGTCAATTCATGCTTCTCCACCTAAGGATAAGCTAACTTTTCTTATCTCTCCTCACGTTGCTTCTTTTGGAGCCTGGCTAGAGCAACTCATTGCCGAAAGTACGGGGAAAGAAGGAAAGGGAATTCTTCCCGTCGAGGGAGAAAATCTTTCTGCTGAAGAATATGGGGATGATCGGTTTTTCGTTTACCTTCGCTTGGAAGGCGATGAGAACGACTCACTCGATGCCTTGGCGGAGCAATTGTTGAGCAAAGGATACCCGGTGGCTCTTATTTCCTTGGCTGATCCTTATGATTTGGGAGCAGAGTTCTTTCGTTGGGAATTTGCAACAGCGGTGGCTGGCTATGTTTTAGGGATCAATCCCTTTGATCAGCCTAATGTCGAGGCAGCCAAGATGCGGGCGCGGGAAGCCCTTGCTCGTTACGAGGAAACTCGAGCTCTTCCAGAGGAGTCCCCTCTTTTTGAGGAGGAGGGAGTACGTTTTTATGGTCCCTTTGAGTCTCGAGATGCCAAAGCTTGCCTTCAGACCTTCTGGCGGCAAAGTAAGGCGGGATATATAGCCTTGTTGGCGTATGTGGCCCGTCAAGCCTCTCATGAAGAGGTTCTGCAGAGAATACGCCATCTTTTGGGAAGTAGGTTGCGCTTGGCGACGACAGTGGGGTTTGGCCCTCGGTATTTGCACAGTACCGGGCAGTTGCACAAAGGAGGTCCTAACACTGGACTCTTTCTTTTAATTACCCAGGAAGAAGGGGAGGATTTGCCGATCCCGGGTAAGCCGTATTCTTTTGGGCTTTTGAAACGAGCCCAGGCTCTGGGAGATCTGCAGGCTCTACGGGAAAAAGGGCGACGTGTTTTGCGGATTCATCTGGGTGTGAATGTAGAGGAAGGCCTTCAGTGGCTATATGAACGGATAGTTTCGTCTCTTGAATAAGGTGAAGGGAATGCAGCGAACATTGCTTATCATGCGGCATGGAAAATCACGCTGGGACGAAGGAGATATTCCAGATAAAGAGAGGGGGTTAGCAAAACGGGGCAAGCGGGATGCTCGAAGGATGGGAGAGGAATTGCGCATGCGGCGTTTAATTCCCGATTTTATTGTTTCTTCTCCTGCCAAGCGGGCCCGAGGGACTGCACGGCGTGTCGCGCAAAAAGCTGGCTATTTGGGGAAGGTGGTTTTAGATGAAAGGCTTTACATGGGGGATCTAGAGTCTCATTTGGCTGTTTTGCGTGAATTGCCCGACCGAGCAAAGACCGTCCTTCTTGTTGGCCACAATCCAGCACTAGAACATTTGGTGAGTTTTTTCGCTCAGCGTTTGCTACCCATGCCTACAGCAGCTCTGGCCTGTTTTGTTTTGCAGCTTGACAGTTGGGCATGGATAGGGGAAAATGCCAAAGTAGAGCTGCAGGCCCACCTTTTGCCCAAAGAACTTTTTTAAAAGTTAGATATCACTAGAGGTTTACGCGACTTTAATGTAGATGGATCCTGAGATGAGTAAAATAAAGCGAATGGAATGATTCCGTTGGCTTCTCGGGACATTTTAGAGGGGGATGGAGATTCGGGTATGGGGCTTATCTGGGAGGAGAGCGATGATCCTCAGGAGAAGACTGCAAAGGAGCAGTCTCTCGAAGTGTCCTCGTTGATGGAGGAACTTGGTAAGGTTCGGGCCAAGCTCGCCGAATTAGAGGCTTTGCTAGAGCAGCGGGTTGAGGAGCGGACAAAAGACTTAGCGGAGCGAGAAGCCCGGTATAGAGCTTTGGTGGAAAATCTCCAAGATATTGTCTTTCTTCTTGGGCCCCGAGGAGAGCTTCTTAGCGTATTTGGCAACTTGATGGGTATTGCAGGATATACTCCTGGAGAATTAGAAAGCTTACCTTCCGAGAAGCGTTTGGCTTCTCTTTTTTCTTCTGAAGACTGGCCCAAAATACAGGCAGGTCTTGAAAAGGTTTCCCGGTTTTCATCAAGGCTACAGCTCCGAGTCCGTTTAAAGGATCGAGCAGGTGAATATCGCTGGGTGGAGCTTCTCTTCTTCCCTTTGCATAGTCCCCAAGGTGATTTGGTAGGCATTCAAGGAATTGCTCGTGATATCAGTGAGCGGGTGCAGGAAGAGCGATTGGTGCATTCTCTGAACGCCTCTGCGAGAGTGGTGCAGCAGGCTTCTCTTTCTCTTTCCCAAGTTTTCGATGTTATTACCGAGGAACTGGGCTCATTAGGCTTTTTCTCTATGATCGCTTTACTCGATGGAGAAAGGCAAGAGCTATGCGTTGCTAAAATCAATGGCGACGAGCGTCTCCTTCAGCTCTTTCGTCATATTCTAGGAAGGGATATTGATAGGATCGGGATTACCCAAGTGGGGCCCTTTGCTGAGGCGGTGGAGAAAAAACAGAGCGTTCATTTCTCCTTGGATCAAGTTTCTCTCGAGCATTTGTTCCGCAATGTGGGTTCCCGGGCACGCTTGGCTTTGCGATTGCTTCCCCCTTTGGGGGTCATAGTTTCCCCGCTTTTTGTCGAGGGGCAGGTCTTGGGTATTTTGGTAGTAGCCAATGAGGGACTCTCACCTCACTTTTTGCCGGCCATTGCGGCTTTTGCTAACCAGACGGCCATTGCCATCCGTAATGCACAGCTTGTCCAAGAACTCCAAGAGCGTGAGAAACAATATCGAGGGATTTTCGAGGCTGCGCAAGAAGGGTTCGTCGTGTGTGATCTAAAGGGCACGATTGTTGAAGCGAATCCGGCAGCTTGTAATATGTACGGTTATCCGCCCCAAGGGCTTGTGAACTTGTCTTTTGAAGAGCTTTTTGCTCCTGATCGGAGGCAGGATGTAGCGAATTTTACTTCAATCGTGCAGCAAAAGGGGTCTTTTCGGGTGCAAAGCCGTGGGCTAAGGCGAAATGGAGAGACGTTTCCTGTAGAAGTCTCGGGGACTCGGTTGAGCTATCGGGGGCAGGAGCACCTTTTGGCCGTTGTCCGTGATGTGACGGAGCGCGTTGAGGCGCAGCGCGCTTTGATTCAAGCAGAGCGTTTATGGGCTTTGGGGCAAATGGCTGGGGGCATTGCTCATGATTTTAATAACATTCTTGTGAGTATTCAGGGCTATGCAGATATGGCCCTTTTGGATTTGCAGGAGAACCCTGCGATGGTCCGTGAAGACCTTCAACACATCCTTACGGGGGCGCGGGATGCTGCTGAGGCCGTGCGGCGTTTACAGTCTCTTTATCGGCAGTCAGAAGATACGAGCGATTTTGTCCCTGTGCGTTTGGACGATGTCGTCTCGGAGGCATTGGCTTTGACCAGGCCTCACTGGAAGGATGATGCCCAAAGACGAGGGGTTACCATAGAGGTACATACGGAATTACATAATCCTCCTGCGGTGATGGGTAATCCCAGTGAGTTACATCGGGTGCTCACGAACCTCATTGTCAATGCAATTGAGGCTATGCCAAGTGGTGGAGCGTTGACGATTTCTACTGGGCAGGAAGGCAATTGGAGCTATGTCGAGGTTCGGGACACAGGCACGGGAATGGACGAGGAGCAACTTGCCCGCATTTTTGAGCCCTTCTTTTCTACTAAAAAGAGTAGTGGCTTGGGGTTGACGGTTTCTCTCAATATTGTCAAGCGACATGGGGGAACGATTCAGGTCCGGAGCACACCTGGGGAGGGGAGTGCTTTTCTTGTTCGGTTGCCCTGTCGTCGTCAGAAAGAGAAGAGCCTTTCTGAAGATTCTCAAAATGCTCAGAGAGTAACAAAAGGACTGCGCGTTTTGGTGGTAGATGATGAAAATGCCGTGCGAGCGTTGCTGGTGCGGCTTCTGGAACGTGAGGGGGAGTCTGTCCTCACTGCCAGTAGCGGTTATGAGGCTCTCGAACTTCTGAAGAAGGAAAGGTTTGATTTGCTCATCACCGATTTGGGAATGCCGGGTATTTCTGGCCGAGAGCTCATTGCGCAAGCGCAGCGATTGCATCCGGGGTTGCCTGTTATTTTGACCACAGGGTGGGGAGAAACAATTAGTCCTGCCCAGTTAAGGGAGCTGAACGCTTTGGCGTTGCTTTCCAAGCCGTTCACTCATCAGGATCTAAAAGAGGCGCTCTCACGTCTTTTCCCGGGAAAAGGGGAGAGCGCCTGATGTCCGTAGGCGTAGAACCTAATCCCACTTGTAGACACGCAAGGCAGTGCCCCCAAGAATCTCTTTTCGCTGGTCTTCGGTCAGAAAATCACACTCAATAGTAATGAATTCAAGTTGTTGTTTGTAGCTGTTATCAGCTACGAGTGGTGGCCTAGGATAGTCGGATCCCCAGGCGATTTTTCCTGCTCCCACCTTTTCCACTGCTTCGTGAAGGCGCTCTTTGGCTTCAGCAAAAGGATATCTCTGTCGATAAGTCAGAGCGCCCGAGTCCATAAAGACGTTGGGGTTATCAGCGACGATCTGAAGTCGTTCATAGTATGTCTCGGGAGGATCGAATATTCCGGCAAAGTGGGAGAGAACGATTTTTAGATTGGGCAGTGCTTGTATCAGCTTACGAACGTCTTCGGGAACCCCATTTTTCAGAACAATGGGCAGACCTCGTTCTGCGCAGGCTTCCCAGATGGGCATGAGTTTGGGTATCGCGATCTCTGGAAAGGGTGAAGGTGACTTGACGAGAAACCCTTGAAGCTTTTTTTCGTCGACAGCTTCTTTAAAGGCTCCCATAGGATCGTCAAAGTAGTGTTGGTCAAAGAGGGCCATACAAGAGAAGCGGTGGGGACACTCTCGACGGACTTGGGCGAGATAATCATCCTGTTTGCCATCCATAAATTCTTGGAGGACCACGGCGCGTTCGATTCCTAGCCAATCCATATGAGCCAAGGCTCGCTCATAGGTGCTGAGGCTATCCTCAAAAGCAGGGGGCGTTGCGTAGTAAATTCTATCTCCTTGGCGTGCTTTGCCCCACCGGAGAGCTTCGCGGTCCGTTCCAGTGTCTTCTCCGTGCAGTCGGTTCCAAAGGTGAATGTGAGCATCGATGATCATCATTGTCCTTTCGCTCCTTGAAAAGATTGACACCCTTCTATCATAGAAAGAAGGGCTTGTCAATCTGAAGGGAACAGGGCAGTTGCCACTTCATTGGCACCTGTGCTAAAGTAGAGTGACCTATGAAAAAGGGGAGGAAATAATGGCTAGTATTGGCGAGTTTTCCTTGCGGGAAATTACAACGCAGCAGCAAAGTTGGCAATCGGCAATCACTGCAGCATGGGCGGAACGTCAGAAGTTATGCTCACTTTTTCAGCAAAATAAAAATAACAGGATCTTTTTCATTGGGTGTGGTTCTACACATTATTTGGCCAAGTATGCGGCTCCCTTTTTCCAATCCGTGACCGGGATGATTTGTCAAGGAGTACCTTCCTCCGAGCTTTACTTTCAGACGGATACTTTGGTACTTCCCCAGGAAAAGCCTCTTGTGATTGCTCTCTCCCGCTCAGGGGCGACTAGTGAGACCATTATGGCTGTCGAAAAGCTCAAAGAACAGGGAAGTCGGGTTTTGACAGTCACCTGTTATGGTGATTCGCCTCTGGCCCGCATTTCAGATTTGACGATTGAAGTCGCTGCAGGGCGTGAGGAGAGCTATGCACAAACTCGCTCTTTTGCTGGAATGTTGGTGGCAGTGCAGGCAATTGCAGCTATAGTGGCCGAAGATGAAGATCTTTTGGACGATATTCGTAAACTGCCTTCTCTGGGCGAGGAGATAATCGCTAAAGCCGACGCTCTTGCCAAGGAACTGGGACAAAATGAAAGTTTTAAGCGGATTACATACCTCGGTTCAGGGGAACTTTATGGTCTGGCGGGCGAGGCAATGATTAAGATGAAGGAGATGTCTCTTTCCATCGCGGAGGCTTTTCATTTTATGGAGTTCCGCCATGGGCCGATGGCTCTGGTGGATAGCGAGCACTTGATAGTGGCCCTCCTCTCGGAACGAATGCGTGATTATGAGGAAGGAGTTTTGCGCGATCTCAAGACTCGTGGGGCTTATGTGGCGATTGTGGCGAATGATGCTCAAGGTCTAGGTGGATTTGATAGAATTTTCTCCCTCGGTGCAGATGTAAGGGAACGGGCTAGGGCTGTGCTCTATCTTCCCTTTGTTCAACTTTTGGCCTATCACCGTGCTATGGGGAGAGGGCTTAATCCTGACCGACCACGGAATGTGGTGATGGCGATTCGTCTGGATGGTACGGAGATGAAAAAGGGACAATGAACGAGAGACCGTATGACATTTTGGTTGTTGGGGAATTGAACGTTGATATCATCTTGACGGGCGATGTAGAACCCGAGTTTGGCCAGGTTGAGAAACTCGTTGATGATTTTGCTGTCTGCGCAGGGAGCTCCGCGGGTATCTTTGCTGCCAGTGCGGCAAGAATGGGCTTGCGGGTGCTCTTTGGGAGCAAAGTAGGGGATGATCTCTTTGGCCATTTTATGCTCAGTGAGCTTGAGCGTGTGGGCGTTGAAACCCACTTTGTGAAAGTGGACCCAACGATTAAGACGGGGGCCAGCGTTGCTCTTTCTCGGGGGCAGGATCGGGCAATTCTCACTTATTTGGGTTCTATTGCTGAAATTAACATAAATGATGTAGACCCCTCATGGTACACCATGGCTAGGCACCTACATATTGCCAGTCCGTTTTTGTTGCGAGGGCTTCGTCCAGCCATGCCAGAGATGATGCGGTTAGCTAAGAAAGCAGGAATGACCGTTTCCTTGGATACAAATTGGGACCCAGAAGAAAAATGGGAATTGGAAGGCTTTTTTGACCATGTAGACATCTTTTTGCCGAACGAGCAGGAACTTTTGGCGATTACCAGAGAGAACGAACTTGAGCGTGCTATTGAAGTGATGGCTGCTCGCGTGCCACTTTTGGTGGTCAAAAGAGGGGAGAAGGGAGCCCTAGCCGTGCGAGGCGAAACACGAGAGCAAGTGCCTGCCTTTCCCGTTCAGGTGGTGGATGCTGTTGGAGCAGGAGATAGCTTTGATGGAGGGTTTCTTGCTGGCTGGCTTCGCACCAAGTCCTTGCGTAACTCTTTACTTTTAGGGGCAGCTTGTGGAGCGCTGACAACCCGCCAATTTGGCGGCTTCAATGGGCAACCTACTTGGGAAGAGGCTTGGGCCTTTATTCAGGGGAGGCTTGGCGAGTAGGCAAGCATGCAAAAGGTGACAATGACTTCACGCCAACGAGTGAAAAGTGCCTTGGAGAGGAGAGGCTTTGATCGGATTCCTGTGCATCATATTGCTACTCCAGAGGTAAATGCTTCTTTAAAAGAATATTTGGGAGTGTCGAGCGATCAAGCTCTTCTGGAGGCGCTAGGTGAGGATCTGCGTTACGTGCACCCTCGTTATGTGGGACCAGAACGAAAGCGTTTCCCTGACGGGAGCGTCGAAGGGCTTTGGGGCGAACGTTATGCAAATATCGTCTATGGCGATGGCATCGGCACATATCCTGAGGCAGTCTATCTGCCTTTTGCAGGGATAAGGGCACCTGAGGAATTAAAAGGATATCCCTTTCCTTCGGCAGATTGGTACGAGTATGACAGTATTGCTGAACAATGTGCCAAGCTAGGTGACTATGCTCTTGTCTATGGAGGAGCTGGCCATCTGGATTTTATAAACGGGATAGCTCGTTGCCGTGGAGTGGAGCAGGTTCTATATGATATAGGGACAGAAGACCCTGTTTTCAAATTCTTGGTTGAGAAGAGATTTTTATTTTTCTACGAGCTGACAGAGCGAGTGCTTCAGGCTGCGCATGGGCAAATCGATATCGTTCATTGCGGAGAGGATTTGGGTACTCAGAGGGGCCCGATTATTTCCCTAAATTCTTTTGAACGGCTTTTCGCACCTTATTATCGGGCTTTTTTCGAGCTCGTTCATCGTTATGGTGCGCGAGTGATGATGCATTCCTGTGGCAGTGTGCGTGCCTTCATTCCCCGTCTCATTGATATGGGACTGGATATCCTTGAGGTCGTTCAAGTAGCAGCGGAGGGTATGGCCCTAGATGGTTTGAAAAGAGACTTTGGGCGGGATTTGGCTTTTTGCGGGACAATGTGCGTACAAACGTTACTTCCTTTTGGCTCTGTAGAAGATGTTGTACGCGAAACACGTTGGCGTTTGGAGCTTTTTGCAGAAGGTGGGTTGATCCTGGGGCCGACCCATGCTATTCAAGTTTTCACCCCTCTCGAGAACATTCTTGCCATGTATCGCACGGCGAGAAGCTTACGCAGGGAGCCTTTGAAAAGTTGAGAGGGAGGGGCATTGCTTGCCCCTCCCTTTGCTTTCACATCGTTTTCTCAACTGCCTCGATGAGTCCCTTCATATAGCCGACTGCAAAAAGCCGACCCAGTAGGCTATATCCAGGTCGAGTGTTGTCGTCTCCTTCCATGGTGGGGACGTGATCTGGCCTCATGGGTCCCTCAAAGCCTACTTCGTAATAGGCTTTCATCGCGGCGAACATATCGGTATCGCCATCATCATGGAACATCTCGCGGAAATTCTCGGCTGTGCCGCTCAAGTTCCTAAAGTGGGCGAAAAAGATCTTACCCTGGCGGCCAAAGTGCTTGATCGTCTCTGGAATATTAACCCCCATTTCCGCGAAACACCCTTGGCAGAAGGTAATTCCATTCACAGGGCTGGGGACGAGGTCGATGAGCCGCTGAAAGTTCTCCGGATTAATCATGATACGAGCTACACCTCGAATGGGTGAAAGAGGGGGATCATCGGGGTGCATGGCTAGTTTGACGTTAACCTCTTCCGCTACGGGGACAACCGCCTTTAAAAAGTATTCTAAGCTTTCCCACAGTTGCTCCTCGGTAACGACTCCAGCCTCGGTGAGAGGAGCTTTTTCCATCAGTTTGTGGTCGTAGCTGGTGGCGAGGGCATCACCACGCACTCGAGTGGTGAAAGAAGTCCGGAGCCAGTTAAAGACGGCCATCCAATTGTAACACATGATGGGAATGCCGGCTGCTCCGATGTTGCGCAAAGACTTGCACCAGTTTTCAATATCCTCATCACGGCCTGGGAGCCCCAGCTTGATCCGATCAGAGATTGGTAGGCTTTCGATGACTGTCCAGTGTAGACCTGCATCCTCGATCTTTTCTTTGAGGGCGAGTAAAGGCACGAATTCCCAGACGGGGCCGGTGCGATACCGTGGAGGCAAAACAGCGACGATATCTGTGACGCCCATTTGACGAGCAAGTTTAAGGTACGAATCCGACAAGTCCGGCAAAACCATCCCGATTCTCATGATAGGTTCCTCCTAATAATTTCTCTTTTGCGGGTTATTTTTCTCCCTGTGCTAGCTCCAAAGACGATCGTGGGAATCATAATCATTCCACTCATCAGTGGGTTCCCAGAGGCCTGGTTCAGCGGGATCGAGATGCTCAGCGATTACCTGGTCATTGAGCGATTCAATGCCTAGGCCAGGGGCATCTGGAACTTGGATGTACCCGTTTTGAACCAGGGGCTTGGTGGGGCCGTTGATTAAGTCATCCCACCAGGGGATGTCGACAGAATGAAATTCGAGGGCGATAAAATTCTCTGTTGCTGCTGCGGCGTGCACTGCACCTAGGCAAGCTATTGGGGATTCGGCCATGTGAATGGCCATGGCGACGCCATAGTCCTGAGCCATATCCCCTATCTTCTTTAGTTCATAGATGCCTCCACAGGTAAGGAGATCAGGGTGAATGATTGAAACGCCTCCCGCTTCGAGCAAGGGACGAAAGTTTTCTTTGAGGTATATGTCTTCGCCAGTACAAATGGGTGTTTTGCAAGAGTTAGCAAGGCGCACATATTGCTGAGTAAGGTACCAGGGGAGCATGTCTTCGTACCAGGCAAGGTTGTATTTGTCCAGACGCTGGGCAATTTTAATACAGTCTTCGAGGCCAATGTGGCCAAAATGATCGGTAGCTAGGGGAATATCATAACCGATGATCGAGCGCACCTCGGCAACATATTGCTCCAGGTAATCCAGTCCTTTCTCTGTGATCCGGATCCCTGTAAAAGGATGGGCGATGTTGTTGAGTGTATACCGGCGGCTACGGAGCTCTCGTTTTTCCAGATCAGAAAGCTCTGCTGAGGGACAGCGGGGTGTGTTATAAAGTTCGTCGAGGAAACCCAAAGGTGCAGTGAGCGCACCTTCGACGTTGCGAAGAAGTTGGATTCCCACATCCATCTTGAGAAAGGTAAACCCTTTTTCCATACGTTTTTTGAGGGCTTGCCCCATAGCTTCTCCTGTGTTCCTACCGTGGACATCTGTATCGCAATAGATGCGAATTTTGTCTCGAAACTTGCCGCCAAGCATTTGGTAAATGGGCACCCCATAGGCTTTGCCGGCTAGGTCCCAAAGAGCCACCTCAATGCCGCAAACGCCGCCAGCTTGGCGTCCGTGGTGGCCAAATTGCTTTATGCGGCGAAAGAGCTTATCGATGTTGCAGGGGTTTTCTCCCAAAAGACGACCCTTGAGTATAAGGGCATAGATTTTGCTAGCGCCATCTCGAACTTCGCCATATCCCACCAACCCCTGATTGGTGTATATTTTGATTAAGGGGCAACGCATGGGAGCCCCCACAATGGTGGAGATTCGAATGTCGGTGATGCGTAGCTGAGAGGGTTTTGAGTAGGTATTTACGTGGTCAAGAACTTGCTCAAAGTCTTCTGTCATTTTCTCTTCTCTCCACGAAAGTGTTTGTAAGATGCCTGCAACAATAATCCTTCTCTCTTAACTTGTCAAGCTTGGGCGGACTTTTGTAGGCGGCTTTTGTGTAATAAAATGGTACCTATCGAGGAGAGGTTGAGATGGTACGAGGGCGAGTTTGTCAGTGGGCTCTTTTGCTATCTCTCGTGTGGTGGGTTGCGCTTTGGGGAATACCGGGGCAAAGCAGGGCGCAGGATTATGATCCTAATATGTTGAGCTATGGCATCTATTGGTTTGGGTTGAATGATGCCAAGCAAAAGTTTGTTCCGGGTGAGCCGAACCCTTATTTCGATCCGACAAAACCCACACTGATTTTTGTGCACGGATGGCAACCGGGGCTCTCTGCAAATTACCCTCCAAACTTTACGTATCGCTATTTTGAGGGGATCTGGCCAAAAAGTGTAAACACAGCGAACGCTTGGATTGAGGCCGGGTGGAATGTAGGTATCTTTTTCTGGAACCAGTTTTCAGATGAAGCGGTGGTGACAGACGCCGAGGCAAAGATCTGGGTGAACGATGGTCCAAAGGGGATGCGCTGGCGCAAAGCGGATGGAAGTTATGAGGAAGCGCCCCCAGGAACGCCTAGCGCGGGTGAGCTCTTCTATCAAGCTTATGTGGATGCCTTGGGAAATAGTGGTTGCAGAACAGCGGAGATCCGCATTGTAGGGCACTCGTTGGGAGGCCAGATGGCAGTGCGGTTGACAAAACTGATAGAAGATGGGATTTCCGCGGGTGAAGTGCCCTCTTGCCTGCGCCCAACGCGGGTGGTGCTTCTTGATCCTTATTGGTCACTTGGAAGCAAAGATTACCTTGGAGAAAAAACGACGGCTGACATAGTGCGAGGGTACGTTGCCGAGCTTTTAGCCAGGGGGATTCTTTTTGAGTGGTATCGATCCTCTTCTCTGACAGTTGAACCCAAGGGCCTCCGCAATGAGGAGATGGAGAGGATGATGCTTTATGCCGAGATGAGCCCTGATTTTGCTGGAGACCAGATGAGCAAGCACTGTGCGGCTTATCATCTTTACTTTTGGTCGTTTGCTTTCCCTGGCCCATCTGCTTGCATGGGCAATGATTGTGTTCAGGGCCCTGGAAAGTTGCTAGCAAAAATGGATAATGCGAGGTTGGCTGCTCTGATGCGTTCTGATTATTTTTGGCGACAGAGTGATGGTCGGGCTACCCATAGCCCTGCGGATGACCTTTATGAGCCTGTTTTGCGGGCTGATGCACCTTATACTATTACGCAACTGGTGGCTTTGCCAGGAGGTGCAGTGGGTGAAACTATCCTCGTCACAGCCACTGTGAGGAATGTGAGCCAACAACCAGCAGAGGGGGTGTTGGTCTCCTTTGGGGCAAGTCGGGGCGAGATCTCGCCTCGGGTGGTTTGCCATGATGGTCTTGCTATAACAGCTTTTTCCTCCTCATTGCCGGGGACAGTGTATCTTTGGGCGACGACTGAGGGAGAGGGGGGAGAGATACAAGCGGAGCTAACTTTGACCCTACAAAGCCGTCTCTATCTTCCTTTTGTGAGCAAGCCATAAACATGATGGCTAGTTGAAGTGAGTTAAGGAGATGCCTGTGAGAAAAGGAGTGTATCGAACCTTTCGTTTGCTAGGGATTTGTGTTTTCTCTCTTTTGCTGGCAGGGACCTGGGGGTGTGGGCAGATGAGCTCGCGTGAACATCCAACTTTGATGCCGGCTCCTCTTGTGGCCTTGCGCCCGAGTAATATTGCTTACGTCTGGGCTAATGAGGGAGGAGACAAAGTATTGCGTGGTGAGTTGCGTGCTACCAAAGATGCCTGCGCGGTACGGAACACGATCTGGGACGGAAGCCGCATTTCTCTTTTTGGTGCTCGCAATGAAGTGGTTTCCTTTAACCTCATTTTGGAAGCCCCCAAGGCGATGGCGCGGCAGGTGGTGGTGCGTTTTGAAACGCTCAGGGGGCCAGGAGGAGTGACTATTGAAGGGCACCCTGCGCGAGGAGATGAGCTCTTTAATTATGTGGGGCGTAATATCGAGCTTTTCCATGTGCGTTACTTGGAGATCAAAGGCCTGAGTGTTGATTTAGCATATGAGGCTCTTGACGAAAGAACTGTGCCTTCCCGTTGCCGCCGTCCTTATGATAAAGAGTATGGCATCGGTGAGGGGGGATGGGAAGACAGACCTTGCCATAATCGGTTTTTCCCCGAGATCGCTGTGCCCTTGGAATTGCATACCCCATTTACCATTCCCCTTGGCACCAGCCAGGCCATCTGGGGAGATATTTACATCCCGAGGAATGTTCCTTCGGGTGTCTATACTGGCACTTTGACGATTAGCGAGGAGGGGCGGCTTACTTGGGAGATTCCGGTGGAACTCCAGGTGCGTAATTTTACTTTACCTGATCTCCCCACTGCCAAAACAATGATTTTTATCAGCCGCGAGAATATCTATGATCGGTACCTTGGTCTTCCCGAAGAGGAGATCAAACCAGGAACAGCCGTCTATACAGAGGCACTAAAGCTGCTTGATCGCCACTTTCAGTTGGCTCATCGTCATAAGGTATCGCTTATCGATGGGTACCTTTCTCTGGAGCAGATGGAGGCCGTCTGGCCGAGTCGCTTGGATGGGAGCCTTTTTACTCCAGAGCAGGGCTACGAAGGCGTAGGAGAAGGAGTGGGTAACAATGTCTACTCCATTGGGACTTATGGAAGTTGGCCTTGGCGAGAGGGGGGACGAGAGGAAATGTGGCGGAATTCGGATGCCTGGGTGAATTGGTTCGATAAACACCCCCTAGATATCCCAACAGAGTACTTTCTCTATCTCATCGATGAATCTCGCGAGTATGCTCAAACAGAGCGTTGGGCTCGTTGGCTTGATGAAAATCCAGGCCCCGGGCGGCGCTTGATGTCCATGGCGACTCTTTCTTTACCAGATGCTGCCCGCAAGGTTCCTTCACTTGATGTGGTGGCCTCTCCCGCAGGTTGGGGAGCTGTCTTTGATCTTTGGCAGCCGGCTGTTGAGCGGTATGTAGCCGATCCTCACAAACGCTTTTATCTTTACAATGGCAAGAGACCCCTTTGTGGTTCATTTGCGATAGAAGATGATGGGGTGGCTTTGCGAATGCTCCCTTGGGCTCAATTTAAGATGAAAGTGGATCGCTGGTTCTATTGGGAAAGCACATATTACAATAATTTTCAATGTGCAGCGTACAACAAAGAGCAGGCGCAGACGAACGTCTTTCGTCAAGCCCAAACATTTGGATGCCGGAGCCGTCAGGACAGGTTGTTGGGAGAGACGGGATGGAATTACTTTAACGGAGATGGCGTGCTCTTTTATCCAGGCACAGACCGACGGTTCCCCAAAGATAGTTATGGTGTTAAGGGACCTTTTGCCTCTTTGCGGCTCAAACTCTGGCGGAGAGGCATTCAGGACGCAGACTATCTTGCCTTGGCAGCTGCTATAGATCCTGAGCGTACCAATGAGATCGTCAAACGAATCGTTCCCAAGGTGCTGTGGGAATATGATGGAGAGACGCGGGCAGATGTCAGTTGGCCTATCGATCCAGATGTCTGGGAAGCGGCAAGAAAGGAGTTAGCCGATATCATCGAAGGTGGAACTTCTCGGAGGAGCGGACGTTGATGGGATGGCTTACTTTAGCAGCGGTACAGCCTCCGGTATATATGCCTCCTTCTGCAGAGGCGAACGAGCGAATGGTCCGGAGAGGATTAGATCTTCTGGCAAAGTGCTTGCAGTACGGCGCCGATTTTGTTTGCTTGCCGGAATTCTTTAACGTTTTTTGCCTCCCTAACGATGAAATGACCAGAGCTGCGGGGGAGGCTGAGAAGTTACTGCAGCACGTGCAGAAGATGCTAACAGGGCAGAAGGCTTATGTTATCTTGCCTTTGCTTGTTCCTTGGTCTGGGGGATTCGTCGATCGCGCTTATCTCTTGAGGGGAGGAGAGATATTGGGCTATTATGATAAAGTTCACCCCACTCTTGGTGAAAAGGAGAAACTGGGGGTCCTCCCGGGAGGAGAGCTCAAAGTTTTCGAAACTTCTTTGGCCAGAATAGCTATTACCATCTGCTACGATATCTATTTTCCAGAGTTTTTTGCTACCCTTTGTGCAGCGGAGCCCGAGATTATCTTTTTCCCTGCTTTGCAGCGCTCGGAGCACGAGTTAGCAAACGAGTCTTTGTTGAAAGCTCGTGCGATGGATACTCAAGCATACTGGGTTCGGGCGAGCTATGGCCAGGATGTAGATTCTCCGTGGAGTCCTGGAATGATGTTTGGGCAGTCTTGTATCGTGCACCCCGATGGGACCTTTTTAGCGAATGCGGGGCACTATGAGGGGTTAGCGTTGAGCTATGTACCGGTGCCTTTCGTTTGGCGGCGACAGAGATGTGGAGGATATCCTGCTGTGCCCGTACGGCGATTCATTTCCGAGGATAGACGCCCACGAATTTACAAAAAAGGGGTTAGTCTGGTTCGTGTAGGTCATCTTCGGTGAAAGAGGCCTCCATATCTAAAGAGAGGTTCCCCACCTTTTTTGCCCGTAAGACAAAGCGCTCAGCAGCGCGTTGACCTCCTTTTTTGTAAGCGGAGACCAAGCGGTTCACATCTTTGTGGACAAGCTCACTTCGTACTTGGGGGTTGCTCACTCGAGAAGCCATCATCCGAATAGCATTTACAGTGTCCTCGAGCCATGCATCAGTAAGGTTGTACCCTGGAAGCAAGGAGACGCCCAAATCGGCAAAGCCAACTGCGCGTAGGGCGTTTGCTGCTTTTTTAATGTCTACCGAGAGCGCCGTTGGCCGTCCTAAAGCTTCTCCGAGCTTGCGTACAATACGGTTCCGCTCACTCCAGGCTTGATTATAGTCCATTTGGAGGGGCTCAATGACATCAGAGATACGGAGATTCCCTCCGGGGACAAGAATACGCCAAATCTCTTCAAAAAGGGTTCGGAATCCACTTTCGGGGATCTCTCGAAGAATGCCGTTTATGACAACAAGATCTGCGCATTCATCGATCAGAGGGAGATGCCGGGGATGGGCAAGGAGGAGAGTAAGGGGCCCTTCCTCCTGGAATGAAAGTAGCGTTTTGAGAAGGTGAGGTTTGCGACTAGTGACAAGGAGTTGGCCTCCTGCCAAATGGGCCTGTTGGTTAAGGATGGCAATGAGTTGCCCTGTCCCTATACCTAGGACAACTGTCAACCCGGAAAAATCGATACCTCGCCACAATTCTCCTTCCGAGTGGCCATTGCCACTGGAGGTCATTTCTTTTCTCCTTTTCCCTAATATCTTCAAAGAACCAGTCTAAGCCAGGCTCTGAGCGATGTCAAATAATCCCTGTTGACATCTCTAGAGCGGGTTCTAGAATGAAAGAAAATTAGTGGTTGGAGGGGAGAGGGGGATGGGTCCAAGTCAGTGGTTTTCTCGGGTGGCTGCCGAGGGGCACGATAGTTACGGTGCCTTTGAATGGCCTTTGGGGCTGGCAATCCTTTTAGGGTTCGGCTTGTGTGCTCTAGTAGGGGTGGGCCTCTGGGTGTGGTTCTTTCTTTGGTTCTTGATCTTTCTGGCACTTTACTATGGACATCGTTTAGAGAGACAGTCTTTGCGTATGCTAGGCTTGCGAAGGCGTAGAGGAACTCTTACCTTGCGAATTACGTGGCTGCTCCTTACTTGGGTGTTATTCTGGGCGGAGGCTCTCCTTCTTTTTGCGCGAGCGCGAGGATGGGCTTTGGATAGTGTGAGCATACCATTGTTTCTTCCCCTCATCATTGGGGGATATTACCTCTCTTTGGGAATAAAAGCCCGTGTGAAGCGTTGGCTAGTCTTGGGGGGAATGCTTGTCCTATGGGTTGGTGTTGCTCCTGGGTTTTCTTGGTTCGCAAGATACCCTTATTTTCTTTCTGGTACCGTAGCCGGGGGGATGCTTCTGTTAAGTGGATGGCTAGGACGTAGGGCATTTCGCCGTCAAGCTTTAAGCAGGGGGCAGCTGGTTTGATTTTGTAAGCCCCGGTGAGAGGGTTTTACCTATGAAGGTTAAAGCAAAAGCAATAAGAAGTAGAATCCCCCCTACGAGGGAGAAAGCCGCCCTCAACGGGAAGTGAGTGAGAAAGATTGCTCCTAGGATGGGGCCAAGGCTAAACCCAATAGAGTAGGCGCTGTTCATTAGGCCAAGTGCAGCGCCTGCTTTTTCTTTAGAGGCAAGCTTGACGATTAAAGCACCAAGGCTGGGTCCGATCCCCCCTCGGAAGAATCCTTGGATACTTTGAAGAATTCCCAACCAGGTGGCTGTGTGGATGAAGCTTTGCGGAATGCAAGTAAGGCCCATGCCAAGGAAGCAGAAAATTAAGGTCCGCCGACAACCGAAGCGGTCGCTGAGACGCCCTGCAACGAGAGAGGAGACTGCTCCGGCAAGGAAGGCGATCCCATTGATTGTGCCAGCGGTTGTACCAAGCTTATCGGGGTCGGCGACGATCTCTTGAATGAAAAGGGGTAGGATGGGCCCCAAGAGGGAGAAAGCAGTGTTTACAGAAAGCGCAATCCCTATAATGAGAAGGATGGCAGGATAACTCAATAGAGCGCGAAGGCTTTTCAGGGGATTTTCAGGAGAAGAGCGGGTTGTTTTTCTCTCCTTGGGGTCCCGAACTAGGGTGAGAACGATAAGTAGGGCAATAGAAGAGAGGATGGCTGCAAGCCGAAAAGTTGTACGGTAGCCAAGTGAATCGACGAGGATCCCCCCGATTATTGGGCCAAGGAATGAACCGATGAAGATAAAGGTTTGCAATAGGCCTAAACCGAAGGCGAGCCGTTCCTTTGGAGCACTTCCCGCGATAAGTGCCGAGGCAGCAGAGGGGGAACCCGTAGCACATCCCTGAAAGACTCTGATTCTTAGTAACTCAGAAGGAGTGCGTGCAAAACTAGTCAAGCTCATTACGATAACAGTTGCACCAACCGCGCGGACCAGCATCAGCCGGCGACCATATCGATCCCCGAGCATGCCCCAAATAGGGGTAAAGATAGCGAACGCAAAAGCTCCAATGGCTTGATAAGTACCTGTCCAGGTACCCACCTTTTGTGGGTCAGTGAGCCCCATTGTTTGGACATAGTAGGGCATAAAGACAAAGGCGCCCTGAAAAGCAATGAAAAGGAACAACTCTGCCCACACAATGGCCCAGAGGTTACATTCCCAGGGGCTAAGGCGGGGCAGGGAAATTTTCCTCAATGTTTAAGCTCCTTTCACGTGGTCAATGACGATGATTATAGAGAGGTGGTGGGACTCGTCAAAGCAGAGTGTTTGCAATAAAAATTGCAGATATAACTCTTTTCTGAGGTCCCTGGTTCAAGTACTTGGCTTTTACTCTCCATAACGCAATAAATAGTGTGTCAATATACTCATGACATACTAGGGATAGTGGTTAAACTGCTGAGGAAAATCCCGAGGGAATTTACGCAAAAAGTCTTGCAAAAATACGTGGAAGGGGCTATAATATACAATGCATGAAGGAGAATTTCTCTCAAAAGCTTGGAGGCAGAGGAATAATGGTCGAGTGTAGAGTAAAGTTGGTCCGCAAGCGTGATGGACGCTTGGTGCCTTTTGATCAGGAAAAG